>NZ_JCAXER010000008.1:0-173771 GCF_059758675.1 Cytobacillus sp. GQ23
TCTATTTATAATTTACTTTAATTATTAGTTTCAATGTAGTTTTAGACTCTTTGATACTTAACTCAAAAAATAACTATTTTATAAAGATTTCATATTATGTTTAATAGGAAATCTATGTGACGTCTCCACGTGCCATAGAAATTCCACAAAATACATGATTATTTCAACAGTTTTTATCCTTCTCTTCCATCTTATATATGACTGTATTGCTTAGTTCGTAAACATTACATTATTTATTAAAAATCTTAAATCTCATGTTTTCACATATTATTAAAAAAGTAGTGACATTAAATTGTCTTTATAATCTTCTGCTACATTAAAATATCTTTTATCCCTGTTTATCTTATATGGATAAATAATAATTCAACGGTTATCTGTTCCAATGATGTAAACCCTAATACCTTTAACAGCCAATATATCTCCTATACTTTCAATATCATCATTTGATGAAGCTATAGCAGCATTTTCTTCAGGAAGAAAATTTCAAGGCATAGTATCCTACCATCTATTCGATTGAATGCCCTTCAGCTCACATAATGATATAAATCATCAGGAACATTTTCAGTGACGATAAAATTTCTCAACAGTAATTCTTTCTTGGTGATTGCTTCTTTATTAAAGTCAAATATTCATCTTTATAAGCTGCTCCTCTACTATCGCTGTAAAGAGCCTTATTGTCGAAATCCTCATCTACTGTACCTTCTTAATAAATAAATTTTCAATAATCAACTTGTTCATTTCCTATGTGTACGTACGATTTTGTCTATTGTGGAAAACTTTATTTAATCTTCATCATCGTCCTTTCCTCTTACAAGCTATTTTCTAAAGGCAAGGGCTATAATACTCTAATAAGCAGCGCACAATATTTAACAACATTCCTTTATAGCACAGACTCTGGAATTCACGATAATACGAACATAAAAAAGCATACTTTAGGACTACCTTAGAAGTATGCTTTGAAATTGTTTACATAATTACATCATCCAATTAATTCTCTTTATTCCTCAATTTCTAAAGGAGGTAAACTTTTGACTAAGTCAACTGTTTGAACAGAGACATTAATAACTGACAGTAACAAGTTAAAGATATATTTTTCATCATCAGAATATTCATTTGGATCGTCAATGATGCCTGATTTTTTATCAGTCTTAACTTGATACTGATCGATAATCCATTCAATCGCAGAACGACCATTTACCACATATTCATAAGCTTTTTCAGGGATGTTCGTAATCGTGATATCATTATTAAATACAATCTTATCTAGAACTTTCTTCGGATGTTTCATCTTTGTAACTTTAAATGAAGGATTCGTCTTACCTTCAATTATAACCCCATCATAAGGTGGAACTGATTCATAATTCAGGTGTAAATCGGCTAGTTTCCTACCAATCCCAACAAATTTTACTGCATTTTTCAATTTTGGAATACGAGGTAATTGCTTATTTAAATCACTTTCAAATTTTTCACGATACTCATTAGAATGTAGTACTGCGTAAGTATAATAAAATAAATCATCAGGAGATAAATTAAATTCATTTGAAATTTCTCCTGATATATTCCTATCGTCATTTTCAAACAAACCTGAAATCATCTCTTTATTATATAATGAAAATCCCTGTGCACCTGCATCTAAAATATTCAGATCTGGAATTCTATCAACCATTAAACACGAGAAACTTCTCCTTGAACCATTTCCTGGAACTAGAATCACTTTATTAGTATCTCCAAAGGTTCTTCTAAACTTCCGAGACATTTCAATAATACTTTTATCGTAATATAACCATTTTTTTGTAAAAGGACGATATACATGAATATTAAGTACATTTGGATCTAATACTATTTTTTCACCTTTTGAAAAAACTTGTTTTAGTCCCCGACTCCAACTTACAAACTTAGGGTCAGAATTTAATTGAGATATTCTTTCTTCCTTAACTGCAATGTTTTTCAATCGATCGATTTCTGAGTTTACATTCCCAACCATTTTAATGACATTATCATTAACCATCGTTTTTGAAAAACCATATACCCAAGCATCACGGTTCGTACTCACACCTAGGGACTTCATTTTAAAAATTCCATTTTCCTCAGGATCAACTGAGACAAACTCTGAATATTTTTCGTTTCTTTGGTTTATCCAGTCATTATTTTTATCTGGAATAATAATTGACCAGTCGACTTTATTAATAGACTGAAGTTTAGATAGTTTACCTAACTTTTCCTTGCGGTATAAATAATCACCAATATCAAAATATTTAAGTTGATGTGTATCAGAACCATCTTTAACAAGTAAACAAATTGCAACACCTGTTAAAATATCAAAAACACTTTGTCCTTCACGTTTAGCATCATCACCTGAACGCCCTCTTACTGAACCCCTCAAATTAATTACATAAAGGTAATTAAACTCTTCGTAAAAACACTTTCTAATTCCTGAAGTTGTCTGCTTATCAATAAAAGCATTGTTTGTAACAAAACCAATTACACCTCGATCGCCAATTCTATCTGTTGACCAACGAAATGCTCTTACAAGTGGATCGTACAGTGTATTTTTATTAGTAACACTTGAATGTTTTACATAGGTATCTTTTATTTTCTCATCAATAATCGGATAACTAGTATTTTGATTGTTGTCATTATCACTAGTTTGTCTAGCACTGTATGGAGGATTGCCGATTATAGCAAATATTGGATCTTCCTGCTGTTTCTTGATCCGTTTATTATTTTCATCAAACAATTCATCCATAAAAGATTCTTTCCGTTCTGCGCTTTTGAATGTATCAGTTAAAACAATTCCTTCAAATGGTATATAATCGCCATTTGTTAAGTTGTGAAATGTTTCTTCAATATTTATGGCCGCAATGTAGTAACTCAGCAACACAATCTCATTAGCATGTATTTCCTGGGTGTATTTGCGAATCAAGTCTTCTTTCGGTATTAATCCACTTTGCAACAAACGAGTAACAAATGTTCCCGTTCCAGTAAATGGATCAAGTACATTAATCCCTTCACTTGCTAATGATTTACCAAAGTGTTCCTTTAATACATCATCAACAGAATGAATAATAAAATCTACCACTTCAACTGGAGTAAAGACAATTCCTAATCGTTCTGTAGTTTCTTTAAAACCCACTCTGAAAAATTTATCATACAGTTGAATAATAATATCTTGCTTTGCTTTAAGATTATCGATTCCTTCTGCACGTACACGAACACTATCATAGAAATCTTGCAATTTTTCCTGTTCCTTAACAAGACCTTGTTCATCCAAGATACTCAATAGAGATTCCATTGCTTTCGAAACAGGATTATTATGGACAAAACTGTAAGAATCAAATAATGCTTCGAACACAGGTTTTGTAATAAGGTGCTGAGCAAGCATTTCAATTGCTTGTTGATCTGATATAGAATCATTAATATTATGACGAAGACTTGCTACAAATTTCTGAAATTCTCTATATGCTTTACTGTCCTTATCCTCTAACATGATACGAATACGCATCATATGCTTACGTGCAATTTCAGCAACGTCTTCAGACCATTGTTCCCAATAGCGTACATTACCAACTTTTTTTACAATTTTTCCATATATTGCACGTTCGAGTTCAGACCAATCTTCGTCTGTAAGCGACCATGCTAATTGTCGATCTTGGGGCTCAGGTATAACTAATCTATCTTCAGGTGCATCCCCGACCCCGATAACTTGGATTTGCTCTGGTTTCTTTTTATTTAATTCTAGTTTGTTGATAGTGGAATCAAAGCGCTCATCAAGTGAACGTAATGCATTCAATACTTCCCAGACCACACGGTACTTCTCGTTATTATCTAATACTGTATTAGGATCTAAACCTGATGGAATTCCAATAGGTAGAATCACGTACCCGTAATCTTTACCAGGTGTTTTACGCATTACACGCCCAACTGCCTGCGCAATATCAATTTTTGATTTACGTGGTTTCAAGAACATTACTGCATCCAAATCAGGAACATCGACACCTTCTGTTAAAAATCTTGCGTTTGATAAGATTCTGCAGGTACGGTCTGGAACATCAGCTTTCAACCATGAAATTTTCTCGTTCTTCTGAAGTGCGTTCATTGAGCCGTCTGCATGTTCGATTTCTATAGAGAATATGTCCTCATTAATCTCATTAATATATTCATCCACAACTTGAGCGAACATATTTGTAATTAATTTCGAATCTTTAATTGTGCCTGTAAACGCAATCGCCCTTTTCATTGGTTCTCCGAGAGTTTCATCTGAGTGGCTTTTCCGTTTTACTAGACCATTCCAACAACCTATAATTTTCGTTACGTCATCAAATTCTAATTCGGATTCACGTGCAAGCATCTGCTGAAAACGGCGAGCAATGACTTCTTCATCAACAGCTAGAACCATCACTTTATAATCAGTTAAGATATCCTTGCGAATAGCATCTCCAAATCCAATACGATAGAATTCTTCGCCATAAATTTCGAGGTCACTCATATCCGCAATCAAAACAGACATTTCTTCTGCCTTCTTTTTCGCATCTTCACCATATACACGTGGTGTTGCAGTCTGGTAGAGACGTTTAGTAGCTTTAATATTGTCATCGCTATGAACCTTTGTAAAGGCAGAGGCTACTTTATTATGCTCTGTTGCTCCTGTTGTACGATGAGCTTCATCGCATACAACTAAATCAAAGTTATAAAAACCATTGTTCTGAGCCTCTATGATTACATCAATCGATTGATATGTCGAAAAAACAGTCAGGAATTCTCCCTGATCCGTACTTCTTTCAATTCGATCCTGATATTCTAATAATTTTTCCGTATTCGTAGTAGCTGGATATCCAATATCAGCAGCTGCAATATCTTCTAGTTCATTCTCTCCTTTTTCTCTTGTTACCTTTCTATCTGAACACACTGCAATGGTATCCATCTTAAAACTAATATCAGCATTCCAACTTCGTAATGTTTGAGATAATAATTGAATACTTGGAACAAGATAAAGAACTTTAAACACTCCATTTTTTTCAGCGGCCATTTTTTCTGCAATGGCCATGGAAGTGTAGGTTTTCCCTGTGCCAGGGGCCATAATTAGCTTTCCACGGTTAGCATTCTTGAAACCTTCAATTACGGCATTGATTGCTGGAACTTGGTGAGGTCGAGGCGTCTTTTTACTTTGCAGCTTAACTTGTTTAGGGCTATTAAAGGAATATGCAGACCAATCAATTTTACTTTCTTGTAAATTCGCCAATGAGACTCGTGCAATGGTTTTATTTCGATACTTTAATGCATCTTCTGCATTGGTACTCCATTTATTTGTTGTCGTGACAATAATTCCTTCTGAGTAATAGCTTTTTCCTACTTCATTTAAAAACGAATCTATATGTGATTTTCTAATGACCGTATCAGCAGAGTAATATTTACATTGTATCGCTACCAATTCGCCAGTTTCACGTTTCCTTGCTACTAAATCTACACCTGTATCTTTTTTAGGGATATTATACTCGGCTGGAACTTCACTTAATTTCCATATTTTATCGTATATACGAGAATACATCGGTTCATTTTCTAAATATGCAACAATTAATAGTTCGAATAGTGTTCCTCTATCACGTTGTGTATGTTGCTTCGTGTCTATCTCATTAATTAAAGCAACGAAACTTTTATGATTTTTCCCTTCCAAAACTCTTCACCTATCTTTCATCTGAGAAAAAAATTCAGCTTTAGTTCTGATTATTAGTATTATTTTATCATGAAAATGTAGAACTTTAGAGACTGTCTTCTAAAAAGTTATGGAATGATAAAGGCCTTTTTCAAAAAGAGCTGTGAAATAATTTTCAATCCGTTTCCTAGTCTGTTTTCAATCTAATGGGAAGGATTTTTTATAAACATAATTTATATATTAATTTATTACGTTAGTAAAATTGAATATTTACAAAGGAATCCATGTTTTAAAAAATCGACTTGAAAACACCTTTGTTAAAACTAGGTGGCGTTTTTTTGTTATTAATGTATTGTTTTGTCGAAAGCAGGACGCAATTCCTAATGACATAGATTAATTACTTTTTTATACATATGGGTAAAGTATACGAATAAAAAAGAAAGGAAAGGATATAATAATGGTTTTTAAAAGTCAAGCTGACTTGCCAGAAAGTTGTCCACCATCAGATGCAGCTCCAAACACTATTGAGCCTGTATATAGATTTATTGAAAATGATAAAATTACTAAGATCTAGAACTGTACTAAGGATTTTCCAGCTTTCTTTGTTACTGGTTAAAACAATTCATTATATATATCTGAGATCATACCATCAGCTTGACGAGTCTTTATTTTAGTTCTTTCTTCTTCGCAACCCATGATAATACTTGTAAAACCAAGTCAGCTACAAAGGAACAAACGAATCGTTGGATTTCCCTATTCTAAAAAGGGCATACCATTACAATATGTGCTTTGAAGTTCTTAGTTATATCTTTTCATTCGTCAAGTCATCTCTTTGTTACGACCGAAAAGGGGGCCTGTGCCCTCACTAAATAACGTATTAACGCAGTCGGAGTTAAGCCCTTTCTTCTAGTTCAACTAATTTAATAATGGATTCAATACTAATATCTATCCCTAAATCTTTAGTTTTTTTAACTGCTTCATGTATATATCCAATATATCTTTTAAAATAAAAAGGTTCTCCAATAATTAAAAGTCTTTGCTCTGGCCTCGATATAGCTACATAGTGCAAGAAGATTGTACCATCCCTACTCATATTAAAGTCCCCAGCATTAATTATTACTTGTTCAAATTCAAGTCCCTTAGATGAGTGGATTGTTCCACAAGTTAAGCTATAACTTTCTTGATTATATGTAGGTACAAATCTATTATCATTTACAACTTCAAATAAAGTTTTTATTTCTCTTTTTATTTTTTCACTATCATCTCGATAGCCTAAGTATTCATACAATTTTATACAATTCTCTTCATATAAATCAAAATAATTATGTGAATCTTTTATTCTGAATAATAGTTTCTTTAAGTCCATTATTCTATAAGCCTCCGGCAACGGAATTTCATCCATTACGTCATATTCGCTATATTTATTTTGTAATTCATAATTTGCTATGCACCTAGCAACCCAAATATGTTCACTTTCAAGATTAGAATTATCTAAAGGAGATCCAGGTATAAAAACAAAAGGAAGATTGACTTCATTTAATTGTTTACTCCATTTTTCTGCATTGCTATTGCTAAAGTTCAAAAATGCACACTTTTTACTTTTATCTATCCAATCATTGATATAATTAGCGGCTTCTTGATCTGTGTTAAATTCTAATGCAATTATTTCATCATTGAAATCCGTTTGGCGATAGTGATGTCTTACACTTCCCATAAATACATTTGAATAATTTTGAATAACCCTATTTGATCTAAAGTTGTGCCATAATTCAAATTTCTCAAAACTTGATTTGGAAGTGAGTTCTTCAAAACCATCACTGTAAGCTCCACGCCAACGATAAATAGATTGTTTTGTATCCCCAACTATAAATAATGGGATACTTAAATCTTCACAAATATACATAAATAATTTATGCATATCAATATCACTATCTTGGTATTCATCTATGTAAATTCTATAATATTTAGATTTTAAATACCTCCTTGCTGCATGTGATTCTTTTAGAATTGTTAAAGCTAACTGAAAAGCGAAATTTTTTTTATTATCACTGAATTTACACATTAATTGTGTTTCTTCAATTTTTTTTATACCTTCTTGGAAATCTGCTATTTGATTTTCGTCATTAAAATCCGGCTTAATCTCTAATTTAAAATTAGTACCATAAAAATCATACATAAACGGCTGAATAATTTCAGAAAGAATAAAATTATCATTTGTTCCCACAAATCCTCCACCCTTATTAATTCCTAATCGATTTACAATTTCTCTAGCCGCTTTACGAGTGAAAGTAATAGCTGCGAAGGTTTTATAATTATTATTCTTTTCAATATCTCGAATTATTCTTTTTATTGTTGTATGTGTTTTTCCTGTACCCGCACTTGCACTTATAACAATATTGCCCTCATTTACAAGAATCTGATCTCTCACATCTTTATCTAACGGTAACATAATTCCACCAATGCTTTTACACATTCAAACCTTTCATCTTTATAAATTCTATTAATTCCATCTGTGTCAATCAGTTTACTTAATTTAATCATATTAATAAGTTTAGAACTCTGTAAATAATCCACTGCAGACTTTGAACTATTACTTTCCCTAGCTAAATTGTCCATTAGATCAGGAATCACTTCAAATAGATCATTTTCTAAATCTACCCTTGATAAATAAATTCTATTTCTTCTTAGTTTACCTATAGTAACAGGTAATTTATCGTATAAATATCTCTTTTTTTCAATTACATAGTCAATATTACTTTCATAAAGAGAACTATCTATTTTAATATTATTTTTTTTATGACAATTAATTAGTGATTGGCATCTATTTATACCTAATAGATTGCATTTATTTCCTTTAACTTTTTTTAAATCATTATCCGTTTTTACAATAACTTTAATTCCTAATGCATCTAATACTTTATAGTACTCAATAAAATTAATTCCATCTACCTCTAGAATATATCCCCCGAAACTTTCATATCTTTCACATTTTTCCTTAAGAATCCTTTCAAATAATATTTTTTCTGAGGGACCTTCTACTAATAAGACTACATCAGCAAATATAGCTTCCGCTAGATTCTGATTTAATTTTTGTTTTAGCATTTTATAATCTTGAGGCACTTTATATATGTATGACTTACCAGTGACCTTCTTCTCTTTATATAATTTAATAAGATTTACATCATCCATCTGACTAATAAGTAAAGAAGAGTGAGTCGTCATAAATAAATATTTAAATATTATGTCACTGAAAATTTGATATGAAAGTGCAATTTCCATTGATCTATGTAAATGATTTTCTAATTCTTCTATTAAAAAAATATTTATTTTTTTCTCTTCTACTCGCCGATTTTCTAGAGTAAGTAATGTATATGCCAAGATTTTTCTTCTACCGTCACCTGATGTAGGGTAATTTTCAAGCTTATCATCTAATATGTATGGTTTAAGCTTACTATGAATATTACTTAACTCCACTTCCGATCGAATTGATACTATAAAGTTTTTATCATCTTTAAATTTTTTATATTCTTTAATCAAGTCTTTCTCAAATAATTTAATTGTATTTAATTGACCTACGCTAGTATTAAGATTTTTTATATGAACATTAAGTTGATTTCTTTCTTCCTCACTAATACTAGATTCACCTTTAAATAACTCTCTAGAATATTTTTTAAATGTATCTTCTAATTTTATTGAAGAATCAATATAAACAACATTAAAATACTTATCTAGCTCAAAAAATGACTGACTACTTGGGACAGCTTCTAGATTATCTTTATTTACTCCCCAAAATAAATTGGGAAGCCCTATTAGGGATTCACCATCAAATACAGACCTAAGTTGTATATATATATCTTCTGCTTCTGATGGAATAGCCCCTTTCATCATAGTGAATATTTTTTTATTATCATCATTTTCTTCATCATCAGAAATGTTAATTTTAAGGATAATATTAATTTCTTTGTTAATATCTTTGTTATAAAAATCTGAATCAACCAAACCATTGCTTCTAAATTTACTATCTAGTAAAAAACGAATTGCGGCTAATAGGTTTGTTTTTCCAATATCATTAAGTCCAAATATTATATTACGGTTTGTTAATTCTAACTTTACATTCTCGAAACTCCTAAAATTCTTAATTGTTAGTTCCTTAAAGATCATACTTCTCCGCCTTTCTAATTTTATAATTTAGACTATAATTGTTATCAAATTTCTTGATTTACTGCTCATACCCCCAATAATAAGCTTAACTCATTTATGAATTATGAGGGTTTCATCCATTGATCTCTCGCTTTTTCCAGGCTTTCCTAACACTTCCTATCTTAATATCTATATAATTGATTCAATTTTACTATACTGGAAATTACTAGGCTAGTTTAGAATTTAAACAAAGGTATATTTAATGCTAACAGCCAATCTTTAAGATGAATAATGTAATTGAAATAGGGGCCTCCCCCCCCACACACATTAAATCAGTCCAGTATATTTCAATTAAAAAACCGCACAGTATTCTCACTGTGCGGATGTTACTCTCATTTTTCATGAAAATTTGTGTTTAAAGACGGTTATTTGGGGATGACTGTTGAATCCATTGCAGCTTCATCATCTTTATTATTTATAAATTATTTAGAAACCGCCCCAGCCTCAACCAGCAAATCCACAAGATGAACAGCTCTTACACTCTTCTCTAGCCCTTCCCCTTGAATGCCTAATTTCATTTGCAGCAGGCAGCCTGGATTTGAAGTTACAATTATAGAAGCATTTGTACCTTTCGCATTTTTCATTTTACTATCTAATATTTCCATGGAATCCTCATAGTTAACAATATTATAAATACCCGCAGAACCACAGCACCGTTCTTTGTCATTCATTTCACGGTACCCTTTACTTTTTACTTTCTCTAACAAAGATAATGGCTCATCTCTCACCTTTTGAACATTAACCATATGACAGGATGGCTGAAAGGTTATGGTTCCATTCACTTCCTTTGTAAATTTCAAACCATCTAATTCAGTTAGCACCTGTGAAATATCTCTTACTTTATTAGAAAAAGCTTGTGCTCGGCTTTCCCACTCGCTGTCTCCCTTAAGTAGTTCACCATATTCCAATAGAGTCGCGCCGCATCCTCCAGCATTGTTAACGATATAGTCTGCTTCTTCCTTTTCATATGCCTCTATATTTCTTTTGGCAAGACCTTTAGCATCCCCTATTTTTCCGGCATGGGCATGCAGTGCTCCACAGCACGTCTGATTTACAGGAATAAGTACGTCAGCTCCTGCCTTGGTCAGCAGGTCGATTGTGTTCTTATTCGTCTCATAGAAGATGGCATCCATTACACAGCCGGTAATAAATCCAACAGTAACTTTCCTGGAACCAATGGCTTTGAAGAGGTGGGCCCTGTTTTTCCGTTCTGCGGGAGATGGAAGATCAGGGAGAACGGACTCAAATTTCCCCAGATGAAGCGGGGCCAATTGGGTTATTCCTGTTCTTTGTGCCATTTTTTGCAGCCTGGACTTTTGATAAAACCATGAAAGATTACCGATTGTATTCATCCATCTCCTTGATGGAAATATTTGATTAAAAATCAATGATTCACTTATTTTTTGCGCTCTCGTTTTTTGCTCTGCAAATTCTAGAACTTCTTTTGCTCCTTCTAAAATCTTCCCATACTGTACGCTGGTGGGACAGGCTGTTTCGCAGGCGCGGCATCCCAGGCATTTTTCAATGGGTTCCCGTAAATCCTCTGCCTTGATTTTGTCTTCTGCCAGCATTTTGACAAGATTTATGCGGCCGCGCGGCGAATGCACCTCGCTCTTCATCGTTTCGTAAGTGGGGCAAACCGGCAGGCAATATCCGCATTGGACACAATTAAACGTCTCATTATAATGTAATCTGTCTTTTAGACCGGCTCCCGCACTCATTCCCTAAGCACCAGCTTCTGGCCTTCTTCAGGAAAGATTTTACCGGGATTTAAAATATTATTCGGGTCCCATATTTGTTTAATTCGTTTCATCATATCAAGTCCGGCTGCACCCAATTCCATTTCCATAAAAGGGGCTTTCAATGTTCCAATTCCATGTTCACCCGAGAGTGTCCCTCCCAGTTCAACAGCAGCTCTAAAGATTTCTTCTACTGCTTTTTCAACCCGTATCATTTCCTCTGTATCCCTTTTATCACAGATAATATTTGGATGAAGGTTTCCGTCACCCGCATGTCCAAACACGACTAGATGAATATCATATTTCTCGCGGATTTCTTTTAGTTTTTGGAACATATCGGGAATCTTGCTGCGGGGCACTGTTGCATCTTCAGATACTTTAGTTGGCTTTATTTTGACAATAGCCGGGGAAACCAGCTTCCTTGCCTTCCAGTAACTCTGTGCTTCATCCTGATTTTCGGCTATTTTCACTTTCACAGATTCAAAATCTGTAAAAATCTCTTCTATTTTTTTCATTTCTTCTTCAATCGCCAGAGGGTGGCCATCAAGTTCTATTAAGAGGATGGCTTCTGCATCAATAGGGAGCCCCAGCGGCTGATAGTTCTCCACAGCTATTATGGAAGTCTGATCCATTATTTCCATTTTGGCCGGAAGGATGCCGGAAGTTAATATTTTTGAAATCGCTTGTCCTGACTGGACAAGATCATCAAAGACAGCCATCATGGTTTTTGATGCTGGGGGCTTTGGCACTAATTTCAGTGTCGCTTCCGTAATGATCCCAAGCGTTCCTTCCGATCCAACAATCAATTTCGTTAAGTCATATCCAGTTACATTCTTAATTGTTTTTCCGCCTGTTTTGATGATTTCTCCTTCAGGTGTTATCACTTCCAAACCAATAACATAATCCTTCGTTACCCCATATTTTAAGCCCCTTGGCCCGCCGGAGTTTTCCGCTAAATTCCCTCCAATTGTTGATACATGGGCACTGCTTGGATCAGGGGGGTACATGAGTCCAAACTTTTCTGCTTCCTGATTGATGTTCGCTGTCAGTACACCTGGTGATACGACTGCTACCAAATCATCCGGATAAATTTTTAAATCACCATTCCATTGGGACATGTCTAAAACCATGCCCCCCTTAACAGGGAGAGGACCTCCGCTTAAAGAAGTCCCCTGTCCTCTTGGGTATACCGGGAAATTAAATGTATTGGCCAATTTCAAAAGTGAAGAAATCTCTTCCTTATTTTTCACCTGGATGACCAGTTCAGGAAGATAGCTGCCGAATGAAGCATCATAACTATAACTATAGCGATCAGCTAAACTCGTTAAAATTTGGTCTGAAGGTATTATACTGCTTATTTCCTCCATTAATAATTCCATTCTGATGGCCCCTTTGATTATCCAATATTCAATGAGACAAACTTCTCTTCCAGATACTCCATCATTCCGTACTTGCCGCCTTCCCTTCCTACACCGCTTTCCTTCATTCCTCCGAACGGGGCTTGCGCTGTTGTCGGCATCGCATCATTAATGCCAATAATGCCATATTCGAGAGATTCCATGACCCGGAAAGCGCGATTTAAATCAGAAGTGTAGCAGTAAGATGCAAGTCCGTATTCTGGATGATTTGCCCGTTCGATTGCTTCTACTTCCGTTTCGAAGGTGAAGATCGGCACCACTGGGCCAAATGTTTCTTCTCTTGCAATCTTCATCGATTCATTTGCATGTTGAATAACAGTAGGCTGATAGAATACACCTTTAGCAGTCATATCTGCCAGAGATCCGCCGCAAATGACCACACCGCCTTTTTCTTTGGCATCCTCCACATGTTCAACGACTTTATCAAGGCTTTCTTTATTAATTAATGGCCCAATATCTGTATCATCATCCATGCCATTCCCGATTTGCAGACGATTTACCTTTTCTGCAAACAAGCGGGTAAATTCCTCTGCGGCTTCCTTCTGAACATAAATCCGGTTTGTGCATACACATGTTTGTCCTGCATTCCTGAACTTGCTTGCCACCGCTGCTTCTGCGGCTTTCTCTAAATCAGCATCCTCAAATACGATAAAAGGGGCATGACCGCCTAATTCCATTGAAACTTTTTTGACTGTATTGGATGCGTCCCTCATCAGCTTTTTCCCAACTGCCGTTGAACCTGTGAAAGTCAGTTTTCGCACCTGCTTGCTGTCTAATAACGTTTGGGCAACCTCATTAGAAGGTCCAATAATCAAATTGGCTACTCCTTTTGGCAGACCAGCCTGATGAATGGCTTCAAAGATTTTCACGGCCGTTAGAGGCGTAGCTGAAGCTGGCTTGAGGATGACAGGACATCCGGCAGCTAACGCTGGTGCAATTTTGCGGGTAACCATGGCGGCTGGAAAGTTCCATGGTGTAACCGCGCCCGTCACTCCAACCGGCTCCTGCAGTACCAGTATGCGCTTATCCCGGCTGGACGCTGGAATTGTCTCTCCATAAATACGCTTAGCTTCCTCTGCATACCAATCCATATAGGAAATCGCCAGCTTGACTTCACCAAGGGATTCTTTCAGGGGTTTGCCCATCTCTTTTGTAATGGTTACTGCCAGATCTTCTTCTCTGTCTCTTAGACAATCGGCAATTTTTCTAAGATATTGCGATTTCTCAACTGCGCTTGTTTTCTTCCAGTCTTGAAAGGCAGCGGATGCGGCATGGATTGCTTCCTCGGCCTCTTCCTTTCCTCCATAAGCCACCGTACCGAATTTTTCTAAAGTAGCGGGATTATACACAGTAATCGATTTATTTTTATAGGAAGATTTCCATTCTCCATTAATATATAGCATGACCGTTCTCCTTTTTAGCAAGCTGCTGCAATCCTTCTTTCAGTACAGAAACTGCCTGATCAAGTTCCTCTTTTAATACCGTTACTGGCGGGATAAACCGCAAAACATTCTTCTCCGTGCCGCAGGTTAAAAGAATGACTCCGTTTTCTAAAGCAAAATTCTTCAGCCAAGTTACTGTACTGGCATCCGGGCGGCATTTTTCATCCATGAACTCTATGCCGATCATCAAGCCCAGGCCTCTTACATCACCGATGACCGAAAATTCTGATTTCAAATCATATAATTGCTGTTTTAGATATCCCCCTAAAGTTTGGGCATTATCTATACCTTCCCGTTTTAGAATTTCAATGGAAGCCAGGGCAGCCGCACACGAGACCGGGTTTCCGCCATAAGTGCCTCCATGTGTTCCCGGCTCCCATTTCTCCATAATTTCTTTCTTGGCAATGATAGCACTTAAAGGGAAGCCTGAAGCAATTCCCTTTCCTAAAGTAAGGATGTCCGGCTCTACTCCAAAATGTTCATAGGCAAACATTTTCCCCGTTCTTCCGAAACCGGTTTGAACTTCATCAAAAATAAGCAATATCCCATGCTGATCACATATTTCTCTTATTTGTTTCAAAAATTCTTTCGGAGGTACAATATACCCGCCCTCTCCCTGTACAGGTTCAAGGATTATGGCTGCCACCTGGGATGGAGCCACTTGATACTGGAACACTTCATTGATGCTTTGAATACATCGTTTCGTCTCTTCTTCATAATTTAAGCCGGTTCTAAAAGGATATGGATATTCACAAGCATATACACTTGGAAGGAGGCCTTCATAATCCTGACGATAAGCTGAGCTTGAGAAAGTAATCGATGTGGCTGCAAGTGTCCGTCCATGGAACCCCCTTTTGAATGATAATATGGCTGGACGCTTTGTCACTTTTTTCGCTAACTTGATTGCTCCCTCATTCGCTTCTGCTCCGCTATTTGAAAAATACACCATCTTCTCTTTTCCTGTTAATTCGTTTAACTCCTCCGCCAGTTGAATATAGGATGGATAGTAGGCCACATTATGGCCCACATGAATCATCGTATCCAGCTGCTGCTTTACCGCTTCAATTACCTTGGGATGGCAATGTCCAACATTATTTACTCCTACACCGCTTGCAAAGTCGAGATATTTTTTTCCGTTTTCATCCTCTATGGTTGAGCCAGATGCTTTCGTTACACCTATCCTCGTTACTCTGTTTGCTGCCGGGGGCAGAACACGATCGCCTCTTTCTGCTAAACTTTTATTCTCATTAATCATAATGACTCCCCACTCTCTTCACGATAATCTCGTTTCCATAGCTCAATGTATTCTTCTGCATTTTTTTCCAGTTCATGTCTTTCATTCTCTGTTAGTTCACGCACAATTTTGGCAGGAACTCCAACAGCTAAGCTGCCTTTTGGGATCACTTTCCCTGGAGGAACTAATGCACCCGCTCCAACTTGTGCTCCTTTTTCAATGACCGCTCCATCTAAGATTATAGAACCGATGCCAATCAATGCTCCATCCTCGACAGTACAGGCATGTAAAATGGCACCATGCCCGACCGTTACCATTCTCCCTATCCTTAATGGAGCCTCTGATGTCACATGGCAGATACACCCGTCCTGAATATTGCTTCCTTCACCAATTTCGATAAAATTATCATCATCTGCCCGTAAGACTGATTGAGGCCATACACTCACATTTTTGGCTATTCTGACGTCTCCTATCACTTGTGCCGAGCCGTGTATCATGGTTTCGGCATGAATGGATGGAACACGTCCTTTCAAAGGTTTAATCATGCATATCCTTCTCCTTACTGAGTAGCAGGATTTAAATGTTATTTAGCTACGAGCCCTAACTCTTTTAGAATCTCTTCCTTATGTTCTCCCAGTACAGGCGCAGCTTTTGCAACCTTTCCAGGTGTTTTTGATAGTTTTACAGGAATTCCCAATGCTTTTATTTTCCCGGCAACAGGGTGTACAACCTCTTCTACCATTCTTCTGGATAGTGTGTGCTGGTCATTTAAAGATTCCGGATAGGTATTGATCGGGCCTGCGGGAATCCCCGCTTTTTCGAATTTTTCCAGCCAGTAGTGTCTTGGATTCAGACCTGTTTTCTCTTCAATTAATCTGACAAATTCATTTAAATGCTGAATTCGGGAGGCATCATCAACAAATCGGTCATCCGATAAGAATTCAGGTCTGCCGATGATCTGGCAGAACACGGGCCAATGATGCGGTGTATCTGCACCAACAGTAAAATAACCATCACTGGCACGAAATGCCTGGTAAGGAGCAGACAAGCGATGTCCGCTTCCAGTAGGTGCAGGTGTTTCTCCCGTAAACCAATATTGAGTGCTTTCCCAAACCGACAATGCGATTCCCGTATCATATAAAGATGCGTCAATATACTGCCCCTCATTGGAATGAACCCTTGCATACAATGCGGATAAAATACCATAGACAGAAAACAGGCCAGAACCCAAATCGATAATCGGAAGTCCGCATTTCACCGGGTTGCCATTCCGTTCACCTGTCACACTCATAATGCCGGTCATTCCCTGTGCGATTAAGTCATAACCGCCACGGGATGAATATGGACCATACTGGCCAAATCCGGAAATAGAGCAATAGATGAGTTTCGGATTTATCTGATTGAGGGTTTCATAGTCAACTCCCAGTCGCTTTACAACCCCGGGGCGGAAATTTTCTATCAAAATATCTGCAGTTTCAATTAACTTGTAAAATACCTTCTGATCTTCACTGCTTTTTAAATCAAGCGTTATGCTGCGCTTGTTGCGATTTATCGCCATAAACGCACCGCTCTCCCCTTCCTTATAAGGGGACCATCTTCTGGTACTCTCACCTTTTGGCGGTTCCACTTTTATAACATCAGCACCCATATCAGCCAGCAGCATACCGCAATATGGCCCTGCCATGACCTGGCTCAAGTCAATTACTCTAATGCCTTCCAATGCACCCATTCAAATCATCTCCTTCTATTAAAATGAATTCCCGCTGTCTCAAAGTCTATTTAAGGCTTTATCTTCAATTAAATAGAGTTCCTGATTGTCTAGAATAAGTCTGCCGTCAATTTCTACCCGGGGATCCTTCACGACCATATCGTAATGCCCTTTGGCCTTAACAGTTCCCCCAATATATGCATTCGTACCTAAAGCAATATGGATGGTTCCAAAAACACCTTCATCACTTAGCATGCTGTTTTCCAATTCACATTCCGGATTCATGCCTATGCCAAACTCACCAGCAAAATAGATATTTCCTTCTTCATCATTCTTCTCCATTAATATTTTCCTGAATTGCTCCGCTTCTCTGCCTCCCGTAATCGAAACGGCCTTTCCTTCCTTAAATACCACTTCAACCGGAGTCTCCATTAAACCAACTCCCGGAATACTTCCATCCACCACTAAAATACCTTCAGCGGTTCCTTCAACAGGGGCAATGCTGGATTCTATACAGTGCGCTGCCGAAACATCCGTGCTATTTGCAAACCCTGTTAAGGCTCTGCCTGACCTGCCTTTGATGGAGAATCTTAAATCTGTTCCAAGGGATGTTGTAATGCGGACAGATTCTCCATCTGTCAATATGTCTGCCAGTTTCTCAACTTGAGGTCTTAGTGCAGCAAAGTCAGCACGCAGCCCCTTGCTTAATAAAATGTCTTCATGTGCTTCAGGTAAGATTAATACGCGGGCCCCGGCCTTTTGCGCATCATGGCGTGCTTTTGTATGGGCAATGTTATAGGTTGTCGGTGCGATGATCACATCTGCCTCTTTCATAGCCGCTGCCACTGCATCCGGCAATGCATCTCCATGCCCTTTCCTTGGCGGCATTGAGATTGTGATGGGCTCTGCGTCGAGTGAACAAACAACAGATGCCAGAACTTTTGTGATTCCATCCGTTAAAAAATCTGTTAAGATGACAACCTTTTCCCCGCTCTTAACACCTGCCAGAACTTTTACTAGTGCAGTAGCAGCCGGGTACATTAGTGCTTCTTTCATTTTTAAAACAACTCCCTGATTCAATTTTTATAACTAACTATATCCCTTTAAATACTGGCGGCTTTTTGTTAAAGAACGATTCAATCGCATGCTTGTGATCCCATGTATCCTGGCATTCAATAAACGCATCCAATTCCTGTTTCATTGCTTCCTGCCACTCTGCATCCATGGTCTTCTGAATCGTGTTCTTCGCATGTCTGACTGCGATTGGAGCACGGGAAGCAATCAGCTGTGCCCATTCCTGCGCTTCTGCCAGCAGCTTGTCATGTGATACCACTCTGCTGGCCAGCCCTCTTTGAAATGCTTCCTCAGCTGTTATGGTTCTGCCTGTCAATATCACTTCTTTGGCATATGCTTCACCCAGCAGTCTTACTAACCTGGTTGGCCCGACAACCAGTCCAACCTTTACCCCTGCTGCACATAGCTTCGCACGTTCCGACATGATCCGGATATCACAGGCTAAGGCAAGCTCGAACCCTCCGCCAAACGCATAGCCATTAACTGCGGCAATGACAGGCTGGGGCATTTCATTGACAATATCGTAAATTCTGCAATCTTCTTCTAAGAAGTGCCTTACGGATTCAGGTGTCAGCTCTCCTTCTTCGTTTAAATCGGCTCCTGCGCAAAATGCCCGATCCCCTTCTCCAGTAAGGACAATAACCCTGACATCCGAAGAGGTTTTAAGCTCCTCCATATAAGGAACAAACTCCTGCCGAAACTCTTTCGTCAAAATATTCATTGGCGGGTTTTTAATGGTAATGGTGCAAATAAAATCTGATATCTCAGCATGAATTTTTTCCAAATTTTTCATCACCCTTCTATGATTCCTGTTCAAGCTTTGCAGAGATTCTTATTTCTTTACTGGGTATATCCTCCAGGCGTCCATCAATGCCTTTGCTTCGTTGATACTTATCCCACAAAATAACGGCTACCGGGCATAATATTGAAGTCGTAATAGTAGAAATTGAAATTTGGATTGTTGCCAAATTGGCAATCTCCTGAAAACTTTGAGCCTTTTCCACCGTCATCAATCCTGCACCCGCTGCCACTGATGCTGCTGCTGCGATCGCAGCAGGTGTACCCACTGCGTTCCCTGCTGTTGATGCTTCTGCAACAGGGCCAATTGTGCTCTTTTCTCCAAACATCCTATAAACCAGGATTCCGGTTAATGCTGTAAATATGACTGTGGCAAACCCGAGAGCCAGACCGCCCCAAACAGCTTCAGCATTAAAGAAACTCATGAAGTTCATTCCTGCGCCAAGACAGAAAGCAAAGAATGGTACAAGGAGCGTTTCACCAGGCTTTAAAAACTCCCGTATGTCTTCATCCAGATTTCCTAAAAGCATTCCTAAAGCAATTGGCAGCAAGACCGCGATGAATGCGATTAAAGGAAAATTAACGCCAACCATCCCTAAAGCCAGCATGGTGAAAAAAGGACCATCATTCAGAGTCAGGACGGAAATCGCTCCAACATCTGACCGATTCCCATACTGTCCTGTCAGCACTGCATACATTCCTTCATTCCCATTGGTCATGGCGGCAATAATAGCCAGAGTAGATAATCCCAGCAGACCGTTCATTGGGTCAAAAAATACCCCAAATAAAATACCGAATGCAATCCCGGTCAAACACTTGCTTCCAGTTAATAGAATTCCTTTCTTTAAGGCCTTTCCGCCTACCCGCAAATTCATCTGGCTGCCTGCACAGAATAAGAACAGGCCAATGAGAGTCAGGGTTCCAGTTTTAAAAAGTGCTTCCGAGAACCCACCAATTCTCATAAACTCATAAATTCCTTCTTCCACCGGCGATACCCCTAAACTCTTAAGGAAATTCATTACAATTGGAATGTGGAGCTGATCAATCGTATTAAATAAAGCACCAAGCATCAGAGGGATGACCATCAGACCTCCAGGCACTTTTTCAATTGTTTGCTTTATCCTCATATAAATCACCGCCATATCTATTATTTGATATCCTTTTACATCAATGATTTTTAATTCTGATTCTCTGACTAGTATTTTTATTTCGATCATTTACGATTTCGATTTTTTCTACGGTAATCGAATATACATGAGTTTTTCAAACACCACATAGATGAATCCAATCATCCCTATGGATACTAATGTCGCAGTATACCAGCGAACTTCCTTGTAATATAGCATGCCAATGAGTAAAAAGATTAAGGTAGAAAATAGAAAGCCGATAAAAGGTATTAACAAAAAGATATAAACAACTGTAAATAGCAGATACAGTATTCCTCTTTTAACTTCCAGAATGGAGGCAGAACCTGTTTCCCCTTCCTCCTCTTTATTCTTTCTGATCGTTTGAATAAGCTGCCAGATTGATAGACCTATCAAACTATAGCCGAGGAGCGTGGGAAATGAACGGGATGAATTTAAAAAGTGTTCTCCTGGCGGGAAATCATAACTGCCTATTACGAAAAAGAGTCCAATCGCAAAAACAATTCCCGCCAAAAGATAATCTTTATTTATTCTCATCTTTTCTCCTTTCTATCACTCTTTTGGCCGGCTAATTCCTACTTCTTCAGGTGACCGTTTTCCAACACCAATTTCCCAAAGCAGCCAGCTTGTTTTTTCGGTGATTTCTTTTGTATATTCCTGACTATCCTCAATATCTGTGAGAACAATCGCCCTTTTCTTTGCAAAAGCCTGAAATTCTTTACTGTTGATTGCTTTGTTGTATGCATCTCTAATTTTAGTGACAATTTCTTCAGGTGTTCCGTGCTTTACAGCTGGCCCCCACCAGGTTCCTTCCGGTACATATTTTTCCAAATCAGAAACAAAGTCAGTGACCGGCGGGATTGATTCAATTCCATCTACTTCAAATGCTTTATTATCCATAACAGCCAGTGAACGTAAATCACCTGCCCGAAGCAGATCTACTACCTCATTTACACCGCTGATTGAAAAATCAACCTCACCTTTCATCGCAGCCATGGCAGCATTTGAACCGGAATCGTATGTGATAATTTCGGCATCTCCACCCACAACACTATTCACAATCTCCAGAGTGAGGTGCCATGGGTCCCCAATCGCTGCTACACCAACCTTTGCACTTCCATCTTTCAATAGCTGAATCACATCATCAAATGTCTTCAGGTCAGATTTATCTTTGACTGTAAAATTGGCAATTCCCATTGCACCAATTCCTATTTGCTCGAAATCCTTGTATGTTAAATCTGTCATGCCCATTGTTGGAAAGACGCGGACCAGATCTGTTTGAAATAGGATGGTATGTCCGTCAGACTCTTGTTCGTTAACATATTCAAGGGCTAATGCACTGGAGGCTCCAGGCATATTTCTTACCGCAATGGATTCTCCTAATTCTTCCTGTAGGATTGGCTGCAGGGTCCGGGCCATCGTATCAGTACCGCCTCCCTCACCAAAACCGACTATAATTTCAATAGGCTGAGAAGGGTAATCATTGGCTGCTTCCTTGCTGTTTCCAGATGCCTTTTGAGTTGACTGGCTGCCTGCACAGGCACCTAATATCAGAACCACTGAAAATAGAATCAGACACATCATTTTTATTTTCATACGTTTGCCCCCTTAGGCTTTATTTTCCCCCACAAGTGTTTTAAGTGTTTTGTCAGGAATCCATTTTGATTTAAAAGCAGAAATACAATACAGACCAGCAGGAAAAGACTAATTGGCCGCGTGAAGAATGGCCCGAATGAATAATCCGCACTAACCATGGCCCTCCGGAAATTCTGTTCCGCCATTAAACCAAGGATTAACCCTAACACTAGAGGAGGGGCAGCGAGCCCTACTTTACGCATAAGAAAACCGATGATCCCAAAAAGAAACATAATTCCAATATCAAATGGCCGGTTGTTTACCGCAAATGTCCCTACCACACTAAATACTGTTACAATCAGCAAAACTATACTTCTGGGAACAGATAGGATTTTCTGAAAAAAATAAGAGAAAAATAATCCAAATACCAGCATGAACGCAGCAGATATCGTTAAAATGATGAAAAATTGATTTAATATATCAGGGTTTTGTGTAAGTAAAAGTGGCCCCGGCTGTAATCCGTGGAGCAAAAGCCCTCCTATAATTACTGCCGTAACCGCATCACCAGGGATGCCAAGTATTAACATGGGTATATATGTACCTGGCACACATGCGTTATTCGCTGTTTCTGCAGCAACGATTCCTTCTGGATTTCCCTTTCCAAAGGTCTCAGGCTTCTTGCTTCTTCGGCGGGCCACATCGTAGGAAACCCACGCTGCAACATCTGCTCCAACACCTGGAATCGCTCCAATAGATGCTCCAATTATTGAAGATCTTCCGCCGGCTGGCAAAAACTTCAGCAACATCTTCCACGGAGGAATAATAGATTGGAATTTATCCGCTTTTAAAGGCTTCTTCAGCTGCATGATAGAGTCGATTACCTCAGCTATTCCGAATACTCCAATTAAAACGGCAATTAGGCTAAAACCGTCCATGAGAGCGCTTTCTCCAAAAGTAAAACGCTGGGCACCAGTGATTTTATCCATTCCTACAGTGGCTAAAGCTAATCCTAATATCCCGGAAATAAGCCCTTTCGATAGTGATGCAGCGGTTAGGTTTGCACTAAGAATAATTCCAAATATGGCAAGCAGAAAATACTCCCATGATCCGAAATTCATACTTATATCCAAAAGAAGCGGCGCCCCTATTAGAAATAAAACAGCTGCCAGAATAGTACCTAAAAAAGATTGAAAGGTAGCAAGTCCTCTTGCCAGGCCTCCCTCCCCCCGCTGGGCCATTGGATAACCATCCATAGCCGTTGCAGCGGAGGCAGGCGTACCTGGAATATTTAAGAAGATCGCTGGCGTGGATCCGCCATAGGTTCCTCCTATATGAACAGACACAATTAAAACCATTGCTTCTATCCATTCCATCCCCCAGGTAAATGAAATCAGCAAGGATACTCCCATGGTAGTAGTCAGACCCGGAAGTGCACCTACTGCCATCCCCGCAACTGTGCCAATAAGAAACAAAAGCATGATTTTAAATGTAAAGAAACTGGCCAGCGATTCGCCGATTAAACTTATTTCTCCCAAATAAACCTCCTCCCCCTAATCTATATAGAGTTCTCCGTCTTTCATAAGGATTTTCCCATCCACTTTGATAGTCGGTTTTCGAATCACTAAATCACAATGCCCAGGGGCTCTGATACTGCTTCCAAATGTGATTCCATTGCCAATTCCAATATGCATCGTTCCGAACTCTGCCTCGTCCTCCAGCTGGCCTCCTCTGCCAATTTTCGCTTTTGGATTCATGCCGATACCCATTTCCACTGCACAATATACATTGGGATGATTATAACTTTCCAGCGTTTGCTTAAGCATTTCAGCATCTTCTTTTCCTTCGATGGAGACGATTTTCCCTTCTCTAAAGACGACTTTAACCGGATCTTCACAAGCCCTGCCCGGCACAATCGCCCCATCAATGTACATGACTCCTTCTGTAGTTCCTTCTATTGGTGCCACAGCTGTTTCAATGCAAGGAGGGGGAGAAATACTTCCAGGCTCATGACAAATCCCGGTTTGAGGTACGGCATGCCGTCCGGTTATAGACATGGAAATTTCCGTGCCTAAACGGGTAGTGATGCTTAATCGTTCTCCTTCTTCAAGAATGGCGGATACTTTATCGATTATTTTCTTCTGGGCAAAATAATCGATATCCAGTGAACCATCTAAGAAAACCTCTTCATTAGCATCAGGCATAAATATTAATCTGGCACCTGCATTACTGGCTTCTTTTCTGGCAGTAGAATGATTAATAGAAAAGGTTGTCGGGGCAACGATGGCATCAGCTGCTTTCATTGCCTCTGCAATGATTCTTGGCGGTTCATCCCCATGCCTTGTAGTGGGATTCATGATTGTCATCACCACTTTTGCTCCCATGCCTTCACCAACAAGTGCGAAAACCTCCCCAATTTCTGTCGTATTTGTATCCGTTAGAATCAATAGGTTTTCTCCAGGCTTTACATTTAAACAGGTCTTCAATAATGTCTGAACGGATTTCACCATAAACATTTTATTTATGATTTTCATTGCACTCCCCCTCGTTTTTTCCTTCAACTAGTTAGAATGCAAGTACCGTGCCAAGTTGTGATTTTTCTATTTTTTTCATTTACACTCCCTGTTTATAAAGGATTTACAGGACAACTTCTATTTTGCTGTAAATATCACTAAGGTCCATTGTTCGCAATTTGCAAAAAAAACATAGAAGATCTGTCCAAAATATAAAAAAAAGACAAATCTGCTATGTTTCTAAACTAATCGCAATTTGCGAACTATAATTGCATTTTGCGATTAATCTCGTATTTATTAATTTTCCTGTAAAGCGTTGCTACATTTATACCTAATTCATCTGCTGCTTGTTTTTTTCCATTTAGAGTATCACCATATCTCTTTAATACATCCTTTATCATTCTTTCTTCCATTTCTGCTAGAGTAATATTTTCTTTATCATCGTTCAGGGGATTTTGATAACGGATTCTTGGAGGCAGGTTTTCTACTCTAATCCAGTGGTCTGTTGCCATGTTTATGGCATATTCAACCGCATTTTGGAGTTCACGTATATTACCTGGCCAATTATACGAACACAGCCTATTCTCCGCATCAGGAGTGAAACCTCTCACTTTTTTTCCAGTAATTTTGTCATAGTGCTGTACAAAATGCTGAAGCAGGACGGGAATATCACCCTCTCTTTCCCTCAGTGGCGGAATATGCAGCGGAATAACGCTTAACCTAAAAAATAAATCCTGCCTGAATTCCCCATCAGCTACCATCTTTTCTAAGTTTTTATGGGTTGCTGCAACCACTCTTATATCAATATCAATAGAAGTATTAGATCCAATTCGTTCAATTTTTCTTTCTTCCAGCACTCTCAACAGCTTCACTTGTAAATGCAATGGCATATCACCTATTTCATCCAGAAAAATGGTGCCTCCTTGTGCCATTTCAAATTTTCCAGGCTTTCCATTTTTCCTTGCACCCGTAAAGGCACCCTCGCTATACCCAAACAATTCACTTTCCAGTAAATGTTCAGGAATGGCGGCACAATTTATGGCCCGAAATGGTTTATTAAATCTTTTGCTTTCTTGATGCAGTGCTCTCGCAAAAAGTTCCTTCCCCGTTCCACTCTCCCCCAGGAAAATGACTGTAGAATCGGTTGCCGCAACTTTTTTGGCTGCAGCCTTTGTTTGCAATATAGCATGGCTTTTCCCTACTATAATATCGAATGTAGAATCATCTACCTCTGATGTGATAGAATAGGCAAACTTTTGAACTTCAGCTAGATCTTTGAGCGTAATCGCACATCCAATAATTTGGCTGTTATGGATCAATGGATTAGCACTGATGATGACTTGAATCACTTTTCCATTTACAACAAGAGAACATTCCTTATCTGAGTATCCTTGTCCGGTAGAAAATACTTTTGTAATCGGCAGATTTTGAATAACTTCTGAAATATTTGAAGTTAATACACTCTGTTTTTTTATATTTAGTATTTTTTCTGCGGAACGGTTCATCTCTAATATAAATCCTTTTTGATCAACAGCAATGATGCCCTCGTACATGGATTGAATCGTCACTTGCAGCATTTGTGAGGTTGATAAATATTTCTTTAATAATGATGTTCCATTTATTTTGCTGCTGATTAAATCTGCCATTTTATCGAGATAATTTGATAATATACGGTGCTTCTCTTTAAATTCATTTTTTTGTTTTTCAGAGAATGCCGTTAAACTGATAACCCCGACAATTTCGCCCTCATGTGTTAATGGATATGAAACATCTGATTTTTCAGGGCAATTTTGATGAAGAATACAGCTTTTACATACGTCATGGAAACCTGGCTCCAAATTGTAAACAGGCTGATTTGTTTTTAAGACTTCTTCGATGATGTGTCCCCGAACCGGCTCACCTACAACTGCATGCGTGCCCCCGCCTGTAGCCGTCACAACAACTTTATTTTTATCGTAAATAATCACCTCTAAAGACAATACAGACTTAATGGCTTCTGCTACTAAGTTCACTTCTTCTTGAATTTCAAAAAGGATTGATTTACCCATTTATATCCTCCTAATACATTAGTTCCTCCTAATGAGCAGGAAAGTTTATCTGTCTCTCAGAATTGTTTCATGATATATATCATTCGATTCGAAAATTGAAAAACCTCTGGAAAATTCTGAATATTCATGGCGCTTGTGGGTTTTTATATAACTTTTTTACTAGGAAAAATTCGATATTTTAAGTTAATGATGTATAGCAGTTAGATTGATCCTGTTGGTCCAGATCCTGTTCAATATCCTTAAGCCAAAAAGAGATTGGCTCCGATGTCAATTTCGATTGTTTATTAACTCAATATTTTTCCAAGCAAAATAAGCAACTTACTGTTTAAGTTGCTTAGAAACATACTATTTTAACGCTAGACTCCGGCTGGGTGCACAGTTTCCACAAGATCTTAGACTAATAACAGTTGTCCTGCTTCTCCCACTCCCCTTTATACCATTCAGAGAAATAGCTGCCAAATCCCATCCCATGATAAAATACTACTATACTATCTAGTAAAGGAATGAATCCCTATTAATCTCCCTGATAAGGTAAAAAACCTGCCCGCAACTCCAGGCGTCTATCTGATGAAGGATTCCCAGGGTCAAACTCTGTATGTGGGGAAGGCGAAGAATCTTAAGAATCGTGTCCAGTCTTATTTCCGGAACTCTACCAATCATTCACCAAAGATAAAAAAGCTGGTCAAACATTTAAGGGATTTTGACTATATCCAGACAGATACCGAATTCGAGGCTTTTATGCTTGAATGCCAATTAATTAAAAGCATAAAGCCGCTCTATAATCGAATGATGAAGAGTCCGCAGTCATTCATTTATATCTCGATTGGTCTTATCGGCAATCACCGTAAGATTGATATTGTCTTTGAACCCAATGAAAATGACGGCAAGGTTTATCTTGGCCCTTTTACAAGCCGAAGAAATGTGGAAAGTGCTATCCGGGCGTTAAAGGATTGCTTTAAGCTGAATTGCAGCAATCCTAATGGAACAAACTCAGCCTGCCTGAGTTATTCCTTAGGCTCATGCCTTGGCCGGTGTCTTGGAGGGCCTGCGGAACAAGAGTACAATGACATTTTGGACAGGTTTATAGGTTTTCTGAAGGGCACGGACATGAGTATCCTAGAGGACATGAATCAAATGATGCTGAATGCCTCTGAAAACTTTGAGTTTGAAGCGGCGTCCGCCTATCGGGATCATATACAGGCAGTAGGCTCCCTGATAAATAAAGAAAAAGTGCTCGAATTCACGGAAGAAAACCATAATATCGCAGCGATTGAAAGATTATCAGATTCAACCTTTAAACTTTTCCTTATTAAAAGGACAGATATTCTGTTCAGCAAGAGCTATGCAGTAGGAAATATCGAGGAGAAAATAAAAACGGACATTTTAGCTCATTTTAAAAATAATGAAGCACATGCCGCTGGAGAGATTAGCAGACATGAAATCGATGCAGCACATATTATTTACCGTTATTTACACAGCGGCAGCTGCTCTTATCTCATCATACCGGAAAACTGGCTGGTTTCTGAGAATCATGCAGCCCTGGATCAGGCATTAAATAATTTACTCAATGACCTTCAACACATAGAGCCCCCTATTCATCATGAATAAGGGGCTTTTTACAATCCGATCTAGCAGGCAAAGGAGACTAATCAAACTGATCAGTTCACATACTCATTCGCAAATGCATCATCCACCCTGAAAAGAATGGTATGTCGATGGATATCATTAAAATAATACGCAGGCTCTCCCTTATGTTCCGTTACATCAATTACCTCAGGTATATCAAAATTCCGCAGCTTTCCCCTGAGCCTTTCAATCGATTTAGTGAAGGTGCTCTTTTTTACCTCCCCATCACTTCCCGTTCTTCCAAAGAAATCCCGCATGGTGATTCTTGTACATGGATTCTCCCTGCTGGAAGATAGCATAAAATGTCTGATCATATTCGCCTCGGTTGGGGTAACGATGGGATCCTGCCCATTAAATAAGAGTATGTTTTCCCGGTCATTAAAGTACAGAACCAGCTCATCGGCTTCACAGTTCTCAAATATGTTTTCACACTCTTCCTTTGAGCAGGTTTCGGTTTTGTTTTTTGTGATTTTGTAGAAGGCATGGTTATGCAGGTAGGTCTCGTTGGCTGTTAATGCTTCAGCTAACGGGGACAGCTCTGCTTTCGGGAGCTGGTCCGGATACGGAAGTTTTCCCATCGTCTCATAGGCTTCGCTCGCAACATGCAGACCGCTGTTGGCCAAATACATATGGGCATGGAATTCCTGCTGCTGATTGAGGCTGCAGCTTGGGTCACCGATCAGGTGCTTGCTTAGGGCCTGCTGGAAATAACGGACAGCAGAACCGTACTTGCCATGCTTATAAGCGAGGCAGCCGAGACGGAAATACGCTATTGGCAGCTTTTGCTCCACTCTAACCGCCTTTAAGAGTGATTCCACCGCATCCCCGTCATCCTTGAAGTGATTCATTTTTAAGTAGGAGCCATAGTTAATAAGAGTGGATACCAGCAGTCTCTTCGTTTGCTTAAGGGCGTCATCGTAGTAAGGGCCATTATTTTTGGCCAGATTGGTAAGCTTTTTAAACATTGTTTCATAGAGGATCACCAGCTGCATGTAATAGCCGTAATCGCCTTTTTCGCCTTTTTCATGCATATCATGCTCCAGTTCTTCCAGCGCATCAAGGGTTAAGTCTTTTATCTTTAACGTTCTCATTTTTACACCCCAATCTATTCAAAACGTACCATTTAACACCTTTCACTATATAGAAATCAGCCGCCAGTTTCGCGCGAATATTGTCGAATGAATTGTGAAGATTTTGTAACAGTTCTATGTCTTGCTTCTCCAAACTGACAAGATGAGCTCCTTGAAAAACGCGAACAAATGTTTTATAATTTAGTTCAATGAACGGAGGGATACTTTATGTACGTGACAGTCTCAGACTTTATTAAAGAGTGGAACAAAGAAGCACAGCTGACTCAAAACGTTTTAGAAGGTTTAACAGATGAATCCTTAAAACAGCAGGTTTACCCGGAAGGACGCACATTAAGAAGAATTGCGTGGCATTTAACAGCAAGTATTCCGGATTATTTAGCTCACTTCGGAGTAGAAGTGCCGAAGAAAGAAGATGAAGAAAATGTGCCCGCTTCGGCAAAAGAAATTGCGGATACATTCAAAAGGCTGAGTGAGGAAGCGGCTCAGGCTATCCAGCAGCAATGGACAGAGGACACATTGAGCCAGACACAGAACGCATTTGGCAGAGAAGAAACCAATGCACAAATTTTAATGGGCTTAATTAAACACATTGTGCATCATAGGGGGCAATTGACGATCCTTATCCGCCAGGCAGGGTTAAAGCCTTTTGGGGTTTATGGCCCGCCGAAAGAGGATTGGGTTCATTTAGGTGTGGACACTCCCCCTCTATAAAACGTTCAGCTTGTCGAGCGATTTTCTTAGCATAATGAATCTTCAGGATGTACATAGGAAGAAGTCTGCTTGAATAATCAGAACACTTGATGAATAGAATGTATTAGTATATTATTTAAATAAGAACACAACATAAAAATAAAGACTCGGGTGCTGTCACACCCAAGTCTTCACCTTAGCTACTCCGCAGTATAAGTTTGCGGTGGCTGAGGTCGCGATAAGAAATGACTAGTTCCACGACCCGACGGCCAAATCAGGGTGGGCTAGTCGTTTTTATTTTTGCCTGATTGTGCTGCGACAATAATAGTGACGACTAGAGTAGCGAAAGCAATCATAACACTTAGATCATCATTCGTTACGTACACGACAGCACCCCCTTCCTGACCTCGGGGGTAGCCACCGCTCCCATACCCTGCCTTGTAGCTATTCTATATTATACCATATTTGGAACTTATGTTCTAATAGTCCCAAATGACCAAAAATGTTATATAAGGAAAAGAGAACCCGCTCGGAGATCGCCGAACGGGTTTTTAGTTTGTAGATAAGGGGCTATCTATGCAGTTAGGATTATCAAGAGCTTCAAGCCCTCCGAACATTTAACTATCAATTGACCTATTGGCTACCGGCGGCTCATTAAGCCAGTCTTTCCTCACCAATAACTTAAACCCTTGCTCTGAATAGCTTTCTACCTGATGAATTAATTCCTTTAGTCTTTTCACGTGACTTTTTTTATAACTGGAAACCACAGCAGTTTGCAGATTGCCGATTCCGATTGGATTCAAGAACATAATTAAGTTAGCCATTAGTTTATCTGAAAACGGTGATTTATTCACCTTATTAACGTGAGCTTCCAGTCCGGTGGTTGTCGGGACACCGTTTTCTCTATATATTTCGGATAAAACATCGACATGATGATACGCCAAATTGGTTCCATCCTCAAAAAAACTCTTGGTGTCTCCATCCTTTGCAACATCCGAAAAAGCAGTACATAATGCTAAGCCAACATTATTACATTGAACTGAACCAAACATACTTGCTAATTCTACAGCATTAAGCGGCCTCTGCTGGGTTGATGCCACTTTAAATAACCTGCTTTCTCTGTCTTCAGCCTGTTGGTATGAAAAAGACTTGTTTTGCAGCAGGCCTTTTTGCTCCAGCAGATTTAAAATAGAAATGTCAATTTGCATTAACCTATTGAGTATTTCTTTATAGAAATTCTTAACTTCTGGGACGATTAAGTCTGTATATTGAAAAGAAAGGACACCCATTCCATTACTGGTTATATGCTTAATTATTTCTATCATTAATTGATCAGAAAATATCTTTTCTGAGGGGCTATGTAAATCATTTTCACTAAAAAACGGTGTAGCATTTAATCCATTATCAGCCAGGAATTTTGAAGCCTCTTTTTCCTGAAATGTTGAAAGTGTTTTAATCTCATTTAAAACTTCCACCAAATCAGGATCTTCAGCCGTTTCAATCAGATTTCCCAAAAAAATATTGACCATATTTGAACTTGAATGTAAGTACCAAAGAAAACCTAATTCGGTTAAATTCATCTAAATGCCCCTTCACAAATTTTTTCTTTTCTTAGTTTGTAATTGAAACTGGTAATTATTCATGACCTTGCCTACTATTTAAGCCTTTTCAATATAATGGCACCCCTGTTTAAAAGGGTTCGATATTTTTTTTCCTTATTATCTTCATTAAAATAAGACCCACACTGACACCTGGTATTACACACAAAATGGGCAGCCAAATAGGCCCTAATAGTACTCCAAAAACCTTAAAGGTAGAGGAAAATATACACCCTACCGTAACAAAGTAAGCTGAAGACACAAACGGAAGAAAAGAATAACTGTTTTTCCCTCCTCCCGCATCTTTAAAGGAATCCCACATCGCAAAGAAATACAAACAAGGGTAAAACATCAGCCACAAATAATCGGTTTCTGTAATTGCCTTTTCAATATCTCCATGAAAACTTAAAATAATGACCCCGTTGAAATTCGCCTGCACATTTATAAGGAACTCTAAAAATACTATAACCATTCCCTTGATTAATTTTCCATTTAGAAACTGTCCAAAACCGGGCAGTGCAATACTCCATAATAGCCTTTCTATAGATGTTGCCATTCTTTTCTAGCCCCTTACTTTGTCTCTTATATGTGTTCATATCTCTTCGATTAATCCCCTTTTAAAGGGCAGCAAACTGATTACCATCTGTCAATTTCCTGAAAATAACACTACGGACCACAACACTTCTTATTATGTAAGCACTCTTCACAAACTAAACTCCCATTTGAGAGAAAAAAAGCTGCCGTATTGGCAGCATGGTTTCAATCACTCTTGATTGAGTTTAGACGTCAGTAATAGATTCTTTATTTTATCCCGAATAAGTGCGGTTAAATCTGACAGAATAGATCAGCACATAAATAACGATAATGGCAGCAGACAGATTCAGCACGATCAGTGAATGGTTCAAACTGAAAAACTGAGTAAGCACTCCTACTCCAATTACGGGAACGATAAATCCTGAGTAGGCACACAAATAAAAAACCGAAATGACTCGCGTCCGTTCTTTTGGCTCCGGCAGCTGTCCAGTGAGTCGCAAGGCAATTTGAAAAGCCCACCCGCCCCCGATAGACTGGATGAAAATGCCTGACCAGAGCAGCGGCAAACTTGATGTTAAACCAGAAGAAACAATAACCCATGCCCCTATCGCAAGAAGCAGGATGCCGAATCTCATACGGGTAATGGGGTGACTTGGCCAAGGAATGAACTGTGCCAAAGCTGCACCGCTGAGAAGTGCGAAAATGATTAATCCTGACACAGATAGGTTCGACGTATGAATGACATTCTTGACAAAATTAGGAATAAGAGCAAACGCGATTCCTTGGATTGTGAAAACTGTGAAGATAGGCAATCCGGACATTGAGAAAAATGGAAAACGAATATTGCCTGGCACACCAAGTGATATCTTAGTTTTTACAGGCATCTGTCCTTTGGGAACAGTGTCTTTAGGAACTGTTTCCAGCACAATTAATGAGAGGATGAGCAGAGCAAGCAGAATCCAATATGGCAGCTGGAGTGGCAGGTAATGTATATATTGAACGATCAAACCCGCTATAGCTGGTCCCAGACCGAAACCAATAAGAATCGTTACACCTGATAATTTAAGAGCTGCACTTATTTGACTGGGTGAAGTTTGCTTCATTAGAAAAGCAGCAGCTGTACCTGTAAAGGCTCCGTATGCAATTCCTTCCAATGACCTGGCGGCATATAGCATCCAGGAATGATTGCCAGCCAGAAAGAACAATGTAGATGCGATGGAGATCCATATACTGAGGCGAATTACCCTTTTAAGTCCCCAAGTGCTGCCTTTTTCTCCCGCGATTAACAGGGTTGGCAACAAGAAAGCCGCATAAATGGCAAACAAGATTGTGATTTGCAGACTGTTCAGCCGGTAAGCTTCACTATATAAAGGGAATAACGGGGTGACAAAGGTAGCCCCGCATGACATCAATATGGAAACCAATAGCATTCTTTTCACTGAGGGATTCCCCACTTTCATTCATAAACTTACTTACTAAAAGGTAAGTATACTTCCTTAAAAAAACCGTTTCTACGGTTTTCTTAAGAATCGATTTAACTGATTTAGTACTTCTGTTAATACATCTTCACCAAGTACACGTCTGTATAATAATGCTCCTTTTACACTTGATAATATCGTTACTGCTACTTGATGTACCTCTTCAGAGCTATTTATGACATTTGCCGCTTGTGCCTCCGCAACTAATTCCTTCATTACTCTGAGCTCCAGCCTGCTGACTTCTTCAAGCTTTTCTTGTACTGCAGTTGGCAATGATTCATAATCCGTCTGCAGTGAAGAAATAGGACAAATTTCAGTGCATTCAAATCTTTGAGCCTGCTGATCGATGAACTGCTTCAGTTTCTCTTCAGCAGGAGCCGGCGAATTTTTAATTAATGACAAAGATTCCTGCAGTTTCAATAAAATACGCTCTGTAACTGCGACCCCTAGATCCTCCTTTTTCTCAAAGTGATAGTGGATGCTTGCTTTGGTCACCCCAAGCTGTTTAGAAATGTCATCATAGCTGAAGGCTACATACCCTTTTTGCTGTATCAATTTAAGTGCTAAGTCTACAATCTGTTTTTTTCTATTTTCCATACTCCGATAGTAACTTACTAATAGGTAAGTGTCAATATGGAAGGCCAGAGTTAAAATCATCGCAATATGAAAAATATCATTTACTCCATACGCATACGGGTTTTTTCCTTTTTCCTATCATTTAAAGATGGTGACTAATACCATGCCTTAATAAAATGTAAATGTGCATACAATTTTTGATAGTAATAATAATAAGTAGTAATACATGTTGGGGAGTACATTTTTTATGGTAATGGAAAAAAGTAATATGAGACCTGCAGACGTAGTGAAGAGAGCCAAAAAGTCATCTGATTTTAAAGAGATTCAAAAAAACCTTTCCGGAATCAAGATTTTCATTTTATACTTCACTTCACTAATCGATCACAAGACGATGGAGCATATATTTCTTCCATATATTAATGAGTGCGAAAAAAAGACTGACCAGGCTTTTGATATGAATCAATTTAAGATTAGCCTTCCGCTTGAAGATGTTATTAGCACGAAAGAAGCAAAAGAAATCGAAGAAAAAATACATCAGGGTTATGTCTTAATTAAAAGTGAGGATACCTCTGAAGATTGTTTATTAGTGAATATTGGCAATTTATCTAAAGGGTTAAGAGAATCTAACGAAACGGAGAATGAATTTAATGTTATCGGTCCAAAATTAGGGTTTGTTGAGAGTCTTGATACGAACATTCTTTTACTTCGCACAAAGGTAAAATCTCCTTTATTAACAACTAAAGAGATCGAGCTGGGCACGCTGTCAAAAACAAGAGTAATGATGGTTTATTTAGATGGCATTACAAATGAACAGCATATAAAATTTGTTAAGAAAAGGCTCTCTGAAATAGATTTTGATATTATTTGGGATACTTCTGCTTTAATCCAGCTAATCAAGGAAAATTCTTATACGCCTTTTCCGCTTTACTTTTCTTCAGAGAGGCTGGATCGAATATCATATTCACTCACTTCAGGCCAGGTCGTTATCTTTAGTGATGGTTCACCATACGCAGTATCAGGACCTACTACCATATTTGATTTTTTTCTCTCATCCGAAGATTATTATTATAACTGGATCATCGGGTCTTTCTTCCGTTTTACACGAATACTTGCAATCATCTTTTCAATCTTCTCTACCGCCATTTATGTTGCGGTTATGACGTTTCATTATGAGGTGGTGCCTGCAGATTTACTGGGCCCGCTAATAGAGTCCAGAGCAAACGTTCCATTTCCGCCGCTGCTGGAAGTTCTTTTTTTAGAATTGACCATTGAATTATTAAGAGAGGCAGGAGCCCGATTGCCTACTAAAGTAGGACAGACATTGGGCATTGTTGGCGGTATTGTCATCGGACAGGCTGCTGTTATGGCAGCACTGACAAGTAATATCTTATTAATTATTGTCGCTTTATCAGCTTTAGCTTCATTCACAACACCAACTATCGTTATGTCCAATACCATTCGAATTTTAAGATTTCCCTTTATCATCCTATCTTCATTCCTGGGCGGGCTGGGTATTATGATAGGTTTTGCCGTGCTTTTATGTCATTTATTTAAATTAAGATCGTTTGACACTCCTTACATGGTTCCTTTGCATCCTTTCCGAAGCAATAGTCTTGCGGATAGTATCATAAGGCCGCCTTATACTAAATTAAACAAAAGGCCGGAATATTTGAGAGCTAAAGATAAAATTAAATATTCACCAAAAGAGAGTAACAAAAAGAAGGAAGATATTAATGACGAATAACACATTTATTAAAATGGGAATTGTTGCTCTAATTCTAATTCTGACTGGATGTGTGCCTCACAATATTATTAATGAAGTCTCTCTGATGCATAATGTAGGTTATGACAAAGAAGATGAAATGCTAAAGGCAAGTGTTGTTTATCCAAATTATGCCGAGAGTGATAATCCTGCTGCTTTAATCACAGCTGCTGCTAAAAATCCATCCAGTCTGCAGGAAGAACTTAGCCATAAGTCTCAATTTCCATTTGAAATAGGTCAAGTAAGAGTAATGATATTTGGGGATCAACTAAGCAGAGATGGTTTAGCTTCTATATTAGACCCCATTTGTAAGGATCCAAAAATCGGCATAGTAAGAATTGTTATTACAGATGGAACTCCAGATTTAATACTAAGTAAAACACTTAATGAAAGTCCGCTATTCTTAATGGATTTGATTGATAAAAGTATTGAAAATGAAGGAATTCCTGAGTCTAACTCCCATGTAATGTATGACCAGTTTTTTGGAAGTGGAATTGATATGTCCTTTCCAAATCTGACAGTTGATTCTAAAGGTAAAATTAAAGTCGATGGTATGGGGATTTTTAAAGGTGAAAAATTAGCATTTAGGATCTCCGAAAAAGAAACCTTCTTATTAAAATTAATGACTGATAAAAACAAAAGGGGAGTATACAGTTTTGACCTGAAAATGCATGGACACAAAGCTAATATTGGGGTTAGAACGAACTATGGAAAACACAAGGTGAAATTCATCAAGGAGAACTTCGGGGAACATGTTAGAATAAGCCTTAATTTAGATGTAGAACTTGATGCTTTGCCTGAATGGATCAATTTAGAAGATGAAAAGGATCTTAAATTATTTAAAAACGCCGTACAGAAATCAATTTCAAACGATGCTGAATTACTGCTTAGGGATTTTCAAAAAAATGGTGTAGATCCTTTAGGTTTAGGAAGAGTGTATATAGCACATCACAGAAATTATTCTGAACAGAGCTTCTACGATAGAATATATCCTAATATGAAATATGAGGTAATTACAAAAATTACAGTCAGGCAAACTGGGGTGGGAAATTAGTGACCGTAAAAGTAGAAAAACAATTTCAAGTTTCGGCTTTTTTCACATTTTTTCTCATTCACTCTTCACAAACCGGAATTGGTATCCTAAATTTTCAAAGCCAGGTTATTAAACATGCTGAGCAGGACGCCTGGATTTCTTTAATTATAACCTGGGTTATCACCCAAATCATACTCTATATTATTTTTAAGCTATTAGGCGGGGGAACTAATGATTTAGTAGCTATTCATCAGTATTGCTTTGGAAAAGCGGTTGGCAGCATAATGTCTGTCCTTGTATTGGTTTATTTCTGGCTGGCTTCTTTGACGGTCCTCCGTGCCTATATTGAGGTCATCCAAATATGGGTGTATCCTTCTATCAAAACATGGCAGCTATGCTTCGTTTTCGGACTCACATTTTATTATATTATCTCAAGCGGCTTCCGCAGTTTAACCGGCTTTAGTTTCTGGGGAGTTATATTGCCTGCTTTTTTGTTCTTTTTAATCTACTTCCCATTGATGCATGCGAATTATATTTACCTGCTCCCTGTCTTCAGTCATTCCCTCAGTGAGCTAATTTTATCTTCTAAAGGGTATGCCCTGCTTTTTCTTGGTTTCGAGTGGATCCTGATGTATTATCCCTTCCTTAGGAGTTCAAATAACAGAGATATTTCAAAATGGGCGTATCTTGGCAATATATATACTCTCATTGTGTACCTAATTATAACAATAATATCATTCTTATACTTTAATCAAGAGGTATTACAGCATTTACCTTGGCCCACTCTAATGATGGTTAAGATCGTTAAATTCTCTTTCCTGGAAAGATTTGAATATGTATTCATCTTTATTTGGCTGTTAGTGATCATATCCCCTATATGTATTTCTTTGTGGGCATGTACAAGAATCGTAAAAAGGACTTTCTCAATTCCTCCTAAAGCGACTTTGCTAGTCTTACTGTTTGCACAGATGATTGTTTCTGTATACCTTCAGGAATTTAAGAGTATTGATTATCTGGCCAATTTTACTTCTAATGCGGGAATTGGGTTTGTATATGTGTATCTGCCGCTCCTTCTCACTATAAAATGGATTAAAAGCCAATTTATGAAGAATCGGTTAGACAAAGGTTTATGAAAAGTAAAAAAAAGAGTGCCTATCTTGTTGAAAGATAGGCACTCTTTGAGTAATTCCGGAGACTAATTAACCAACTACGTTTGAAATAACTTCGATATTACCTTGAGTTGCTTTGGCATAAGGACACACCTTATGAGCTTCCGCAACGACTTCTTCTGCCACACTGGTTTCTACGCCCTTTACAGTGATATCCATTGTAATGGCCAGTACATAGCCATCATTCGCATCCTTGCCAAGTGTAACATGTGAAGCAATATTGATCCCTTCTGTTTTAATGTTCTTTTTCCTAAGGACAGTCCCCATGGCTCCCTGGAAGCATGCGGCAAACCCTGCAGCGAACAGCTGCTCCGGATTGGTTCCGGCACCGTCCCCTCCTAATTCCTTTGGATATCTCAAGTCTACATTAAGATTATTATCGTCAGATACCGCTTTGCCATCTCTGCCGCCTTGAACATTTACAGTAGCCGTATACAACTTCTTTTCTATTTTCATCATTTTAGAACTCCCCTTTTATAATGGATTAGTAATTTTTGCTGCGATATTACCACGAGTAGCTTTCGCATTAAGGGAAAACTTTATGAGCCTAAACGACTATTTTGCCATGTTAGTTTTTGACTTTCTCTACTGTCCAAAGGCCGATGTTTTACTTATTAGAAGGTAAGATGATTTTTAAAAAGAGCTCCTCGTTTATAAATTAAGGCACTATCTGTTGAAATTATTATTTTTCAGTAGCTACATTCCCCATAGCAATAGAAATTCTATTCCAGCTGTTAATTTGATTAATGGTTAGAACAAGGTCAATATATTGCTTCTCATCATAATGTTCACGTACCCGCTGATAAAGCTCATCTGGCACACGTTTTGTCGGGATTAGAGTTATGTGCTCTGTTAATTCAAGAGCTGCCTTTTCTGCTTCAGTGTAAAACGTGCACTCTTTCCATGCACTAATGCAATATAAACGCTGTTCTGTTTCTCCCATTTTTCTCGCATCAGCTGTATGCATGTTAATGCAATAGGCACAGCCATTTATTTGAGAAGCCCGAATTTTAATAAGCTCACGAAGTTTACGGTCTAATCCTGTTGTTTTCGTATACTTCTCCATTTCCATCATTATTTTCATTGCCTCTGGTGCTAAATTGTAATAATCAATTCGTTGTTCCAATCTCAATTCCTCCTTAAGCTGATTCAATATATAATTGAACCGCATTTTGAAATTCAAATCATGGATAACATCAATCGGCGATTGATATACTCTATAATAAATTGTATACTTTATTATGTCAAACCACTTTTCTTGTTAATTAGTGCCAATTGAATATGTTTGACAATGGTGTAGAAAATTCTTAAGATAAATTAATCTCATTTATAAAGAGGTGTGAGTCATGCAATATAGTATTGGGGTTGAATACGCACTTCACTGTCTTGTATATCTAATTGATAATAAAGAGGATTCCTCCATCGGAATAAAGGAACTTTCCACCTTTCAGGGGATTTCCGAAACCTACCTATCAAAGATATTCAGTAAATTATCTAAGAAAGGGATTGTTAGTTCAGTTCCTGGAGTGAAGGGTGGCTATAAACTCGCTAAATCTCCAGAAGAGATATCTTTTTGGGATGTAATTGAAGCAGTTGAAGGTCCAAAGCCTATTTTTCAATGTAAAAACATTAAAGATAATGGTTATTTGTATAGAGAAAATATCTGCTCTCCAGGTACATCCTGTACCATCAATTTAGTTATGCTCTCAGCCGAAGAAAAAATGCGTGATTTCCTGCGGAGCAAAACACTTTCCTGGTTAAATGAAGAACTGGATCGTGTCTTGCCAAATCAAACGCGTGAAGAAACCCGAAAATACTTTTCAAAGAGCAGCATGTAGTACTAAATTAAAAGGCAATATCAGTCTATATCACACACTTTTAGACAACAAAATCACACAGAAAAACGCAGAGGTTGCAGCTAAACTCTGCGTTTTTTCGATTATTCAATGATCTTCTCTTCCATTTACTTACCTATCTTAGTTGAAAATCTTGAGAATTGAAGGTTTAACTTGATTCCCATCGAATACATAACTGAACACCCATTATGGATGGCAAGGGTATACACTTAAATGCCAGAGCTAATTGGCTGGCCCTCCTCAATAAAAAATTTAAATTAAAAGTAAGATGAAGGAATGGAAAAATTCAGAATTGCATTATTGCACATTATTTAGGAGGATTAAACAAATGAAAGATTTACAAGCATGGAAAAACAAATATCCTTTACTAAACAAACTAATATCGACAGAAGAGGCTTTTTGGATCAATCCTAATCTAGAGAAATTTCAATCTGGAATTAAAAAATCTCCCCTTACTCTAGAAGATGTAAAGGATGCAGAGGAAAGGCTGAATCGTTTTGCACCCTTTATCTCTAAAGCTTTTCCTGAAACAAAAGAATCCCATGGTATTATAGAATCTCCTCTAGTGAGAATACCTTCAATGAAAAAATCCTTAGAACAGAATTATCAGCAGCCTATTCCGGGAGAATTATTATTAAAATGCGATAGTCACCTTCCTATATCCGGATCTATTAAAGCAAGAGGCGGGATTTATGAAATTCTCAAGCATGCAGAGAAATTAGCTATTCAACATCAATTGTTAACCCTTGAAGATGATTATTCGATTTTAGATAGTGAAAAATTTCGGACATTTTTCTCACAATACTCAATCGCAGTTGGCTCGACTGGAAACTTAGGACTTAGTATTGGCATCATAAGTGCAAAGTTAGGTTTTAATGTTTCTGTACATATGTCGGCTGATGCAAAACAGTGGAAAAAAGATTTGCTGAGAAGCAAAAAGGTCAAAGTTATTGAATATGAAGCTGACTATAGTAAAGCGGTAGAAGAAGGTCGATCCCAAGCATATAGTGACCCAGCATGTTATTTTGTAGATGATGAAAATTCTCACGACCTATTTTTAGGTTATGCAGTGGCTGCATCTCGATTAAAGAAGCAATTAGAAGAGTTAGGGGTAATAATTGATAAAAATCATCCTTTGTTTGTTTACCTTCCATGTGGAGTAGGCGGCGGTCCAGGAGGCGTAGCTTTCGGTTTAAAATTATTGTTCCAAGACGATGTTCACTGTTTTTTTGCAGAACCTACCCACTCACCATGCATGCTGCTCGGCTTAATGACTGGTCTTCATGATAAAGTTTCTGTCCAAGATATTGGCATTGATAATCTTACAGACGCTGATGGGCTTGCTGTAGGAAGACCATCAGGGTTTGTTGGTAAAACTATTGAGCCGTTTTTAGGTGGAAATTATACTGTTAGTGATGAGCTGCTTTATAAGTTATTAAAGGAACTAGCTGATACAGAGGGTATCCAGTTAGAACCTTCTGCACTGGCAGGACTGATTGGACCAAGTAAATTATTTAACGAAGGCAGAGATTATTTAAAGATGAATGGTTTGACGGAAGCAATGAATAAGGGCACACATATTGTTTGGGCGACTGGTGGCAGCATGGTTCCTGAAGAAATGATGGCACAATATTATCAAAAAGGCTTGGAATTAGCGTCGGAGAAATAGAAGTAATATAGACATTGGAATCCGGAACTGCCGGACAGCCAGTGGGACATAAACAAGCAATAACCGGCATATAATGGATTGTAACTGGGAGAACCTTAAACCTCTCCTTAGTCCTGGTGAATTTCAGCCAGAGGGCGACAAAAGGTGAATCTTGGTGCATGGGTGGGCGAGTTACTAATGATCCACCCTTTTTTAATTCTCATGGATATTCTCTCTTAACCTATTTTGACACTTTTAGAAATCAGAAGGATATTTACTTAGATAGAAAAGGAGATCCGCAAGATGCACGGATCTCCTTTTAAATTAATAGCTCAAATTTAACGCATAAAAAGCTGCAGCAACATTGCTTGGTGGAATAATAGCTAATGCTGCCGGATACTCTGAATTCATCCCGTTACAGTCACAATCACGCCATCCATATTGTTGCCTGAAATCTCATATTGGCGATCCTCCGGTACATTAATCGTACCTGTCTTGGATACCGGGTAATAAGTAATCGTGTATGCTTCTCCATCAATTTCAGCTGAGATTTGCTTTTCTTCTTTTAAATACTCTAAGTATTCTTCTAAAACGAGATTCTTTTCCTTCATAATTGCACTATGAGGCAGGCCGACATAACGGATATGCCAAGGTTCATATTGTATTCCTGTTATGTCTGTCTTGTCCCTTGGATAGCGCAGGATGAACCCGTATCTCCATGCATTTTCTTCAATCCACTTGCCTTCAGGTGCATGCGCCATTTTCATTTGCGTGGAACCTACATCAAGCGATAACCCTACATTATGCTCGCTATATCCGGCTGGCAGGGCATAATCAGAACCCATCTCCTGATACAGCATACTTTGCTCGTCAAACCCACGAAAGCCGCTGGTGATGGAGAAATTGCGGACCCCTTCTTTTTTAGCGGCAGCGATCATCTTAGAAAATTCCCGTTCCACAGCCTCTGACAAAAGAGTGTCTCTGTTTAGCACAGTATAGTCCCTTGTCCCTTCATAGGCCTCAGACAGATTGATGATGTCTGATTTCACACTTTGCGGATGAACCGGATATTGATCATTCACTAAAAGCAGATTTCCTTGATAGATTTGTTCTTCCTCTATTTCTTTTTTATAATCATTAGTAGAGCTGCTATCTCCTATTTTCTTTTGGATCCTAACGTCTGGTTCAAAAAATGAGTCCAGGTTTACGAATGTCAACCCTATGAATACGACTAGTAAAAAACCCCACATCTTCATTTTACAGCTTCCTCCCTATTCTTCCTTGATTTAAGAATAGGAAAAACTATTTAAATAAAGAGTAGGGTAAAGTTTAAATTTTTCTTAAGTCCTAACTAATCTTCATTACTTGGTTCACTTTCTAGTGGCAGACGGACTTCAAAAATAGTCCGAATGACGTTACTTTCTGCGGTAATAGTACCATTATGCTGCTCTACTATATTCTTCGCTATGAACAATCCCAGACCAGTGCTGTCTTCCTGATGGGTACGTGCTTTATCACCGGTATAAAACATATCAAATAGATGTGGAAGCTCATCCGGAGGAATGCTGTCCCCGTAATTCACCACTTGAACGGCCACTTCATCCCCATCAATGGTTCCGTTAATATCGACATACTGGCCTTCATACCCATATCGGATAGCATTGGTTAGAAGATTTTCAAATACACGCGCGATCAGTTCTCCATCAGCCAAAATGGGCAGATGAGGGATGCAATCAATACGGGCAGTCAAATGATTCTTTTTGAAAGCAGGATACAATTCTTCCTTCAATTGATTAAGCAGGTCCGTTAAATTAAAACTCTTTTTTTCAACTGGGAGCATGCCATAATTCATTCTCGTCATTTCGAATAATTCATCAATCAGTTTTTCCAGACGCTGTGATTTCGTATAGGCAATGGTCATAAAGTGCCGGACTTGTTCTTCAGTCAAGGTATTGTCCTTTAGGATTAAATCTAAATAACCCAGCACAGAAGTAAGCGGAGTCCTAAGATCATGCGCCAGATTTACGACCAATTGATCCTTGCTGCTTTCGGAAAAATCTCCTCTTTCAACCGCTTGTCTCAGTTTTTCACTTGCCAGGTTAATGTCATTGGCAATATCCCGAAATTCATCATTGGACTCTATGTGAACATGATGCGAAAAGTCCCCCCTGGAGAGATGATGAATTCCGGTTGAGATTTCGTTAAAATAGATGGAATACCGCTTTGTCAGCAGGTAAAAAAATAGAAACGAAAGCGGGATAAACAGCAGTAAAAAGACGTTAATGTCGCCAATTTGTGCTATCACCAGACGATAGTATTGCAGCCTGTCCCCATACTGGACATTCTCGTGATAGTATAATTGCAATGCTTTAAAGACAATAAACGTGATAAGTCCGGAAAAAGCCATACTTAAACTAAATAGCAGAATCATCTTTGACCGAAAGCTTCGCACCAGTTTACCCATTGAACGAATACCCGACTCCCCACACGGTTTTGATCCATTTGTGGTTCTGTCTGTCTCCTTCAAGCTTTTTCCTTAGCGTACGAATATGTACCATCACAGTATTGCCGCTTTCAAAATAAGCTTCTCCCCACACCTGCTGAAAAATATTTTCCACACTGTACACCTTCTTTGGATGACTGGCCAGTAAATATAAAATGTCAAACTCTTTCGGTGTAAGGTCGATGGATTCGCCATAGAGGGTTACTGAGCGCTGATCAGGTGTAATCACTAACCCGCCATATTCCAGATAGTTTTTAGGGTCTGCTTTCGGCTGATTCAGCTGTTTAAAACGCCGAAGCTGCGCATTTACACGGGCAACCAATTCGATCGGGGTGAATGGTTTCGTCATATAATCATCTGCTCCAATGACCAGCCCCTGTACTTTATCGAAATCAGATGTTTTGGCACTTAAAAAGATGATGGGCATATTATGCTTCTCACGAATGCGGCGCGTTACCTCATACCCATCCATCTTCGGCATCATGATATCCAAAATCAGCAAATCAACCGGCTGCGTCTCAACAACCCGGACCGCTTCCACGCCATCTGAAACCTTAATCACACGATACCCTTCTTTTTCTAAATGAATGGCAACCAGATCCGCAATGTCCTCCTCATCATCTGCAATTAAAATTGATATATCTTTCATCTTTCCACTCCTAAAAAATGATCATACTTCAAGTAAATCATGACCTATTCATTTTCTATTATTTCCTATTTTTTTTCAAAGAAATAGTCATATTATGATAGCCATAAAACTCAAACACCTGAAGCAGCAGTAAGAAGAGGCCCCCTAAAAATTCATTTTACTAAGTGTACCTGTTTTTTTTTAATGAAATGGTTTTAAATCAAAATAAAAATGCCTATCTTTTTTCAAGATAGACACTCCATATGTGAATACTTTAGAATGATTACCCAACAACATTTGTTACAACTTCGATATTCCCCTCAGTTGCTCTTGCATAAGGGCAAACCTTGTGTGCTTCCGCAACGATTTCTTCTGCCACGCTGGTTTCAACGCCCTTTACGGTGACATCCATGGCAAGGGCAAGAACAAAGCCATCGTCCGCATCCTTTCCAAGCGTAACTTTTGAATCAATATTAATGCCGTCAGCTTTAACTTTCTTTTTCCTCATAACCGTGCCCATGGCTCCCTCGAAGCAAGCAGCAAAGCCTGCAGCGAATAGCTGCTCCGGATTGGTTCCTTTTCCATCCCCGCCTAACTCCTTTGGATACCCCAAATCTACATTCAGATTATTATCATCAGATACCGCTTTTCCTTCCCTGCCGCCTTGAACATTTACAGTAGCCGTGTACACTTTCTTTTCTATCTTCATCATTTTGACAAGTCCCCTTTGCGTGATAGATTAGTTTTCATTCGTTTAGTGCTCCTGGTACTAACTTATAGTAACTATTCGCTGTTCCAATCTATTCCCCGTTAAGGAGTCATTAAACAAAGAATTGAACATCATAGAGACGTACAAAGGCATTAAGAGAAGTACAACAGACCTAGAAAGTTCTGTAAATAATGTAATTTAGAAATACAAAAGGAGCAGATTAGCCTGCCCCTTTCTCAAAAAAAGTTCTCCAAAACATTATTTAAGCTTTACTTCCGGCACCAGCTCTAATGCCCCTTGGCGGCCTCAACAGAAATGCCCCTTACTCCTATCGCTTTATATTCACTGTTGTGACTTCGAACTTATCGTACCTATGCCGCGCAAACGAGTACTCAAAAGGAACTCCATTATCCAGGAATCCCACATGCTCTACCTCAAGGATTGGATCATCTGCCTTGCATTCCAAATATTCCTGATCCAATTCATCCGATTTGCAGGCTCTGATTTTCCGATGTGAACCTGCAATGGTCAGTCCTAACTTCTCCTTAATATGCTGATAGATGGAACTATAAAGGACATCATCCGTAATACCGGTAATCAGCGTTGTCGGCATGTAGGTTTTTTCAAGTACATAAGGCTCTTCTTCCACAAACCTTAAACGGATTAAATAGTATACCGGGGTTTTCCTGTCAATTGCCAGATGGGAGGCAACTTCCTCGCTCGGAAACTGAACCTCAAACTTAATCACTTCACTCGTCACTTTTTTATTTTTCAGCAGGCCTGTCAGCCCGGCCGCTTCATTACCTACTACATTCACACGGCCATTTTGGATGGCTGACTTTACAATGAAAGTCCCATGTCCTCTCTTTCGGTATAGAAGACCTTCAAGTACTAAAATATCAAGTGCACGCTTCATCGTCATCCGGCTGCAGCCGAATTCCTTCGCAAGCGTTATCTCATCAGGAATCGGTTCATCAACTGAATACTTTCCGCTGCTGATTCTCTCCCTGACTTCCGCAGAAATAGATTCATATTTGGTCATAACTGATCCACCCTAAATAAATATATTGGCTCTTACCTTAACATTATAAATAGAATATATACTAATTTGGCTAATTACCCAAAAAAGATGGTCATATGACCATCTTCTTTAGAAACCATTATGTTCAGATACAGTCTTAAACCATTGACCGCTTTTTTTAATCGTCCGTTCTCCGTCTTTAGCCAAATTAACGGATACAAATCCGTAGCGATTTTTATAGGCGTTTGTCCATGACCAATTGTCCATGAATGTCCAAAGATGATACCCTTTCACATTCGAACCTTCCTGATGAGCTTTATGGACCCATTTTAAGTGTTCCCGAATAAACTCAATCCGATAATCATCCTGAATGACGCCGCTCTCATCGCGGAATTTTTCTTCCCCTTCTACCCCCATGCCATTTTCAGAGATAAAGCATTCAATATTTCCATAGTTGTCTTTCAAATTGACAAGGATATCATATACCCCCTTCTCATAAATTTCCCAGCCGCGATGAGGATTCATTTTGCGCCCTGGCATGACGTAGTTATCAAAGAATCTCTCCGGCATGAAAGGCGCATCCGGATTTGGAAGGTTCTCTTTTGCTTTCACACGTCTCGGCTGATAATAATTCACACCCAGTATGTCGACTGTATTGTCTTTAATCAGCTCTAAATCCCCATTTTCCACTGCAGGCATAAATCCTTCTTCCTTTAAGATCTGAACAAGCTCCTCCGGAAACTCACCTTTTACAGAAGGGTCAAGGAAGGAACGGTTGAAAAATGCATCCGCAAGAACAGAGGCTTTAACATCAGCCAGGTTCCGGCTTCTTGGATAGGAAGGAGTCAAATTCAGGATGATGCCGATCTTTCCGCCTTGATTCAGCTCCTTATAGACCTTAATGGCTTTGGCACTTGATAAAATGGTATGATAGGCTACCTGAACAGCTTTCCCAAAATTGATTTCATTTGGATAATGAAAATCGTAAAGATATCCGCCCTCAACTGGAACAATCGGCTCGTTATGGGTAAACCACTTCTTCACCCGGTCTCCAAATAGCTCGAAGCAGGTTTTCGCATATACCTCATAAGCATCTACTACGTCTCTGTTCTCCCAGCCCCCCAGCTTCTGCAATTCCATCGGCATATCGAAATGAAATAAATTAACGAAAGGCTCGATGCCATTTCCAAGCAATTCATCGATTACACGGTTATAAAACTCAACGGCTTTTGGATTGATTTCCCCTGTTCCATTGGGAATGAGCCTTGCCCATGAAATTGACAGCCGAAAGGAGTTGTGGCCGATTTCCTTCATTAATTTAATATCTTCTTTGTATTTATAGTAAAACTGCGAGGTGTTCTCCGGCCCTACTCCATCAAAAAAGCGGTTGGGTTCGATTTCATACCAATGGTCCCAAATATTCTTGCCTTTTCCATCTATATCTGCTGCACCTTCCGTTTGAGTGGCTGAAGCAGAAGACCCCCACCAGAACCCCTCAGGGAAACTGTATTTGATTTCATTATTGCTGTTCATGCTGGTCATATGAAACTCTCCTATTCTATTCATTTATTTATTTTAAAGTATCATTTTGTATAAATTGTTGGTTATTATGATAATTGCAGTAATGGGTGCTCAAGCATTCTGCAGGGTATCACCTGTCCCGCTGCTCCCCCAGAGTCTCGAATCTTCCGCTGCAATGAACTCTGTAAATAAAATTCAACTAGCAAGAACCGCTGCAAAAACAGCCTTTAATAAAGAAGAGCAGTAGAACCGGTCCAGCAGATGGTTATGCTGCTTTTTCCGTTACACCTGCCCTTTTCATTTATTTTTCAATTATGCAGCCTTGCTTTCTTCTTCCTCTTTTTTCGTATTTATTCGATCAATGGCTTTCAGGAATGGGAACCAGATTGAAAATACAATTGCCATATTCACGAGCTGAAGGATTCCTCCAGCCAAGGAATTTGTGGCCATGATGCCATTGATAAAAACCGGAACTGTCCATGGAACCGAAACGCCTGTTGGCGGCGGCACAAGACCAGAGGCCGTGGCAAAATAGGAAACTAACGTAACCACCATTGGCGCTAAAATCCACGGGACGATAATGACAGGGTTCATCACAATTGGCAAACCAAAGATGATCGGTTCATTTACATTGAATAAACCAGGTCCAAGACCAAGCTTTCCGACCTGCTTCATTTGCCTGCTCTTCATAAAGAACAGAATGGCCAGAACAACGGCAAGTGTCATGCCTGTACCACCCATGCCAACTGTATAGATCTCAATAAAAGGCTTTGAAATAATATGAGGAACAGGCTCACCTTTTGTATATGCCTCAAGGTTTTCAATCATTAATGTATTCCAGATCGGGTCCATCACCGAGTTGATGATGATTTGGCCGTGCAAACCGAAGAACCAAAGGATTTGAATAAAGAAGATGGCGATCAGCGTCGGGATAATTCCGCTTCCCAAGCCAACAAGCGGTGCCTGGATGGCTTTGTAGATAACATCATGCATATTCGTGCTGAAGCCCAGAGTAACAACGATATTGATCCCTAAAAACACAGTTAACGTTAAAACAGCCGGAATAAGGGCAGCAAATGACTTCGCAACTGCCGGCGGGACACCCGGAGGCATTTTAATGGTAATATTCTTTTGGACAATCCCTCTGTAAATCTCTGCAGAAAGAAAGGCCGTTATCATTCCAAGGAACATTCCCTTTGCACCCAGGCGATCTACGGGAATAACTCCCTGTATCGCTTCTCCGGTCTCAGGCTGAAGCACAAACGGCGTCAGCAGCAGGAAGGATACTAAAGCAATGGCTCCCCCAAATATCGCTTCCACATCGTAGCTTTTTGACAGATAATACCCTATGCCAAACACAACAAAGATGGACATGATGCCCATTGTAGCCGATGAAGCGTTTCCAAACATCCCCCGGAATATGTTAAGTGCTTCATCGCTCATCAGCTTATCCAGGAATGGCAAATTGGTTAATACGACAAAGATGGACCCAAAAATCGTCAATGGAAATGCCAGCATAAACGCATCACGAAGAACAGCTAAATATCGGTTGTTATTTAACCGGCCAGCAATTGGCACCAGGAATTTGCTCAGCTTTTCAAACATCACTTTCCCTCCAATACCTATTAAAATCAGATACTTTTTTTCTTGAATAATTCAATTAATTCTTTTACTAATTCTTTCATGGTCAGCGTGGACATTAAATGATCCTCCGCATGCATCAATAACAATGCAAAATCAACTTTTTCACCAGAAGCTTCTTTTTGGACCATCTTAAAATGGATACCGTGCGCCTGCTTTAAGTCCTCTTCCGCCTGAAGCAAGAGACTGTCTGCCTTCTCAACCCTATCCTCACGATACTCCCTCAGTGCTTGCAGTATTTTACTTCTTGCATTCCCGCTATGAAGGATGAGCATGAAATTCACCTGCTCTGCATTAAGGTTTTCTAACTCAGCTAGTTCCATTACTTATCCCCCATCAGCTTGCAAGCTTGTTCATACGCTTTTTGGCCATCTGCCATTCCATAGGCCATCATATCGATGACATCAACCTTTATGCCATATTGATTCGCTTCCTTCTGAAATTCCTCTTTAAGAAAACTCATTTGCGGGCCAATCAGCACAACATCAGCCTCCGGCATCTCCCTTTTGGCCTGATCCTGACCGACTGCCCAGATTTTCGCTTCCTCACCAATCGATTTTGCGTGCGCTTCCATTTTCGTTACTAAAAGGCTTGTTGACATTCCTGAGCTGCAGGCTAGTAGAATTTTTTTCATGACTATCAAACTCCTTAAAAAATTTTAGTAGATTTGTTAAATGAACCGCTTACAGTTCCAATTATAAACAAATTAATTTAAATGTCTAGACATTTAAATTAAAAATACGAACATTTATTTCGATCATTTCAAAGAGGAGTTTCCAAACAGTGCCTTTTTCACCTCCTTTACTCGAGCACGCTTCTGACTTCTTGGGATATTTTTGGTTCCACTGCATCCTTCGTCCGCCAGTTGATTCACTTCAGCGACTCCCAATACTTTGAGCTAATCTTAGAGTCTTCTTTTATATAAGAGATTCTTCCAATGTTCTCAGCCCCATCTTTGTATTGCGCATACAAAAATTGTATACAGCTACATTCCCTATGAAAGCGATTGCGAACGAGCTGATATGGAAGTAAAGTTAGGGTAATTGTTCAACATCTACGTCAAGGGGGTTAAGTAATGAATACGAAGGTGAAGAAGTCTTCAAGCGGGTGGGAGTTTTTCCAGGGGCTTGGAAAGACATTTATGCTTCCTGTTGCACTTTTAGCATTTATGGGATTGCTTTTAGGTATCGGCAGTTCGTTTACAAGTCCTGCAACCATCGAAAATTTACCTTTTCTGGATCATAGCGTGATTCAGGTTGTCTTACGCTTTATGTCAATGGTTGGCGGTTTTGCTTTTACTTATTTGCCGCTTTTATTTGCTGTAGCGATTCCGCTTGGATTAGTCCGCTCTGAAAAAGGGGTCGCCGCTTTTTCAGGTCTTATTGGTTATATCATGATGCATTTATCGATTAATTTTTACTTAACAGAAACAGACCAGCTTGCCGCTGCAGATGTGATGAGACAAGAAGGTCAAGGGATGGTCCTTGGCATTCAGAGTCTCGAGATGGGTGTTTTAGGCGGGATTATCGCGGGTATTCTTGTTTATTTGCTGCATCAGCGCTTCCATACGATTAAGCTGCCAAATGCCTTTGCCTTCTTTGGAGGGGTCAGATTCGTTCCTATCATTACTTCTATTGTCATGTCAGTCGCAGGTATACTCATTCCAATGATTTGGCCATTGTTTACCATGATTATAAATGGAATAGGGTCAATGATAAGCAGTGCCGGAGTGTTCGGTCCATTCCTATTTGGCGCCGGTGAACGATTGCTTCTTCCATTTGGATTACATCATATTTTAGTAGCCATGATTCGTTTTACAGAAGCCGGGGGAACCATGGTGGTAAATGGTGAGACTGTTTCAGGAGCGCTCAATATCTTCTATGCCCAGCTGCAAAGCGGAGAGCCTATCAGTTCTTCAGCAACAGCCTTCCTATCACAAGGGAAAATGCCGACCTTTATGTTTGGTCTTCCAGCGGTTGCTTTAGCCATTTATCACACAGCAAAACCAGAGAATCGCCAAAAGATTAAGGGGCTGCTAATCTCAGGAGTCATTGCTACTTTTGTAACGGGGATTACCGAGCCAATTGAGTTTCTGTTCCTGTTTCTTGCACCAGCCCTATATGGAATCCATGTGGTATTAACTGGACTAGGATTTATGGTAATGGCCCTTCTTAATGTAAAAATTGGGAATACCGATGGCGGAATTTTGGACTTCTTTATTTTTGGAATCCTGCAAGGAGCTGAATCAAAATGGTATTTGGTTGCAGCAGTGGGATTGGTTTGGTTTGCGATTTATTATTCCGTTTTCCGTTATGCCATTGTCAAATTCAACTTAAAGACTCCAGGCAGAGAAGATCAAACAGAAACTGAAGGATCGGCTGCACCAGAAGGCATCAACGGAAAAACGAGCAGCCAGGCAAAAGAATTATTATATGCCTTAGGTGGTGCAGAAAATATTATTTCGCTTGATAACTGTATTACCAGATTACGGCTTGTGGTTGATGATATTCAAAAAATTAATGAACCGGCATTGAAGAAGAATGGTGCACTTGGCGTGATTAAATTAGATGCCCATAATATTCAAGTGGTCATTGGACCACAAGTAAATCATGTTCGAGTTGAGATAGATAAGCTTATAGACATTCATGAAGTGAAAAGTGGATGAGAAATCTCTCATCCCTTTTTTCATCTTACGCAGCTTTGAAAACAACTAGAGAAAAGAGGTTTATTATGAAACATCATTTTGATCAATCTATCAGTCGAATCGGGACCTATTGCACGCAGTGGGATTATATGGAGGATCGATTTGGTTCAAGTGATTTACTGCCTTTTAGCATCTCAGATATGGACTTTAAAAGCCCTCCAGAGATGATTCAGGCGATACAAAAACGCACCAGCCATGGCATTTTTGGGTATACAAGATGGAACCATGAAGACTATAAATCTTCCATTGCCGGCTGGTATAAAAGAAGGTTCGATAACGAAATACCAATAGATTGGGTAATCTATAGTCCGAGTGTCATTTATTCGATTGCAAGACTGATAGAGATTTTAACATCTGAAAGCGATCAAGTGGTTATGCAGGTGCCTGCCTACGATGCTTTTTTTCATGTCATTCACCAGTCGAAACGGGAGCTGATTCCTAACCCGCTTTTATACCAGAATGGAAAATATGAAATTGATTATGAGGATTTGGAAAAAAAGCTGCGTCATCCAAAAGCAAAGATCTTATTGCTCTGCAATCCCCATAACCCGACCGGGAGGGTGTGGACAGAGCAGGAGCTGAAGAAAATCACCGACCTTTGTGCCAAATACCAGGTAAAGATCATTTCTGATGATATTCATATGGATATTACCTTTCAAGACCACCGGTTTATTCCTATTACCAGTGTGGCAGATGATCTGCAAAATATCTATATCTGTACGTCTGCCAGTAAAACCTTTAATACACCCGGCTTGGGCGGCTCCTATCTATTGATTCCGAACGAAAAGACGAGAGAAAGCTATATGAAGCTTTTAAAATATCGGGATGGCGTTTCAAGCGCCTCAATTTTTGGAGAAATTTCCGTTATCGAAGGCTATCGTCATGGTGATCAGTGGGTTGATGAACTATGTTCCTACCTGTATAATAATATGAAATTAGTGAAGGAGTTCATCGATCAAGAACTGCCATCCATTCAATTTCGTATCCCTGAATCCACATATTTAGCATGGATGGACTGCACTGAACTTGGGAAAACCAATCAAGAGCTCCAGCAGGCCCTTGTTAAAGCGGGAAAGGTCGGAATCATGTCTGGCGCAGTCTATGGTGAGGAAAGAGGAATCTTTTTACGAATGAATGTTGGCTGCCCTCAATCTAAAGTCATAGAAGGTTTAGAGAGACTAAAACGCTCGGTTCTATCTCTTACACCATAACTGATAAGAACTCTTGATCCATGGCTGTGAAAAGGTGATATCATGCAATCGTTTATGAAACGGCTAGCCCAGCATCGGGATCAATTAAGTCAGCTTGAAAAGCAGGTACTGGATTATATCATACGCTATCCTAAGAAGATTATTAATTTAAAACTCGAAGAGGCAGCAAAGGAAATGTATGTTTCGACTGCTACCATCAGCCGAACCTGTAAAAAACTCGGCTTTCAGGGCTTTCAGGACTTTAAACTCCAGCTGCATTTAAACATTAGGTATAATGATCAAGGTGAAAGCCAGGGAATTTCAGAATCCTTATCATTCCATGTTAAACGCTATGAAAAAGATATACAGGAAGTATTAAATAGAATTGATGAAGAGAAGCTGAATAAAGCTGCTTCGCTGATTAAGCAGGCAAGACATGTAGAATGGTTCGGTATGGGCCATTCCTATTCTGTTTGCTGGGATGCTTCCAAAAAACTGCTGATGTTAGGCAAGAGCAGCACGGCTAGAATGGATTGGGATGATTTGCGGAGTGCTGCCCTCAACGTAAGAACGGATGACCTTGCTATTTTTGTCTCCTATAGCGGAGAAACCTTACATATTTTAGAGTATGCACACATTCTAAAAGAGCGCGGCATCACAATGCTATCCATTGTCGGAACCCCATCAAACGGTTTAGTAGAACTATCGGATTTTGTTTTTTACACCCCTATTGAACATTGCTACCTTGATGACATTGATATGTGCTCCCGGGCACCCTTTCAACTTTTCCTGGATCTATTGCTTGTAGAATATCGGAATTTGAGCAGTGGCTCCCCATAAATAATAAAGCCTCCCTATACGGGAGGCTTCTTTAGTGTCAAAAATTCTTTTGTATTATCCCCTCTCATCCTTATACAGGACAACTTGTACTGTTCTTAATGCAACGGTTGAAAAAAAGCACTATAAGCTTTTCGCGGATTCTCGAACCACTCGGCTGCTTCGTCTGCAATCTTTTGATCTTCTGCGCCTGATAACAGGGTTTGAACAACATGCTCATGCAGTGCCTGCGTCATTGCATTGGTCCATGCTGTTACTTCTTTTACAAATGGTTTTGTACGATTCCAATATTCCTCCCCAAGCTGGTTGTCCCATTTAGAATTTTTATTCTGGATTATAGTTTCGTATAATTGTTCAGCACAGTAAGAAGACAGATTACAGCCTTGGCCAGTAATCGGATCATTCAGAAAGACACTATCTCCACAGCCAACTATTAGTTTATTTTTCATCGTTGCATAAGGCTTTCTAATTACAGGCTTAATGGCAACCTTAAGGAAGGCATTTTCATCGGAAAGAGCAAAGCGATCCTGATCGATTCGTTCATGGATATCTTTGAAATATTGCTTTGTTACATTCCTCATTTGATTTGTAAATTCTTTTTCGTGCTTAATTTCTTTAAATACATCTAACTCCCTGTCTGGGATGGCCATAATGAACAATATCGTAACTGGCCCGTGTTCTGTGATTGCAGGAATTTCAAACATTTCTCCAATTTCAGGCAGAACTGTTACGCTTACACCAGAAGGCTCAACCGGCTTTACTCCGTTAAAATAACCAACGATGCATTTTCGTTGAGGCACTTGGAAAGGAGAAAGCTCCTTTTCAATAGGAAATGGAAAGACAGGGCCCGATTTCCCTGTACAATCAATGATTAAATCAAACTCATCTGCCAAACTTTCTGCCTGATCTTTATTAACTCTTAAAAGCCGAGTAGATACACCTTTGTTTTCAAGATCCTCCAAGCAATGGGAGAAGTAAAGACGCTGGTCAACAGATAATGCTGGTTCTTTTAGATTTCCAACAAATAGTTTTTGATCACCAATGGTCATATGGATACTGTTAATAAGCGTTTTTCCATCCCACTTTGGCATTTTAAAACGGTTTTCCCGGGTTCTTGTTGGACCAAAGTGCACTTGGGTAGACATAATCCGTCCATGTTGAATCTTTTCGGAAGAGTTTGAGTGAATAACCGTTACATCAAAATCTTCTTTAAGAGAATAAGCCAGCTGTAAACCTGCTGTGCCACTGCCTATAATACATATTTTCCTTCTCATGATTCTCTCCCCTTTGTAATTTGGTTTCCTTCCGTCAAGCAACAAAAATTCTTAATTTTCCAACTTTTACAGTCTAAATAAAACATAGAGTGTTGTAAATGCGTCAATTTATTTAATTTTCTATTACTTAATGCTAAGAAATAGCGGAGATCTTATAAATTGAGAAAAGGATGATGAGGCTATCGCTTTAGATAAAAAAACGGAAAAGGTCATAAACACCTCCTCCGTTTTTTGTATGAATATAGTATGGAATTTTGCTAACCTACCTGCCCTGTAGTGCCATGATATTACCTGTGTTAGTTTAATAGCTTCAAGGGATCATTTCTCCCAGCAGATAAGAAATAATATCTTTATTCTTGCATTGCAGAGAATCTGGAATATCTTCACGAATTGATTTCAATGCAAAATAATGGGTGTTCTCATTGTCTTGAAAAAGGTTATATCGCAAAATATTCTTTTCACTTGCAACTGTACTTACAATCTGTTCAAAGAATTGTCCATAAGCAAATAGATCCTCTGAAGCTAAATGAAAGATGCCCTTTAGTTTATTTTCAATGATGAACCGTAATTGTCTTGCTAACACGACATCCAAAAGATTGCTGCATATTAAATTTCTATACACATCAATCATTTTGTCTTGTGCTGCCGATACTCCTTAACTCCATAGCCAATTCTTTATGAAACTGGAGTTGGTCAACGAAATCCCCTCTTATGCAAGAAATCACTGCGTCAGGCTTAATTGATCGTATAATTTGTCTCATCTTATCGATTTGTTGGACTTCCAATTGGAATTCCTTACTTTCGGTAAGGCTTGTAAATGAAGAAGAATATGTTCCATACAGGTCAAATCCCTCTTTAAGTTCATCAGCTAAAGCTTTTCCTACTAGACCGCTTGCACCAAGAATTAGAACCTTTTCCATTGTCATTTCCCCTTTATCGAACCTTTTTTATCATAAGCAGACAATATTAGAAAAAATTTTTTAACGGCGGAGTAATTTCATTTCGTAAACAGTTTCCAGTGCCCTTCGGAGACCACTTCGACCTCTCCTTCGATCACCTTGAGGGCGGTTTGATCATCAATTGCATATGCCTGCCCCTTCATCCCGGCGGCCCATCTCTCTGCATTAGCCATCGTGTTATACGGCAGCATTTCGTGATCCAAATGCGGGAACATTGCAAAATCGACAAGTCCCAGCGTTTCATCACCACCGTTGGGTGGATTCCAGCCAAAGAAGAAGTCCCCGATGTTTGGTGCCATCACCATGCTCCCGGCACTCATTCCCACATAGACTGCGTGCAGTGACGGCAAAAGGTCTGCGAGCCCTGACTTCCTCATCCAATGGCAAAGGTAGAGGGCGTCGCCGCCCGACACCAGCAGGGCGTCTGTCTCCCGGATCAGCGGCACCCAGCGGTCTTCGCCGATGCTTGGCAGCGCTGTGAGCTCCAATACGCCGACAGACTTCCAGTCCAGACCGACCATCGGATTCTCTTCTTTTCCGCTAATAAACTCCCAGGCTTTGACGCCAGGACCGACCCAGGGGTGTCCGTACATCGCGGTGGGAATGCACAGTGCGTTGGAGTCGGCGATTGGCTTCCCCAGCATGTCAACCAGCGCGTCATGTATGCTTTTGTTATTAATGCCTGCAGATGTAAGCAGTAATTTCATCCTCACAACTCCTTGTCATTACAAGCTGCTATTTTTTTGAATCTCGTAATTCCTTTTCAGCAAACCTGCTGCTTAATACCCAATCCGCAATAAGAAATGTATTAACCTTAAAATATACTTTAGGAATTAAAAAAACTTTACTTGCTATTACTACTTCTTCAGTAATAGTTTAAATTCCTTGTTTACCAACCTGCTCCTGCCATGGCACCCGCGGGAGCTCCCGTCCTCAATCACCGTCATTAAGAGAGCATCCAGAGTTACTTCAATTGAAAAGGCATTGGTATTAATCAATCGGAGTGATATGGCATACATGACTCCACTAAAGGAAGCAGCCACTCCGGCCGTTACTCTGGCAATCAGTTTATAGGGTAGAGCTTGATACCCTAAGGCTTCTGACGATCTTCCTTCCGGAACATGCTTTTAGCGCTCGCCTGTGGACGATTCTGTAAATAGCTTCAGCGCGACAATAACAAGCCCAAACTCACAAGAGTAATATTATAGAAGGAAGTACGGTCTTTGAATACGCCAGGCACACTGAAGGTAAAACCGGCTCCCCCAGTGTGTTAGACCCCGCTTAAAATAAAGCTAGTAAAAACGAGCAAAAATAACCCCGCCCAAACTGAAGTGGCGGGGGTAAGTAATCTATTAACTTGATCAATTAATCGTTTCTAGTGATTTTCCCAATCATATCAGCTTCCAATGCAAACCAGATAGTCTTCCCATCACAGGTTGCAATGCCATGGGGTTCAGCATTAGCTGTTACAATCGGATATTCCGCAATCACCCCATCGGCTGTAAGTCTCCCAATCTTATTTGCGCCCCATTCTGTAAACCATAAATCGTTTCCTGCCCCTGCTGTGATGGCATGCGGCTTTGCGTTTGGGGTTGAAATTTTATATTCCGTTATTTCTCCACCAGCAGTAATTCGCCCAATTTTATTGCCGATAATCTCGACAAACCAGAGGGCTCCATCGTTCCCTTTTGTTATTCCAACCGGCCCGGAAGCAGGGGTGGGAATGGCAAATTCCGTCACGTCCCCATTTTCCGTAATTCTTCCGATAGCGTTATTTTGGTTTTCTGTGAACCACAGAGCGCTATCAGACCCCATCGTGATAAATGCAGGGTACGAACCTGGAACCGGAAGGTCATATTCATGGATAGAACCATCATCCTTAATCCGCCCAATACGATTTGCATTCATTTCGGTAAACCAGATATCACCATTCGGCCCTTCCGTAATCCCATAGGGTGCTGAATCTGGCTGGGGCAAGGGATATTCCTCGATAGAGCCTTCTTTCGTTATTCTCCCGATGTTGTTTGCCCCATTCTCGGTAAACCAGACCTCTCCTTTTGATGACACCATTACACACATGACTTTTGCATCCGGCGTCGGCAGCGGGTATTCAGTTATTTCCCCATCCAATCCGATGCAGCTGATCATATTGGCTTTATGCTGTGTAAACCAGACCTCTTCCTTTTCTGAAACAGCGATTCCATATGGGCCTGTATTTGTGCGGCCAGGTTTTATCTCCTGTAATTTAAATTCCATCCTTTTACCTCCGAACCACTAAAATTTCCCCAAAAAACAAAAGCCTCCTATCTCACTTTCCGAGACAGGAGGCAGTGTGGCACAACCTTGGACTTAAATAGGCTCTTCGAAACAAAGCCGTTCTTCAAGTCAAAAAGCACACACATTCAATCCTGTCTCAGAAAAATCATCGATAAATAAAGCCCATTCCCACACGGTGTGGAACTTGAACGGGAGCCTGTACTATCGGTTTTCACTAAGTGCAGGATTAAAGGATCATGTGCTTTTCTTCACCCTTTCAGCATTGAATAATCTCACTGTATGACATTTACTGGAGGATGTCAAATGATGCTTGACTGATAGAACTTAAGTTGACAGAATAGTAAGAAATATGGCAGCGGTCTTCTTTTAATGAACCATTTTAATATATAATAGAGTGTTGGATATTACAGAAAGGTTGAGACAACATGAAAAAGGTTTTTGCAAATTACAAGCTAACCATCTTCCTGCTCCTCTCCATCCTCATCGGCGGAGTTGCCGGAGTGGTTTTTGGCCCCAAGACTGCGGTTGTGAAGCCGTTTGGGGATTTATTCTTGAATTTATTGTTTATGATCATAGTGCCGCTCGTCTTTTTTAGCATCGCTTCCAGCCTTGCAAATATGGGCGGTATGAAAAGACTTGGGAAGATTATGGCCGGGATTTTCACCGTGTTTTTTATTACGGCTGTCATTTCTGCCATCCTGGGCTTCATCGGGATTTCGATTGTGGATCCGCTGAAGAATACAGATGTCTCTGCAATTAAGAGCATTATGGCGGAAGCTACTATCGATCCTGAAGCGGAAGAAATCACATTCCTGGGTCAGCTGGTTCAGGCGTTCACGGTTCCTGATTTCCAAATGCTGTTCTCAAAGAGCAACATGCTGCAGCTGATTGTATTCTCGATTTTATTTGGATTGGCAACAGCGATGTCAGGTGAAAAAGGCAGACCGATTGCCAATCTCCTTTCATCCGGTTCAGCCGTGATGATGAAGTTTGTTGGATTTGTCATGTACTATGCGCCAATCGGTCTTGGCTGTTACTTCGCTACCATCATTGGTGAGCTTGGCCCGCAGATTTTGGGCGGATATGTCCGTGTGTTTGTGCTTTATCTGGTATTGACTCTTATTTACTTCTTTGTTTTCTTTACGCTATACGCCTTTGCGGCTGGCGGTAAAGATGGCGTCAAGGTGTTCTGGAAAAATGCGATCACTCCTTCTGTCAGTGCGATTGCCACATGCTCGAGTGCAGCATGTATCCCAATTAACCTGGCCGCTGTCCGAAAAATGGGTGTACCCCAGGACATTGCGGAGACGATGATCCCGCTTGGAGCGAACACACATAAGGATGGTTCTGTTATTGGCGGAGTCTTTAAGATCGTCTTCCTGTTCAGCTTGTTCGGAAAAGACATGTCGAGCATGACAAGCATCATTACGATCCTTGTTATTTCGTTCCTGGTTGGAGCTGTTATGGGTGCCATTCCAGGCGGCGGGATGATAGGCGAAATGCTGATCCTGAGTGTGTTCGGCTTCCCTCCTGAGGTGCTGCCGGTTATCGCTGTTATATCTACGGTCATTGATGCACCGGCTACCCTCCTGAATTCAGCCGGCAACACGGTTTCGGCCATGATGGTCAGCCGGATTGTTGAAGGGAAGAATTGGCTGAAGGAATCATTGCTAATTAAACAAGCCTAAAGAAAGGACGTGTGGAAATTTCCACACGTCCTTTTTTCTTGTTATACCCTTTTTCAACAAATGGCTATTTTATCTTCGATTTATGTTTTCCTTTAATAAAATCAACGGCTTCCCTCGTTTTATCCAGATGCTTCACAGTCTCTTCATACTGTTGGGATGCTGCCCGCATAAAAAGAATATCAATCACGTGCAGCTGAGCCATCCGTGAGGAAGTCGCACCGCTTCGGAAGGTTGCCTCTTTTGTTGTAGACGTATAAAGGCGGATATCAGCCCGATCGGATACCATGGACGATCCATATTTGGTTAAGCTTATGGTTGTGGCCCCTTTTTGATTAGCAAGCTCAATAAGCTTGGCGACTTCAATTGTTTGGCCGGAGAAAGAAATGCCTACAACAACATCTTCTTCGCTTGCATTCGCAATCACTGTTGCTGCAAGATGCAGGTCGGAAAAAGCATTCGACATGTGGTTGATCCTTAAAAACTTTTGCTGTGCATCCTGTGCGATAATATTAGAAGCCCCTACCCCAAAAAAATGAATCGTTTTCGCATTTTGTATGGCATCTACAGCTTTGGACAATTCGTCTGTACTAAGAAGCTCTGCTGTTTCACGTAAGGTTTGAATACTATTATTCGTCATTTTTTGAATAATCGAACTGAGGGACTCGTTTGGTTCAATATCCCTAAAACCTTGTTCTTTTGTTTTTTGAAGGTCTCCCGCAATCCTCAGCTTTAAGTCTTGAAACCCCTTCAAGTCCAAAGATTTACAAAGTCTTATGACAGCTGCACTGCTTGTATTGCTCTGCTTCCCTAATTCACTTGCTGTTAAGGAAATGGATTCCTTAGGGTTTTTTAATATATACGCAGCAATTTTGCTTTCTGAAGGCGGGAGCTTTGGAAGCATTTCGGACAGCATCACAAGTCCACCGGTCATAAATGACATGAACACCACATCTTTCTCTCTATAAATTGTTTTATGGTGGAATAAACTGGGGGATCTTTACTCATCCCTTCAGTTAAACGCAAAACTAAATCGTTTTTTTCATTACATGGAATGTACGCGTAATTTCAAAGCCAGTCTTTTTATACAAATACCCTGCAGAAGTCTTCTCGCCTGTCCATAAAAACCAGGCGCCATGAAGGCCTTCTGAACGCATTTTGTGCAGGCATTCGTTTAGCAGAATTTTCCCTAGCCCTTTCCCCTGCTGCTCTGGATCCACTCCAAAAGGTCCGAAGCGGTCAGGAATACCTTCATAGCCTCCATAAATACAGAAACCAACCACCTTATTTCCTTCACGCGCAACTAATATCCGCTCTAATGGAAGGCCCTGCAAGACCCCTTCGCGTATGGCTCTTCCCCAGTCCGGGTTGAACTTTATATTGGCAAATTGAATGACTTCATAAAGGTCTTTATCTTTTGCTTCATTGAAAGTATATCCTTCTTCTTCCCTTTGATTCTTTAGTGCATTCACGGCCTGAGGCACCTGGAATCCAACTAAATTGCGGTCCATGGCAACAGGTGAATACAGCTTTTGAAATCCTTGTTTTTGTAAAAATTCAAAAGCCTCCGGGTAATTTTCCTCGTCAATTCCCGGCAAAATATAATTCGGTGCATAGGAAGCAAAAAATACGTTCGTCCTGCCGTTTTCTTTTAAAAAACGAACGGCGGCCTCCATCAGCTCCTTTCCCACACCTGAGCGCCGGTAGTCTGGATGAACAAAAAAGAAGGGAATCCAGCCATTTTCCGGTTCCAAATCTGTTCCAAACATAGGCAATAACCTTCTAACAGCATAAACACAGCCTACTAATGCATCCTTCTCGAATGCTAATCGCAATCCTTGCGGGTCAAAATTCCCATCTAATAATACTAAATTTCTGAATCTTTTTGAAGTAATAGGATCTTTTGCTAAACATTGATTCCACAAACTCACAATTTTTGTTTCGTCACCTGATTGATAATAGCGGTACGTTGCCATGTATTTCTCCCCTTCCATTAACTTTACTATTCTACTTATATAATAAATAAGGCTTTGCCTGCTCATTGAATCTTTCAAGCTGCTCCTCACAAGCCTGTAAGAATTCGTTTATCTTGCCCTCTAAAATGATCGTTCTCAGCCTATTGGTCCCTGCTAGCAAATCGAAGAAATACTTTTCTCTGTGCTGAATAAATTGAAATTGTTTCGGATACATCTCAGCAATGGTCTCCAGCACAGTCAGCCCCGTTTTTAAAGAATGAACGGCTGAACGGTCTGCTATATGTAATTGAATCCCTTCACAAACCTGGTCTTTAAATTTTTGATAAAAAGGTTTAAATGATGTAGGACGGACCAGCACACCCGGGATGTTTCGTTCATTTATATTCCTGGCTAAACGGTACCCATCAATAAATGGTGCCCCGATATATTCAAAAGGGCGGGTTGTTCCTCTCCCTTCTGACAAATTCGTCCCCTCCACTAAGCAGGTTCCTGGATAAAGCAAGCCCATATCTAATCCAGTCGTGTTAGGAGATGGCGGCACCCAAAACATACCCGTTTGATCATAGTACATATGCCGTTCCCAGCCGTCCATTTTAACAACGGTTAAATCGCAATTAATGCCGAACTCATGCTTATAAAGCAAAGCGATCTCCCCAACAGTCATTCCGTGCCTATTCGGGATTGGATAAAGACCCACAAAGGATCTGAACCCATCTTCAACTAAGTTTCCTTCCACCTCTGTGCCTGAAATCGGATTGGGCCGGTCCAGCACTACAAATTGCTTTCCATACTCAGCGCATGCTTCCATCATGTAGGCCATCGTATAGATGAATGTATAGTATCGGGCCCCAATATCCTGAAGATCAAACACGATCACATCCACATGGTCGAGCATTTCCTTTGATGGTTTTTTGGATGAACCATACAGACTAAATACGGGAACCCCTGTATACGGATCAATCGAGGATTCGACACTTTCACCTTCTTTTGCATCACCGCGAATACCATGCTCTGGCCCGTATAATGCCGTTAAGTTAATTTCAGGGTGTTCATGAAAAAGGTCAATGGCCGGTACAAGCCTTTCATTCACCCCTGTCATATTGGTCACCAGTCCGATTCTCATCTTTTTGAAATGACGGAATTCATTTTCTAAAAAAAGATCCAGTCCAATTTTCATTCCTGCACCGCCTTTTAAATTTACTGAAAAAGAAAACCCGCTTAAACCTTCTGCGAGTTTTGACTTCCCATTTGAATTTGTTCTTTAGGAAATGCCCTTACTGCAATCCACATCATTACGTAGCTCATTAATCCACCGCCAATAAAGAGGACTAGAATAGGCAGGTATTTTAGAAGGATTAGTAAAAGGACAGTTCCTGCAACCATAAAAATCGTCAATAGCGGACGTCCAGCCGCTATAATGAATGAGTATTTTACATAGGCCAATGTTTTGAACTTAAAATGAACAAACACCGGGAACATATAGAGAATACATATAAAATAGATGATTAAGAGGAACAAAATGATAAACGAAAAAGATTGAAAGATAAATTGTTCTGATGTCTGAAAAAAACGAAGGTCCACATATAAAATCAAACCAATGATGATGAATAAGTAGCCAATCAGGTTAGATTGAATAAAATTTTGCTTATATGCCGCCCAAAAGGTTTTCACGACAGGCACTTCCCGTTCTCCAACCACCCATTTCCTTGTAACGGTAAACATGGCTGCTGTTGAAGGAAAAAATCCTGCTGCTCCTAATCCTGCCAGTGTAAAAAGAATCCACAGCAAATTGACATACATTAATCTCGTTATCCATTCTGATATGTCATACAATTTTCGTATCAGTCCATCGAATCCCATTGTAAGTTCCCCTCTATGTTCCATTTTTTCTAATTCATTTAGCAGCCCCAACCCTAATCGAAGAGCTGGGGCTGTCTAAATTCACGCATTAAGATTACTATTTTGCTTCTTTAAATCGGTCATAGGCAGCCTGGTGAATTTTTTCCAGCTTTTCAACTCCTAAACTCTTAAGTGTTGAAACATACTTATCCCACTGATCAAAGGATACTTCGCCAGATACAAATTTTGCCTCCATTTGCTCTATATAGCTATCAATATCCGGTTTTAACGTATTCACTTCACTTTGCTCATCCATTGTTAAATACACCTGAGGAAATGGCACTTCCGCATGAGGCAGATATTCATCCTCAACCCAACCGGCGATTTTATGAATGGTTGGATTATCTTCTTTTAGGAAGAAATCGTTTTCAATTACCATCGGTACTGGAGTTCCTGCACCAGGAGCATCTTGTGCATTCGCCTGGGTTGTATTCATCCCTTCCGGCGCAAGCAGTCTCCAGGCCGTTTTTGAATCATCTGTCCACTCCCAGTTTTCCCCTTCTACTCCTAAACGGGCAAGAATGGAGCCTTCTTCAGAGTATAAATGGTCGATCCAGCGCATTGTAGCCTCAGGATTCTTGTTTTCACTCGTTATGGCAAATCGTCCGCGTTTAACTTCAGGAATTTTCGTCACAACTTTTTTATCAAATTCCGGGCTGGTTAATGGCGGCAGTAATGGATACTTTGCTGCTTCTGTTACATCAGCGAATCCAATCATAACGATTGGCCATGTCGGGAAGACACCTACTTTATTTTCAGCGCCTTTTGCAACATACTGCTCCCAGGTATGAGAGAAGACTTGCTGGTCCAGTAATTTTTCCTCATATAAACGATTCAGGAATTTTAAATACTCCTTGTACCCGTCTTGTGTAAATGCATATTTCACTTTGCCATCGACTTCAGTTATGCCATCCGTCTGATTAACACCAAAAGCAGGCAGGATGTTAAATCTTAGATCGGCAAGGGTAGGTGCAGATAATGGGATTTCATCATCCTTCCCATTTTTATTGGCATCCTCTTCTTTAAACTTTTTAAATAGCTCATACAATTCCTCCGTTGATTCCGGCCGTTCAGCTCCTACATTTTCGAGCCAATAGCCGTTCATCCAGGTTAATGGCGCTTGGGAGTGGCTTAAATTATCAATCCCTGGCAGCGTATAAATATGGCCATCGGGCGCTGTAATGGAAGCTTTTAAATCAGGATATTTTTCCATTACCTTTTTTAAATTAGGAGCGTATTTGTCAATTAAATCCTCCAGCGGAATTAATAATCCCTGTGAACCGTAATCCACCTCTTCACTGGCCGTAAATTGGCCGCCAAAAAATACATCTGGAAGCTCTAAGCTTGAAAACGCTAATTGCTTTTTTTGTTTAAACTGATCGGAGGTGGCTGTCGTAAATTTAAAATCAATGTTTGTGAGTTCATTCATTTCTTTGAAGAACGCCATTTCGCCCCATGCAGGCTGAAGAGGAGAAGATTGCCCCATCATTTCCAGCTTAATCGGCTCGTCCACGATTGGATAATTGCTTTCATTAAAATTCTTAGGCGGCTCTTTCGGACCGGATGTTTCCTCATTTTTCGTACATCCCGCAAGTAAAGACATTGCCAGTACTGACGTTAATACAACACCTGAAGCCTTTTTCATTTTTATTTTCCCCCTTTTTAATTTCAAGCTAACCAGCCTCTTTATAAATACTGCTTTACCACCACACCCTTTCAGGAGAATATCCGCATTATTCTTTAATGGAGCCAATCATGACACCTTTAAGGAAAAAGCGCTGCAGGAATGGGTACACAATGAGCAGCGGTGCGGCAGATACAATCATTACGGCGTATTTCACAATACTTGCCACTCGTGCCTGCTCTCCAATGGCCTTAATATCCGTACCCTGCATCATGAGCTCGGTTGTCATTTCCTGCTGAATCAATATATCCCTTAAAATGAGCTGTAACGGAAATAATTCCCGGTCGGATAAGTAGATGAGACCGCTAAAATAGGAATTCCAGTGGCCCACCCCGTAAAACAAGGCCATTACGGCAATGATAGGAGCCGATAATGGCAATACAATTTGGAAAAAGGTTCTGAATACGGAGGCCCCATCCACTTCTGCCGCTTCTTCTAAACCTTTTGGGATGGTAACCCGGAAGAATGTCATCGTGACAATGATATTCCAAACAGAAGCTGCACTCGGTATAACCATCGCCCAGATTGTATTGATCATGCCTAAGTCTCTTACTAATAGATAAGTAGGAATTAACCCTCCATCAAAAAACATCGTAAAAATTAACAGACCCATTATAAAGCCTCTGCCTACCAGTTCCTGTTTGGCCAGCGCATAGGCACACGGCAATGTGACAGCAAGGTTGATAAAGGTCCCAAGCAACGTGTAAAAAATCGTGTTTCTGTATCCAATCCAAATCTCCTTACTTTGGAAAACTCTCTTAAATCCTTCAAAGGTAATATCCTTTGGAAATAGCCACATCTTCCCGGAGTTCACATAGCTAGGGTCACTGATGGAGGCACTAATGATATAGATCAGCGGATACAAAATGATGATGAGGAAAAATCCAATTAAAAGCTTATTGCAGATGTCAAAAATCCTGTCAGCTCTGGTTTCTCTCATTTAGGCCCCTCCTTTACCACAGGCTTGTACCTGTTTTTCTAGCCAGTCGATTAAAAAAGACAAGGATGATTAGATTAATAACCGAGTTGAATAACCCAACTGCAGTAGAATAACTGAATTGCCCTGTTAAAATCCCAATATCGTAGACATATGTTTGTATGACCTGAGACGCCTCTAAGTTGAGCGGGTTTTGCATAAGTAAGATCTTTTCAAATCCAACTGTCATGAAATTTCCCATATTTAAGATTAATAGAATGATAATTGTAGGCATAATTCCTGGTAAATTAATATGGAGAATTCTCTGCAACCGGGTTGCTCCGTCTACTTTCGCAGCTTCATGAAGCTGCGGATCAATCCCTGCCAATGCTGCTAAGTAAATAATTGCTCCCCACCCAAGGTTCTGCCATTCACCGGAAAATACATAAATAGCCTTAAACCATGCAGGATTCGTCATGAAATCAATCGGTTCAAACCCTAATAGCTGAATAAAATGGTTAACAATCCCTGTCAAAGGATCCAGGAAAGCAACCAGCATCCCTACAAATACAACAACTGAGATGAAATGGGGTGCATATGTAATCGTTTGAGCAGCCTTCTTGAATTTACTGTCACGCAGCTCATTTAATGAAAGGGCTACAATAATGGATATTGGAAATAGCGCCAGCTGGAATAAATTAATCGATAACGTATTCCACATTAAATCCCAGAAATAATAGGAATTAAAAAATCGGATAAAGTGGTCAAAGCCCACCCACTCGCTTCCCCATATCCCTTTCGTTGCAACGAAATTCTTGAATGCAATTTGCACCCCATACATCGGGTAGTATTTGAAGACTAGGAAATATAAAAGCGCAGGCGCTAAAAGTACATACAGCTGCCAATGCTTTTTTATTTTTTTCAGCTTTGTCCTTTTAATTTGTTTATTGATTTGTGATTCGGCTTTCCCTGTTGGGCTGATGTTTTTTTGTAAATTGCTTTCCGTTACTTGTTGGCTCTCCATCCTGTTTTGCCAACCCCCTTTCTTTTTTAAGGGAGCATCCTAAGCAGGATCATCTCCCTTGAATGGGATATTCTATTTTGAATATTCTTAAAATTTATTATATAACAAATTTTAAAATAATAAATCAAAATTTTATAAATTTATCCGATTATTTATTTCAACCACACTGGCCAAACCCTTCATTCTTTATGTTGATCTGCTGACCTTTGATGGAAGGGTGACAGGAAGTTTTCCACTAACGGTTCCTTTGCCAAACACTGCACCTACAGCTGCTTTTAAAGCCTGGCAGGTAAATTCATACGTATTGAGATAGGCATCAACATCCGGCAAATAGGCTAAATCGTAAGGACTTCGCATCCCAATGACAACAATAGAACATCCATTTTCATACAATTTTTCAATTAAGGCGACTTGGCTGCTGCCTGGGAAAGCAGAAAGGGTTCCGACTATTATGGTGTCATATTGACTTTCCTTCTGAACAAGCTCATCCAGCTCTTCAGCTAATAAATCGTTTTTAAAAGGGTAAACATCAGCAGCTGGGTTGAATTCTTGAATTACGCCCCCTAAGTCAAACGATGAATAGCGTTTATCCTCGACTTCCATTGTGTTATTTTTTTCCGGATAGAATACGGCAATTCGATGATTTTTTTCTGTGGACAGCGGCAGAATCCCCTTGTTTTTTACAAGTGTGACGGACTGTTTATAAACGTTATACGCAAGAGCTTCATGCTCCTTACAGCCTACTGTATCTGGAACTTTAAGATCAGAAGGGATATCATTCCAGCTGCTAAGATACTTTTTCTTCAATTCGTGAATGCGTGATAAAGCCTCATCGATGATTAATTCATCGATTTCCCCTGTTTCAACGGACCGGATGATTTCCTTTAAGGTACTAACCTGCCAATTATAGCGGTGAGAAACCATAATCAAGTCAACACCAGCTTTAACGGCTTCGACACCGCCTCTCTCCACTCCAAGTGTTTGAGAAATGGCGTTCATTTCAAGACAGTCTGTTGTGACGACTCCATTAAAGCCTAATTCTCCCCGCAATAAACCGGTAATGACCTTTTTGGAAATAGTAGCAGGCCGCCCGGCTTCATTTTCAATTGCCGGAAAATAGACATGAGCAGTCATGATCGTGTCAGCCCCATCTTGAATACTATCTTTAAATGGCTTTAATTCAACTTGATTTAACCTTTCCATATCATGAGCTATCGTTGGTAAATCTTTATGTGAATCAATATTTGTATCTCCATGCCCGGGAAAGTGCTTTAATGTCGTGGCAATTCCGGCAGCCTGCATTCCTTTCATCGAGGCACGGCCAAATGCTGATACCATTTCAGACGATTCTCCAAAGGAGCGGACACCAATGACGGGATTCTCCGGATTATTATTGACATCCAGAACAGGCGCCAGGTTCCAATTGATTCCCAATGATTTCAGCTCCAGAGCAGAAGCATAGCCAATTTGATAGGCATTTTCTTCTTTTCCTGCTGCTCCTAAGGACATGGCACCTGGAAACATTGTTGCTCCCTCTCCAAGACGGCGGACAACCCCGTTTTCCTGGTCTGTGCATATCAATAATGGGTGTGAATAGCCTGCTTTCTTTGCTTCATTTTGCAGATCACTCGTTAATGCCAGCACTTCCTTGGGGCTTCCGATATTTCTGCCAAACAATATGATTGAACCAATATGATATTCATGAATTAATTCCCTTACATTCTCAGGTACCGTTTTCCCATCGAATCCAATAACCATCATCTGGCCAATCTTCTTTTTCAGTTCCATCCTTATCAAATTAACACCCCCAATTAAATTTCATACCCAGGGATAAATCCGCCTTTTCTCACATTTGTGCCTGTTGGAAACTTTAATGTCTGTGCATATTTCGTGCGATTCACGCATCCTCTGACTGTTCCCAGTGCTTTATAATAGTCATAATAACGGAAGGACTTTGATTTCATAATGAACCAGTAGTTTGATAACGCTTCCAAATACGTGTCAAACTCATCCGATACATCTACATACAAATCCGGCACATATCCCTCCATATCCTCCCAGTTTTCACTGTGATAGAACCCATAATAATGTGCTGGCAAGCCGTCTAAATCAAATCCAGGCAATCCGGCTTTTAATTGTGCTGCCTGTACGATTCTAGGACATAAGGCGTGATCAGGATGAATGCTGTTCTCCCAATGTGTGATAACGACATTCGGCTTTAATTTACGCATTAATGTGGCAACCCGGGTAATAATTTCATCATTAAACGCAAGCTCGGCATCTTTATAATCAAGCGTAATCGTTTTCGCTCCCAAGATTTCAGCCACTTTTTCTGATTCCCGGATTTTCTGTTTCCGATACTCTTCCACTGATACATCTGGCGGGTTCCCTTTCTCGCCTGCTGTTAAATGTACAAATGTTACCTCATGTCCCGCTTTTGCATATTTATGGGCTATCGCACCCGCTTGAATCTCAGCATCTCCACAATGTGCTCCTAAAACGACTAAATGCATACTGCTACCTCCTAATTTTTTTAGATTATTAACCTAATAGACTGGAATTAAATAAGCTGACCTTGATTCGCCTTATTTATCGCCTCTCGAAGGAAACCATCAGTTTCAATTAGCAGCTGTGCTGCTTTGTCGCGGGAAACCTCGCCCTTTATCATCAATATAGCCGGTTTTACCTTTTGGTTTGTTTCCTCTAAAACGTGCGCTGCTTCATCATAAGAAACACCTGTAATTTTCATTACCATGTTTCTTGCACGCTCGACCAGCTTCTTATTGCTTGCATGAAGATCCACCATTAAATTTCCATAAACCTTTCCAAGCTTGATCATCGTTGTCGTTGTCAGCATGTTTAAAACCATTTTTTGAGCTGTTGCTGCTTTAAGTCTAGTAGATCCTGTTAATATTTCAGGTCCGACAACCACTTCGATTTTATAATCAGCGATCTGACTGATTTCCGCATCGGAGTTACAGGATAGCCCAATTGTTGCGGCACCCGCTTTTTTCGCATATTCAAGAGCGCCGATTACGTAAGGAGTCCGCCCGCTTGCAGCAATCCCTACGACAATATCCGCTTGATTTACATTACGATGACGAAGGTCCTCGGACCCTTGTTCCCTGCTATCTTCTGCACCTTCAACAGCCGTAAAAACTGCACTCTCTCCTCCCGCAATAATGGCCTGTACCATTTCATGCGGTGTACAAAAAGTCGGGGGACACTCGGCTGCATCAATTACCCCGATTCTTCCACTTGTGCCTGCACCAATATAAAATAGCCTTCCTCCCTTTATTAAAGTCTGATAGATTGCTTCGATTGCTTTTTCAATGTCTGGCAGCTCCCTGCGAACTGCATCAGCGATCGATCGATCCTCATCATTCATAAGCTCGATAATTTCCTTAGTGGATAACTGATCGATATTGGCAGATCGACCGTTTAATTGCTCAGTTGTAAGACTGGAGAGGTTCATTTATTGCCCGCCTTTCTAAAATAGTTAAATTTCTGCCTATTTTCTGTAAGAAATCAAGCATTAATCTGTTGCTGTGCCAATTATACAAAAAATCTGAATTTTGTAAAATAAAAATTTAAAAATTTATTACTTTTTTTGAAGAAATAATTCAATAAGGATAGGATTCGAGAACTATTTTTTACAGAATTTTCGTAATATTCATGTGAAAATATTTTAATTGTTTTATAATTTATTTGAAATATAATTTCAGAATCTATAAAGAAGGAAGTGAAAACATTGTCCTTAAGTTGAAGTAAGCAAGAGGTAAAAACCAATATTTTATAAAGGAGATGAAAATAATATTGAAAAAGCTGTCTATTTTATTAGCTTTTACGGTGATTTTTCTTGGAGGTGTGCTTGGAAATATGCCGCTGGAAGCTTCCGCTGATGAAAATTCTTATATTGAAGTGACCACGACAACAGAAGGCGGAGATACGGTGAAAGGCAATGCCATGGTATCAGCTGTACCAGCCTCTGGCAAAGCTGTTGAAAAAGTAACCTTTTATGCCAAGGCTGTAAACGAACCGGATGAGAACTATTATCCATATGCTCCCGACAGTGAAGCGCCGTATACCTGGAGCTGGTCAACCGGTGCACCATGGGTACCGGATGGTGAATACGTGTTAAAAATGGTTATTGACTATACCTCTGGTGAAACAGAAACCATCACAAGAAATATTTTCACGAAGAATGATCGTGAGCCGAATTCTCCAGATTCCCCTTCAGCATTGAATGCCTCAGCAAGAACAAACAACAGTGTAACTCTCACATGGGAACCTTCAGCCTCACAGAAGAAATTCGATTATGTCATTTATCAGGATGGAACTAAAATTGGAACAACTGCAGAGAATACATTTACCATCGAGCAGTTATCACCAGGATCAACTTATAGCTTCCGGGTCAAAACAAGAGATATTTACAATAATGTTTCCATTGACGATAACTCGATCAATGTATTAATTCCTTCAGAAAGTTCAGATCCCCTTCCGGATTTAAGCTCTATACAAGCCGAAGGACCTGCAGGTGCAACCCCTGGAGGAAGCGGGTACTCAGGTAATGTCAACTTATCAGTTTCAGCCACAGATAATGACCAAATAGCCAAAGTAGAATTCTTCGTAAAAACATACAGCGCGGATGAATCGGCTTATTGGAAATTTCCTGCCGTGCAAAAGAACGGGGACAATTATTCTGTAAACTGGCAAACAACTTCTGCGCCTGATGGAAATGTCATCATAAAAGCCGCAGCTTATGATTCAGCCGGACAAGCAAGAACCATTACAAAAGTTCTTCTAGTTGACAATGAAGATGATGGCGGTCCAGAAGAGCCTGCCTGGGAACCTGCAGAAACACCGCCGGCAAACCGGATAATCGGTTATTTAGCCGGCTGGTCAACTTACAATGGTTTTGAGATTATGAATGATTTAGATGCCAGCCGGTTAACACATATCAATTATGCCTTTGCTCTAATCGGTACCGACCTGAAAGTCAAAATGAGTGACCCTGAGCAAGACCCGAAGAATTTTGCGGAATTATCGAAGCTGAAGGCAAAATATCCTCACTTAAAATCCGTTATTGCCATTGGCGGATGGGGAGGTTCAGCAAACTTTATCGAGGCAGCATCGACTGAGGAATCCAGAGAAATTTTTGCAGACAGTGCTGTGGAATTTATGCTGGAAAATGGATTTGATGGTGTTGATCTGGATTGGGAATATCCTGTAACAGGCGGCGGTCCCGGTACATATCCAAACCCCGATGATCGGGAAAATTATCCGCTGTTATTAAAAGAATTACGTGAAAAGCTTGATGAACAGGGTGAAAAGGATGACAAGCATTATATCCTATCCATCGCAGGTGGAGCAACTGCAGGCTTTGCCAACAATACACAGCTTGGATTATCCCAGCAATATTTAGACTACGTTCAAATCATGACCTATGACATTCATGGAACATGGGAACAAAAAGCGGATTTTAATGCACCTTTATTGGACGACAATGGAAAAACCTACAGTGTTGATAAAGGGGTACAAGCCTATCTGGATGCCGGTGTCCCGCCGGAAAAGCTTGTAATGGGCGTCCCATTCTACGGTTATAAATACAATGTTACTTCTGGTGAAAATAATGGTCTGCGCCAGCCCTTTGAAGGCAGCGGCTCCATTACCTACGACCGGGTCATGAAGGATGGTGCTGGAAAACGGCTATAATCGTTTCTGGGATGAAGGATCGAAGGTGCCTTATCTTTATAACGCAGAAGAATCCATATTCATCAGCTATGATGATAAAGAATCCATGGAGCTAAAAGCTGAATACATCCGGGATAATGAACTTGGCGGAGCGATGATTTGGGAAATTAGCCAGGATTTTGGCAACGACCTGCTGGCCTCCCTTTATAATGTGTTAAAAGATCCGATTGAGGATAAGTCGCCGCCAGTGACGGTCTCGGAGGCTTCAGGAGAAAAATGGACTGACCACTCCTTCTTAGGGAGCGTGACCATCACATTATCTGCAGCTGATCACCATTCAGGTGTGGAAAAAACCGAGTATCGTCTGAATGACGGACAGTGGGAAACCTACAGTGAACCAGTTGTAATCGAGGCTGATGGAAAAACGACTATTAGCTATCGCTCCATTGACAAGGAGGGCAATACAGAGGAAATCTCATCACTGGAGGTTCATGTTACTGCCATCACATTTAATAATCTTTACGGCTTGATTCAATATGCAGACATGCACCATGGCCAAAAGACAGCACTTAAAGCAAAGATCCAGCAGGCTGAAAGAGCTAAAACTGATGACAGCCGGCAGCAGAAGCTGCAAAATGCCATTATTTTTGTAAAGCGAATCTCTGATAAGCAAATCGATTCTACATCCAGACAGGACCTAAAGATTTTCCTGGAAAAAATGATAAATAACTATTAAGCAAAAAAAGGCTGCCTGAGTACCATCTTGGGCAGCCTTCTATTTTTCACAAACTAGTTCTAATAATATTATGTAAGCGCGGACGAATACGAAGAATATGGTCACTGCGCCCAAAATGAACCCGATTCGTTAATAAAATGACATGAAGTTTGAGCTCGGGATCAAACCATATGCTTGTTCCTGTAAATCCTGTATGTCCATAAGATGATGATGAAAAGAAATCACCACAGGACGACATTTCTTCGCTCTTCAAAATCCACCCTAACCCTCGATATTCTGCATCAAAGGATGTGAAGTTTTGCCTTGCTAAAGTAAGTGCCGGCTCTGAAAGGATTCTTTTCCCTCGAAACAGCCCATTATTTTCAATCATAGAAGCATAGTTTGCGAGATCATGAACTGTGGAAAAAAGTCCGGCATGCCCGCTGATTCCGCCCATGGTCGTTGCGTTTTCGTCATGAACCACACCTTTTTTATACCCCTTTAAACTCTCACTATATTCCGTTGCAGCATATCTGGCTGTATCATAAGCCGGATTAAAGACCGTTTCTTTCATTTCAAGCGGGTCAAAAAGTTCCCTTTGTACAAAATCCTCAAATTTTTCATTTAACACAATCTCAATCAGTATAAAGAGGGTGATGATGCCCAGATCACTGTATATGACCTTACTGCCTATTTCCGCCTCCAGCTCCTGGTCACAAATTCTAGTAAAGATTTCTTCCATGTTCAGCTTATCCAGATAATATCTCCTGTGAGACGGAAGGCCCGAAGTATGTGTCAGCAAATGCCTGATTTTAATAGACTCCTTCCCATGCTTGGCGAACTCAGGAACAAAATGAGAGACAGCATCATCTAAATGGAAACGTCCGCTTTCTAATAGTTTTAATGTAACGGGCAGTGCAGCTACCACCTTTGTTAGCGAAGCAAGATCAAAAACTGTATTAATCTCCATTGGGGCTTTATTTGGGAATACGGCTCTGTTTCCGATAGCTTCCTGCATAATCACATCATTTTGATAAGACACATGGATCACAGCACCCGGAATATGTTCACTTTCAATCTCCTTTTGTAAAAAATTAAGCACCTTACCTTTCATCCTGACAGCACCTCAAATTTCCTTTGAAAATTTTGAATATGATTTCCACACCTTGTAACCCAGCTTCCCATAAAAATCGACCAGCCCAGTCCAATCAATGACGATGGTATCGATGTTACGCTCTCTTAAAAAAGTGATGCCAGCTTCAACAACCGCTAATCCATATCCTTTATTCCGCTCCGCTGGGTCCACACCTAATGGCCCCACCCCTCCGAGGCGCTCCTTAAACAACGGTGACCAATAAACATTTTGGGCAATAAGCGGTGATTGATCATCATTAATCCGGCAGAATCCAATAATTCTATTATCTTTTTTTAACACCACAAACTCACGGCCCATTCCGCCTTTTTTAAAATAGTGGAGTGCCTCATATTCCCACCTGCCAGGAAAACACCGGTTTAAAAACGATAACAGCTCATCCTTCTCACCGGGTTTTAACAAGGAGAAATCCACATTATCTTTTTTAGGAGGGTCAAACCTTTGATGGTCATATCTGCAGATCAAGTCATACTCATTACCATCATGGTGATACCCATGCTTTTCAAACCATTGGATTGCGTCTATGTATTGATCGGGTATTCCCGGAAAATAGTGCCAAGGATCAGAGCCAAGCTTTATCGTTCTTATATTCTGTCCTTTAAATACGCCCTCTGCGTTTTTTAATAAGGCTGTTCCAATACCTTGGCCACGAAAATCTGAATCTACCAAAAGGACGTGAATCCAGCCTGTCTCTTTATTCATCATTACATTCATATTCTCTAGCCAAGCTTTAGCCACAATAAAGCCTATTACATTGCCGTTTTCGTCCAGAGCTACGGAGGAAGCACTGTGTAAAACACTTTTATCTTCAAAACTGTTTTGGCGCAGTAATTCCCCTCTCATCGGGAAGTCCTTTCCCAGTTCCCTATTCCAAAGCAGCAAAATTCCATTTGCATTCTCTTTACTGAACGGAATGATTTGCACAGATTTGCCCCCTAACTATTTTTAAAGTTATCTATAAAACTTTTATCAAGTTCTGCACCAGCATTTATCAAACTTGCAATAGCTGAACCAGCGACAGGTGGTAAATCAGGCAAAATAATGGCCGGCTTTATGTTTTGAAATTGAAGGCTTTCTTTTATATTAGGAATAAACCATTCTGCACTGTTATAGTTTCCCCCTGCTAATACGATGGGGAGCTCTTTATTTACAGCTTTATCCTTAAACAATTTGAGGATAAGTCTGCGAATGTTTTTCCCCATCTCTATGCCAGCCTGCTTTAGAATCTCTTGCGAAATGAGATCCCCGCCTTCTGCAGCTTCAACAACCAATCGGCTTAACGACGCTATCGTCTCTCTCGCTTTTGTGAAGTCATAGATAACTGGAATCAGCTCTGGCACTCTCTTCACTTTTAAGGTATTGATAATAGCAGATGTTAAAACCGTTTTTTCTCCAAAGCCATCATACTCGTCAAAAATGGCTTTTAGCGCATGTTTTCCAATTGAGAAGCCGCTTCCCGAATCGTCAAGCAAAAACCCCCATCCACCGACTCTTGTCCGCTCACCTTCATCGTTGATTCCGAATGTAATCGAACCTGTACCGCTAATATTGACAACACCCGGCTGTCCCAGTGTTCCCGAATACAGGGCATTAACAGCATCATTATCGACTTTTAAAAGGCAATCACCCGGAAGGTATTTTTTGTATAACTGCCCCATTTTGCTCTTAACCTCTTCACGGTCAACTCCAGACATCCCTGCAAAAGAACTCTTTATTTCAGCATACTTCTCAGGTGCACGCTGCTGCAGATCCCCTAGTAATCTGCTAAGCTCTTTTTCTACAAATTCATACCCAAGGCTATTCGGATTAGTGGGTCCGACAGCTGCTTCTGCATAAACCCTTCCTTTTTCGTCACAGATAACACCTTTAGTCTTTGTCCCACCGCCGTCAATTCCTAGTACATACATGTAAAATCCTCCCTTGTAAAATTTAACTTCATTTCAATCTGCATAATACTAAAATTTTATTTTAATCATAACAGAGAGCCCCCAAAGTTATTAGTAGGTGTTCATGTTTATATTTTATGGTGTTACACAAGAATATTCAATTTTTTCTTTATTTTCACAAAATTTATTTTGGTTCTCGAAAGCTCTATTCGTTCCTAATCCGGAAACACAAGGGCATACTTTACTTTTTATGGTAATATAAATGCATGATCCTTTATGAGGAGGTAATAATGAAGCAAAGAAATTTTTTTCTATTCAATTTAAGTGCAACAGGTATTGAATTCTGCACCTTATTATATATATACAATCCTTTATAGAGGTGTTTTCGATTTAGGTTTGTTACTGCCGTTTATGATATTTGCCGTCTCTCTTTCTTACTATTATTACAAACGGGGAATGTCTACTAAATGGGCAAAGCCAGCCACTATGATATTCTTTTTTATTCCTCTATTAATCTTTATTTTTCTCAAGCCGGCCTACACTTTCGAACAGGCTAAACAATTGATTTACGAAAGTGCTTATGACGTGTCTCACACGGAGATACCGTTCCACTATACCCGGAAGATTCGCGGTACTTTATTCACGATCGGAATTACCACTTTGAAGGAGGCGGAAGATCCTTTTTAGTGCATCCTCGTTCTGGTGAAATTATTGAGATGGCACAGCCTTAATGGCGATGATCTTTCAAGTCTAATATAATGTGATAATCACAATTCCTGTGGGATAGCAAATTCAGCCGTTTCTCTATGAAACAGCTGTTTATTATGTAAAAAATTAGAACAGTAAAGGTAATAGTCAGAGACTAATTTAATATGATGCTCACCCCAAAAAAGTAAAGGAAAGTTAAATAGAAGAGCCGGATTATCAGGAAAAAAAGCATCCTTTAATCCGGCCCCTTTTATTATTTCAAAGTAATTAGCGCATTATATAACCCTCTATTTTTGCTGGAAACAGAAATTCCAGAACCGCCCTTTTCCTGAATAATTTCCATAACTACCTTTGATTTAACCTTTGCTGCATCAATTGTATATACTTTTTCGGATCCAGGTCCAAGGGTATCTTGGCAAGCAGGCTTATCATTAATTGAAAGCGATTCTTTTGTTTCAGAGTCTTTATCATACGCATTTAGTTTAAATGTCCGGCTGTTTTCTTCGCTGCTATTCTTTATTTTTACCAGTAGCTTTTCTTTTCCTTTTGCTGGAATACTGCAGCGAGATACATTCCTTTTTGCCATCTAATCTCCTCCTTTTCTAGTATTAATCTTCTTTTTTGAGGTTTTTAAGAGCATCCAGGATTGCCTGACGATTGTTGTTTCCATCTTGGCCCATTTGCATTATTGTATTTTTCAAGCTTGCAATTAATGCATCATCATTAGAAGAGCCTTGATTTCCTCTTAAAGCTTCAAGTAATGCGATTTGTGATAGTGCGATAGCCATGAACGAAGCATTATTATCACAATAGCCGATCATTACGTTATGCCCTGTATTTGCGATAATTCTGTTATTATCAAAGCTATTATTTGCTTCTGCTTCTGCTTCTGCTTCTGCTTCTGCTTCTGCCTCTGCCTCTGCCTCTGCCTCTGCCTCTGCTTCTGCTTCTGCCTCTGCTTCTGCTTCTGCTTCTGCCTCTGCTTCTGCTTCTGCTTCTGCTTCTGCCCATGCTTCTGCTTCTGCTTCTGCCTCTGCTTCTGCTTCCGCCTCTGCTTCTGCTTCTGCTTCCGCTTCCGCTTCTGCCTCCGCTTCTGCTTCCGCCTCTGCCTCCGCTTCTGCTTCTGCTTCCGCCTCTGCTTCCGCCTCTGCCTCTGCTTCTGCTTCTGCCTCTGCTTCTGCTTCCGCCTCTGCTTCTGCTTCTGCTTCCGCCTCTGCTTCTGCCTCTGCCTCTGCCTCTGCCTCCGCTTCTGCCTCCGCTTCCGCTTCTGCTTCTGCCTCTGCTTCCGCTTCCGCCTCTGCTTCTGCCTCTGCTTCCGCCTCTGCCTCTGCTTCCGCTTCCGCCTCTGCCTCTGCTTCTGCTTCTGCCTCTGCTTCCGCTTCCGCCTCTGCTTCCGCCTCTGCCTCCGCTTCTGCCTCTGCCTCTGCTTCTGCTTCTGCCTCTGCTTCTGCCTCCGCTTCCGCTTCTGCCTCTGCTTCCGCTTCCGCCTCTGCCTCTGCTTCCGCCTCTGCCTCTGCTTCCGCCTCTGCTTCTGCTTCCGCCTCTGCTTCTGCCTCTGCTTCTGCTTCCGCCTCTGCTTCTGCTTCCGCCTCTGCTTCTGCTTCCGCCTCTGCTTCTGCTTCCGCCTCTGCTTCTGCTTCCGCCTCTGCTTCTGCTTCCGCCTCTGCTTCTGCTTCCGCCTCTGCCTCTGCTTCTGCTTCCGCCTCTGCTTCCGCCTCTGCCTCTGCTTCTGCTTCCGCTTCCGCTTCTGCCTCTGCTTCTGCCTCCGCTTCTGCTTCCGCTTCCGCTTCTGCCTCTGCTTCCGCCTCTGCTTCTGCCTCTGCCTCTGCTTCCGCTTCTGCCTCCGCTTCTGCCTCCGCTTCTGCTTCTGCTTCCGCTTCTGCCTCTGCTTCTGCCTCCGCTTCTGCCTCCGCTTCTGCCTCTGCCTCTGCTTCTGCTTCTGCTTCTGCCTCTGCTTCTGCTTCCGCCTCTGCTTCTGCTTCCGCCTCTGCTTCTGCCTCTGCTTCCGCTTCTGCCTCTGCCTCTGCCTCCGCTTCTGCTTCTGCTTCCGCCTCTGCTTCTGCTTCTGCCTCTGCTTCTGCTTCTGCCTCTGCCTCTGCCTCCGCTTCCGCCTCCGCTTCTGCCTCTGCTTCCGCTTCCGCCTCTGCTTCCGCTTCTGCCTCTGCTTCCGCTTCTGCCTCTGCCTCTGCTTCTGCTTCTGCCTCTGCCTCTGCCTCTGCTTCTGCTTCCGCCTCTGCTTCCGCCTCTGCTTCCGCCTCTGCCTCCGCTTCTGCTTCCGCCTCTGCTTCCGCTTCCGCTTCTGCCTCTGCCTCTGCTTCTGCTTCCGCCTCTGCTTCCGCTTCTGCCTCTGCTTCCGCTTCCGCTTCTGCCTCTGCTTCCGCTTCCGCTTCTGCCTCTGCTTCCGCTTCTGCTTCTGCTTCTGCCTCTGCTTCCGCTTCCGCCTCTGCTTCCGCTTCCGCTTCTGCCTCTGCTTCCGCTTCTGCCTCTGCTTCCGCTTCCGCTTCTGCCTCTGCTTCTGCTTCCGCTTCTGCCTCTGCTTCTGCTTCCGCTTCTGCCTCAGAATCTGAATCTGAATCAGCTTCCGCCTCTGCTTCTGCTTCTGCCTCTGCCTCTGAATCTGAATCAGCTTCCGCCTCTGCTTCTGCCTCTGCCTCTGCTTCTGCCTCTGAATCTGAATCTGAATCAGCTTCCGCCTCTGCCTCTGCTTCTGCTTCTGCTTCCGCCTCTGAATCTGAATCAGCTTCTGCCTCTGCTTCTGCTTCTGCCTCTGCCTCTGCTTCTGCCTCTGAATCTGAATCAGCTTCCGCCTCTGCTTCCGCCTCTGCCTCTGCCTCTGCTTCTGCTTCTGCTTCTGAGACTGATACTCCAACTCCTACTCCAACCCCAGCGCTTGCTTCTGCATCTGAGTCTGCATCTGCTTCCGTTTCTGTTTCAACCTCTGCTTCTGCCTCAGAATCAGCTTCTGCTCCTGCATCTGCTTCTGCTTCCGCTTCCGCTTCCGCCTCTGCTTCCGCTTCTGCCTCTGCTTCTACATCAACTTCTGCTTCTGCCTCAGAATCTGAATCCGAATCCGAATCTGCTTCCGCCTCCGCTTCAGCCTCTGAATCAGCTTCTGCTTCTGCTTCTGCCTCAGCATTTGCTTCTGCAGCAGCTATCGCATTGGCATCAGCGTCGGCTATTGCATTAGAATCAGAATCTGATGCCAATCCGGTATTTACATCTATATCTCCAATGTCAAAGCCTAGGTCAGATAATCTCTCAAGATATTCATCTCTTATGCTTTGATAATCCGATTCTGAAATTCCACTATTGTTCTCAAGTGCCTGTAGTTTCTCAAGCAATCTTTGGATTTTTTTCAATTTGCTTTTTTTCTTCTGCCAACCCATCTTTTCCTCCTTTCTGATTATATAAAATGCTCCTGAACCGTTAATTTCTAGGAAAATAATCTATGACTCATGCGCAGGAACGCGATAAATAATCAGTCTTTTTTTGTTGGTTTTCTTACCTTTGACTTGTCGGCATTTTACACTCGTCTGATTAATTTCTTGCTTTTTTCTACTTAACTTCGATTTCTCAAATAGTTTCATAACAGTTTGTAATGATCTATTCTTCTTCAGTCGAAGGCTCAGACTCAATTTCTGCAATTTGAGCTTGTAGCTTTTCTACTTTTGACTGCAGTTTGCCTCTGATTTTTTCATTTTCTTCTGTGGCCTCAATTGTGTTTAAATCTTCAAGCAGCTCCTGTACCTTGTCCTTTTTTCTATTAAGCCTTTTATCACGCATGTGATTCACTCCCTTCAAGAAACTTAATATATTATAGTTAGAATACATATTTTGTTGTGGGGCTTTTCCTCAGTATCAGCCATTATTATTAAAAATGGGTTTACCTAATTTACAAAAAAGTTAAATGAAATTGTTCAGTCCATATTCTCCCTTGCGCACAAAAAAATGACGTGTAGTTAAGCACACGTCATTTTTTACCTAATTTAACTTTATTTTTTGTTATATCCCTTATCTCCATATGGCTGGAGCTCCGCCAGCCACTTTTCCTCCAATTTCCCCAGGGCTTCCTTCTCGTTAAAATACGGATCGTCTTTCTTTTTCAGCTTCTCAAGAATGCTGATTTCAAAAGCACCTTTCCCATACTGATTCCAATCCTCCTGCAGCTCCCGATTCGGCATATAGACGTTTGATTCAAGGGAAAATCTAACACCGTTCAAGCTTTTTAAATTGTTTGTGCTGCCGATGAAGATCTTGTTGTTCACTGTATTCTTTATTTGATAAACCCCAGCTTCAATGGGCGTTTCTTTAAACTGCTGCTTTAATTCTCTTTTGCGTTCCATGGTAATCCCCCGTTTTTCTATTTTTTAAGCCAATACTCGCTGCCATCGGGCTTTCTGTCTAAGAATCCATAATCAATTAAATACCTTCTGATCAAAGCATAATCCTCATAAATGGCCATTAGTGCCTGATTTAACTCTTTCTCGCCATAAGTTTGATCAGGCTTCAGCCTGCCGGCAATTTCCCGCAATACTATCAGCCTTTGCTTCTCTCTTGGCGGAAACTTTGCAAGAGGCATACCAGGACCCTCAGCGAAGTATTTCTTGAGAACCTTCAACTGTTCTTCCTCTGTAATGTTATAGCGGTCATCCACCATCGTGGCACTTTTATGGACAGGCAGGAAAGCTGGTGCGTGCTCATCCTTTTCTTTCAGCAATTCCATGATCGCGAGAAAAGACTTCGCCTGACGCTCCTTTTCCTTTAAGGCAAAACGGTGATGGCGAATGGTCGAAGTGCTCCCCATGTCCAGTTCCTTTTGGATATCCTTATCGCTTTTCCCCTGGTAAAAAAGCTGCAAAAGACTCTTTTGATGATCCGTAAGCCCTGTAAGCTTCTTATCCATAGAAAGCAGATAGTCAAATACTGAAATATGCTCCGTTTCAATATGAATGCGCATATAGCGTTCCGCTTCGTAAAATCGATCCTTGTATGGGTAGACGATTCCTTTTTCCGTCTTTTCCCCGCATAACAGGCAAGTGTATGCCTCTTTTTCTTCGGTGAAGCCCTGCTTTAGCTCCTCCAAGGAAGCCTCCCAAAATTGATTTGATAATTCCATTAATTAAACCACAACCTAATCTATATAAACAAATTTAATATTTGTTTGCTTCATGTTAAACATAATATACTATCGTTTGATTATAGTCAATGAACTATAAACAAATTATTATTTTGTTTTATTAATCTTAAACAAACTAGGCATCTGTTTATTAAAAAAGGTCAAATAAAAAGACCTTCAACGGAGAAGATCTTTTCATATTTTAGAATTCCCAATATTTAGTTGTATGTTATTTATTTTCAAAGTCCCTATAATGTATGATCTCAGATAGAATTTTGCATCCGCTTGCTTTCTTAAGCTCAGCTCTTGCTTCTTCCCTGTTGTCATACTCAAACATTTGGATCCGGTCCTGTAAAAATAGTGTTAATATCCACATATCGAATTCCTCCCTGGAGATATGATTCGTTAAAGATGTGCATGAGCCGCATCGTCCTGAGTGCATGCAGAGAAAAAGGAGTTTAATAGCTTTTTAATAAAGGTTTTTATTTTAAAAACAAATTAAAAGCAACCGTGATCAGCCATCCAAGGGCTATCGTTAGAGAAATATATGTACCGACATACAGCAATATCTCTGTCATGGTTCCTCCCCCAATGATTGGACTTATTTCTTATAGGTGGATTTTATTCTCGCTGCTAAGAATTGACCAGTTTTCATCTCCCCTCCTTCTAAAATAATGTCATTATAACAAGCCATAATTAAAAAAATGTCGAACAATCAGAGCTTTATCAATTTGTAAATAGAGTGTTATCTTTCTTTAATAAAGGGACTTTTTTGTTTTATAAATGCAAAATGATGAATGAATTTCTCATCAGGAAAATGCCAATCCCCATTCAATAAAGCCCGGGGTCCGTTTTTGGCGTTTTCTGATGGTTGTTTTTAACTAAATACGTTACTGATATTACCTTATTTTTTTGGGACAATACTTTTGAGGTGGCTGATGTGATTAAAAAGGTTTTAATATGTATTTTCGTTTTTCAACTAATTTCAACAACTGGTATTGCCCAAACAGAGCAGCAAATACAAATATTCAATATAAATAAAGGGAAGGTAATAAAAGTTTTACAAATGAACCCTGAAGTACAACAAGAAACAGAGAAATTTCTTGAGGGCATAACAGGTGTCTATGTTAAATACAATCCTATTCCTAATAAAGGATTTATGATAAGAATTCCTTTAGAGCCTAATAGAAAGGTAAGAAACAAATGGTTTGATGGCCTTGTAGATGAAGTTACTATTATACTTTCTGGTCAAGAAAATCCATATTTAATGGTTTTTGATGATGAAAACAGACCGTATTTTTTTACATTTGAAGGAAATATAGAAGAATTCCTGGGAATATTGAACTTTAAATTGTAGACTTTACGAAAAATAGCTTTTTGATTTTAACTGAGGATTTGTTATAAATTGGGGTCCCTGGATGATTTCTTCATAGTTAATAGGCTGCATTTATTATAAATGCAGCCTTCGGGGTGCAAAATCACCAAACATATAAATTATAAAGAACTTGCTTTTTCTTGGAAAAGACCGGATCAATTAGAGAATATAAGGAACAATTAAAATGAATTAGCCTGAGTTCATGTACGCTTTAAATCAATCAATGAGGATCTAAGGAAGTTGATTTTAGAACATCTAATGATATACAGCCCAGCCACTGCTGCAGACGAATCTGTTAAAAATAAGATTGAAGTATTAATCTCAAACAGATTAAACCACAATATGATAGACTGTATTTTAATTATGAATTTTCTGTATATTTAACATAGTGGTGCACCTTCCCCTTGGCAGTAAGGTTATCTTGTAGTAAAAAAATGCAGGATATTTCATGTTACGAGGCAGCTTCAGATTTTAAGGTATGCCGTTTCACCTGAATATATTCTCCTGTAGTTTTATTCATTACTTGGGACACTTCTTTGGTATGTGTGATCTCAAGCCAATCATTTTGTATATCAGCCACTAATTTTACCTCCACATCATTTTTTCCATATTTTAAACCACTAAAAGATAATTTTGTCATCATCACACATTCCTTTCTTTTTTATATGTTTACTGCAGGAAAAATAGTAAACTTTTATAAATACCTCTTCCTCTATTATATCTACTGGGAAAAAGCTAGTCTTCCACTAAAGAAGAGGATTTGCTGCCGAAAGGTAATAACTAAATCAAAACCTGGGAGGGATATTACTAAGTCCTGAAGAAATGGTTCAATATCACTTGGCCAGACAAACTATATGCAAATTGGCCTGGGCTGGATCATGAAGAAACGGAGCGGTATTGTGAAAAGTCAGAGGCATGGTTAAGTGCGTATAACGGGAAAAATATTATTATGGTTACACATTTCGTTCCTTTTCCTAGATTTGTTAAATGAAAGGACGACCATAGCCGGGATTTTTTCAATGCTACGATGAGCAGTTCATACTTCGGTGAATTAGCAATGAAATTTGGTGTGAAAAAATATATATTTGGCCATATTCATACACGAGATCATGAACAGGAAAAAGGAATGGAAATCATCTGCACCCCATTAGGATACTATCCACACGAATGGGACTGTGAGTCAGCAGAGGTAAAGGTAACATTCCTTCTTAATTTAAATGCGGTAAAGTACAAATTTACCCTAATCGTAACCTAGCTTTCTCTTGTGAACCACCTGTAATATACTCTTGAAATATAATAAGTAATCCATACAGTAGCAAAAGTCCAATACCAAGTCCATCTTTTATACACAATCAACCGTGTATACTTTAAAGCGTAAAGCTCTAAAAGAGTAATAATGCCTGTGTGCCAAAAGTAATGAAAAGCTTTATACAAATAATTTTTTTTATCAGGATAATACAGATTGAATAAAACGCATAAAGCAGGATAGACAAAATACTCAAAGGTAAAGCTTGATTTGGTGGATCTTCTAAAGAACATTCTGTAAGGATACCTAATAAGTCTATATTCTGTAACCATTAATCCAAATAGCCAAGTAATAACTTGTTTAAATAAAAAGGCTATATTTGCTTCCCTAAGGCGATTCCTTGGTACGTATTTAATCAGTACCAGCACCATAATAACCCAGGAAGCCGTTTCAATAAATTTTTCTTTCCTATGTCTCAAAACACTCACCTTTTTTCGATAATAATATCTTTGGTATTCCTGCAGTCTGAGACTTAACAGAAAACAATGAAAGAAATCTTTTTACTTCAATCCACAAACTCATTGGACTGCCGCAATACCTATTGCATAATGTTTGAACAGTATGTCCTTTACTAACTCAGATTGTTGTTCTTCGCAATTAACGATAAGAATTATTTCTGAATGCTTCCCTTTTAATAGCCTCTTCTTTTTCTTCAAAATGACTTCAGTATATATTCTAATAGTAAAACCTACTGCAAAACCGATGAACGCAGCGATAAGTCCCCAATATATTGGTCCCCATGCTAATTTGAATCCAATGCTGGCCCCAATGACACCAAAGGCTGTTGCAAGCGCTATGCCTATATCAATGAGAGACGTGCCATCTGAGCGATGAAGTGAGTCAAAAACCCTGCGTGCCTCTATACGATTACAAAGAGGAAGAGCATAAATATCTTCCTTTCGTATCCCGTTTTTCTCAAGTGTAGAAATCGCCAATTCTAAAAAGGAGTTACTTTCAAAAGTTGAAAATAACTGCATTTTATTCACGCCACCTTTTTGTCTTTTCAATATTTGGAGACCCTTTGACTGATAATGTTCTGTTAAATACCTTCTTAGTTCCTCTTCGTAAAGTTTATTATTTTCGACTGTATTTATGTAGGAGTCATACGTTGCAAAGCCATAGTGGGATGGAAGAAATAGGAGCCATTCCGGATTTAAAACAGAGGTCGCCTCCTGGATTTTCCCAAGAAACAAGAGAGACACTGCCTGCTGTGCATGCGAAAGATAAAAGAAGACCACAACCCAGAATATAAGAAAAAATGCTCTCAAAATTCTATGTATATAGAGCTGTCCAAGTCCTGGTACAAATAATGACCACATAATGGGCATAAGTGGGCTTCTTTTATCAAGATAATTAATTTCCACTGGTCCTAAACTAAATGTATTGATTCTATGTCCTTCATTTTTGGCTAATATATATACTTTGTTCATATCTACAGTGGTTCGATAGCTGTCCCATATAGCAAAAAAGTAGACAGGAATATACATAAGCAGCCATCTGGTATCCAAAATTTCCTTCGCCATATCAATATGGCCTTGAAATGAGTAAACCATAGCTAAGTTGACATTCGCTTTAATATTAATGAGGACTTCCCAAATAAATAAGACATAACCCCTAAGAAATTTTGACAAAAGCAAATGTCCAAATCCAGGGAACGCAGCTGACCACCAGCCGATGATATAAGGATTTCTCAAATGAATTTGAGAGGTGCCCCAAACGCTCACATGAGCTTTGTAATACCTTGCGGTGTTATCATTTTCAAAATTATCCATTGCCCAGCATCCTGTATGATGATTAATTTAAGATAGCTTCCCACAATTTACTCACATTATACGGTGAAGCAGCTCTCGCACAATAAGAAAGGGAGCTGCTAGAGCAGCCCCCTATGTTTACCCCTTCGTGTCCAAGCATTAATCTATCACCAATAACCGGAACCCTTTATCCCTTCCTATTCATCCATCCATGAAAGGAAGCGACCAATCCAATAAACAGGCAATAGCCTATAAAGGTATAAAGATGATCCCAGTTTTCAGCATGAACGAACATTCCGAAACTCTCTGCCATTTTTTCTCCGGCTGCCATCGCTAGACTTATGATCAAAACAAACATTCCCCGAAACCAGCCCTTCACGATTTCCATTATCTTTAATAAAGGAATCATAAAGATTGGCAGGACGGCCAGGGTAAATACAATATTGATCGTAAATATGTCTGAGAATGGCCGCGTTGGGAAAGCGTACATCCCTTTCCCGGTAAAATATAAATCTAAATATGTTCCTAACAGTGATGCCAGCAGCATGGCCGGCATATAGCTTTTAATTCCAGACCGCCTTTTTGGCAAGGGCTGCGAGCTCAAGCCTTTCAAGTGTTTTACAGTATGCATTGCGGATCTCCCCATTTATTAAATCATCTAATTCCACAAAATAATCCAATACATGATCACTTACATACCAGTCGCCTGGCTCTGCTTCAGGCTGGCTGACGTTTTTCCAGGCAATTTCAAGGCTTGGGCTGAAAATCCTTCTTCCCCCTGGCCGGAGCTGGCACGACTTCAGCTGAAACTGATATTGCTCGCCTGGCAGCCCTTCATGGACATCATTGAAAATATGCGGCCAATAATCCTTCCTTGAGCCGGTATGCGGATGGGCATTTGCCCACTGTTCCGTTAATGCAAGCCCCTCTTTGTCCTTAAACAGAACATCGTACAGTCTTTTTCCTAATGTAATTCGTTCGTGCAGCGATTCAAAATGATTTAAGGTCTGTCCTTTCAACTGGATGACCCCCTTTTTTTCATAAGGAAAAAGGATGTGATTGAAGGACAGGAGCTCCTGCAGCTTAAATTCAAGTTTTTGAAATACCTGAAGTTTATATTGAGGGTTTTGAATGACCCTTTTTTCTAAATAGCTCTGTTCATTGATGATAAGGGCAATGGTGAGTACATAGGGATCAGGATTCCTCCAAAAACAGCTCCAGACTGTTTCCATAAAAACGGAGATATTAATGGATGAAAACAGGTGAAACAAGGGCTTGTTTCGCTTCAGGCTTTCCCTGTATATCAAAAATTGCGGATAGGCATCTTGAAAAATGAGCCAGTTCCCTCTTTCCAAAAAAGCAAAAAAGGTTTCCTTTTCACGATGTGATAATAAACGGGATAAGAGCTCCCCTTTTAAATCAGTCATATTCCAGCCGCCATTGCGTGAAACCATATGGCCCAAAAAGGCCCAATGGATTTCAGGATGCTGCCGGTAAAAATCAAGATAGGCTTTTGTCCGGGTGACGTTATTCACGTTCCATTTTATGGTCTCCCTTTTTACCTGGTCCAGGATCTCCTTTTCTTCATCTGAAAGGTTGATATGTTTTTTTACTGCTGCCTTTTTCTTTAATTCTTCCTTTAACCAGCCCATTGTGTGTTTCTTTTTAAAAAAGATAGGCATCCCTCCTCCATGAATTCTCTCACCGTGATATGAATATGTATTTATAGGAATAGATTAACCGGAGAGGAATGTGCATGAAATGACCAATACCGCTGCTGGCATGAAACGACTTATCGCCGCATTAAGAAAAAAGCAGTCCCCCGATGGTTCATGGAAATATCCCTTTGAGACCGGCATTGTGACAGACGCTTATATGATCATTTTATTAAGGACATTGGAGATACATGATGAAAAATTAATTCGGGGGCTGGCTTCAAGAATTCTGAGCATGCAGGAAGATAATGGCTCCTGGAAGCTTTTCCATGATGAGCCGGCTGGAAATGCAAATGCTACGCTGGAGGCTTATTATGGACTGCTGTCTTCAGGTTATATCGGGAAGGAAGATAAAAGAATGCAGGCAGCCAGGAAGTTTATACGGGAGCATGGCGGAATGGAGAAAGCCAATATTTTTACCAAAATCATGCTATCCATTACGGGGCAGTACCCATGGCCTGATGACTTTCCGCTTCCCGTTGAAATTATGCTTTTGCCCCTGTCCTTCCCTTTCAACTTTTATCAATTTTCGGTGTATGGGCGTGTGAATCTGGCCCCCATTCTGATTCTTTCTGAAAAGAAATTCAGCATCAGAGCAAAAAACAGCCCTGACCTTTCAGACCTGCTGTTAACAAGAGCCCAGTGGGACATTCTGCCGGAATACCGATCGTTTTTATCCCTCATCAAAGAAGGCATTGAAGGGCTTTTAGGGCTTCCTGAACATCTTCACTCATTGGCAATGGACCGGGCAAAGGAATATATGCTCCAGCGCATAGAGCCGGATGGGACCTTCTATAGTTATTTCAGCTCTACCTTTTTAATGATTTTTGCGCTTCTTTCTATTGGTTATTCCAAGGATGAGCCTGTTATCAGGAATGCAGTTGAGGGGCTGAAATCGTTTCAGGCAGATATAGACGCCCACCCTCATATGCAGTACACAGACGCCAGTGTTTGGAACACATCTCTAATCAGCACTGCTCTTCAATTAGCAGGTGTCACGCCAGATGACCCGGCAGTAAAGAGGGCAAACTCTTATTTGCTGAAGCGCCAGCATACTAAGTATGGGGACTGGGCCATTCATAACCCCCATGGACAGCCTGGCGGATGGGGATTTTCCGATGTCAACACGCTTAATCCTGATGTCGATGATACCACTGCTTCATTACGGGCAATCGCCGGAGGTGCCGAGAAAAGTTCCGAATACCAGAGTGCCTGGGACCGCGGCATTCAGTGGCTCTTATCCATGCAGAATGATGATGGCGGATGGCCTTCGTTTGAGCGAAATACCGAAAATCCATGGCTCGATTTCCTTCCAATTGAAAAGGGTGAATACATGTTTGGCGACCCAACCTCAGCAGATTTGACCGGGAGGACACTTGAATTTTTGGGGAATTATACGAATCTCCCAGCTGACGACCCGCTGATGAAAAATGCAGTTAACTGGCTGTTTGATCATCAGGAACAAGATGGCTCCTGGTATGGCAGATGGGGCATTTGCTATATTTATGGCACATGGGCCTCAGTAACAGGGCTTTCAGCAACAGGCTACTCCAGCCATCCTTCTGTCAGGAAGGCTATAGACTGGCTGAAAAAAATACAAAACGAGGATGGCGGCTGGGGGGAATCGTGCCTGAGCGACAGCCAGAAGTCATACGTACCTTTGAATAAAAGTACCCTCACCGACACGGCATGGGCGGTGGATGCCCTCATTGCAGCTGAAAATCAGCCAACTGAACAGATTCAAAGGGGAATTCAGTATTTGCTTAGCAATATTGAAAAAAAAGATTGGACGACAGACTATCCAAAAGGGCAGGCTATGGCCGGAAGTTTTTACATTCATTATCATAGCTACCGATATATCTTTCCGCTGATTGCTTTGGCTCATTATCAGAGGAAGTTTGGTCAGTAACCGCCCGCTGAAATTAAAACACTCAGAGTTATAGACTCTGAGTGTTTTAAAATTAGTTAATAAATATTTGATAATCCTCAACATAGAAAGAAACATTGCCGCAATTCGGGCAGACAGCAGCTTTCGTCTTTGCGGAGACATTTTTAAAAAGCCCTTTACGCTTTTGACTAATTTTAATTCCAGCCATGTCAGATTCAACAGTTGCTCTGCAATCTGCTATCATTTCAGTTTGACACTGATTGCACATTCTTTTCATTTTTAGCCCCCCATTTTATACAGTTTAGAGCAAAACTATTTTTTGCAACTCCGCACAATCTATATTTATATTTCACCGTATATTATGAATATCCCTTTCCTCTTTTCCATTTAAAGTTTTTGAATCTAAAAAAAATGCTATCCTTTCCATAACATGACAAAAAGAATAGCGATTTTATTGTTCAGTCCCTCTTGAGAAATTATTACTGTGCTTTCTTCAGAGGAACCGATTCAGCTTGTTTTTGTATCTCTTTCGTCTCCCTGGACAATGATTTATACAGTGAAACGCTAATAATGCCCAGTATGATGGTAAAAGGTAGAGCGGTGACCAGGGAGGCCGTTTGCAGCCCTTTTAATCCGCTGCTCGCAATTAATACGGCGGTAATGCCAGCCATTAAGACTCCCCAAATCACTTTAACCATGTTAGATGGATTCAAATCTCCATCTGAGGTCATCATCCCCAGAACGAAAACAGCCGAGTCCGCTGAAGTAACAAGGAAAATAACAATAAGGACAAGCATAATCACTGACATTAGTGAATATAATGGAAATTCTTTCAGCAGAACGAAAATGGCAGTTGTCACATCTTTTGAAACGGCTTCTGATATGGCGGTACCCTGGAATAAATCCATGTACAATCCGGTTCCTCCGAAAATGGCCATCCATACAAAACCGATAGCTGGAGGGACAATCATGACGCCTATAACAAATTCCCTGATCGTTCTTCCCTTTGAAATCCTGGCAACAAAGGAACCGACGAATGGAGACCAGGCAATCACCCATGCCCAATAAAAAATGGTCCAATCCTGAACCCACGCATCACCAGTGTACGGGGTCAAATAGAAGCTCATTTCAACAAAATGCTGGATGTAATCGCCAATGGCCAGAACAAAGCTTTCAAATATGAATACAGTAGGGCCGCTGAACAGGAAGATCACCATTAAAGCAATAACCAAAAACATGTTAGTATTACTCAGAATCTTAATGCCTTTATCAATACCGGTTGTCGCTGAAACAAGATAAAGGACAAGCATGATGCCTACAATGCCGATTTGCATCAGCGGATTGTTCGGGATTGAGAAGACATAGTTCAAGCCGCCATTAATCTGCAGGACGCCCATTCCCATCGAAGTCGCAATCCCTGTTACTGTCGCAATAACCGCCAGTATATTCACTGCTGTCTTAAGCCTTTTTCTTTTTTGGGGCTGATTGGCGCTTAATACTTCACCTACAAGCACCTTTCTTTTATGACGGTATTGGTAATAAGCAAGAGCCAGTCCGACTACGGCAAAGACAGACCATTGATGGATGCCCCAGTTAAAAAAGGAATAGCGCATAGCTACCCGCGCGGCTTCTGCCGATTGCGGCTCTACTCCTGGAAGCGGCGGCGTGGAAAAGTGAGAAAGCGGCTCTGCTACACCCCAGAAGACAATTCCTACCCCGAAACCTGCGCTGAACAGCATGCTGATCCAGGCAAATAAGGAGTATTCCGCTTTTTCTCCCTCCGGCCCAAGTTTTATGTTTCCAAATTTACTAAAAGCAAGGTATAAACAAAAGAAAACAAAAAGAGCTACACTGAATAAATAAAGCCATCCAAATGATTTACTTGTATAGTTAAAAACGAGAGAAGCATTTTTAGCAAGGCTATCAGGTGAAAAAGCTCCCCAAATCGTAAAAAGTCCGACGATGATCGCTGAGATTTTAAAGACTGGATTGTTATATGAAGCTCGGTCCCCGTTTTTCTTCAAAATAAAATCCTCCTTATTAATCTATCCTTTATTTGACACTGGTACCTGTGTGCCTGCGAGTTTGATAGAGTTTTTCCTTTAAGCCTGTCCGCACCTCAGAGGCTTAGGAATGGTGTTGAATGACATAAAGTATGACTTCAGCTATCTAATAAGAAAGGAAGACCCCCGGAGCATCCGGATGGTTCTTCCTCACCCCTATTCAGGCAGCCTGACAGCTGTCTTGTATTATGAATTATTAAACTGTTAAGCGTTTGCTAATTTAAAGCAGACTACTTTCGGTTCTGTCATCTCCTGGATGGAAAATTTGATTCCTTCCCTGCCTAACCCGGAATTTTTCACACCGCCAAATGGCATCGCATCAATTCGGTAATCGCTGCTGTCATTGATCATGATTCCGCCTACATCCATTTGGGCTATGGCTTTATGTGCTTTTTCAATATCCTTTGTAAATATTCCGGCCTGCAAGCCATAATTTATGTCATTCGATTTATTGATTGCTTCGTCAAGAGACGATACTTTGTATAAAAGTACAACCGGACCAAAAATTTCTTCTTTTGCAATGGTGCAATTCTCCGGTACATTTGCGAGAACGGCAGGTGAGTAGAATGCCCCGCTTCTCTTCCCGCCTGTTAAGATGACTGCTCCTTTTTCAACAGCTTCATTAACCATCTTTTCCACACGAACAGCCTCTTTTTCCGTAATGAGCGGCCCCATATCTGTCTGTTCTGATTGCTTATCCCCTACGCGATATTGATTGGTCCTGGCAACGAATGCCTGCTGAAAAGCCTCATATACGGAATCCTGGATGTACACTCTCTGGACACCGAGGCAATTTTGCCCGGCTGCCCAAAATGCTCCCGAAACCGTTGATTCCACAGCATCCTCCAAGTCAGCATCCTCAAGGACAATAACAGGCGAATTGGACCCCAGCTCCATGCTGATTTTTTTCAATCCCGCTTTCCGGGTAATTTGTTCCCCGGCATCCAGTCCTCCCGTAAAGGTAATCATGCGCACGGCAGGATGGGTCACAAGCGCATCCCCAACTTCGCTTCCATGCCCCGTGATGACGGATAACACTTTAGGAGGCAATCCGGCACTTTCAAAGGCTTCAGCGATTAAAAGGGCGCTGAGTGGTGTCACAGTAGCGGGCTTTACGATAATGGCATTCCCGGAAGCAATGGCAGGACCCACTTTATGCGCTACCAAATTTAATGGATCGTTAAAAGGTGTAATGGCGCCTATAATACCAATCGGGAAACGGCGGTAGTATCCCAGGCGGTTTTCACTCCCGGGCATCTGGTCAAACGGAATGGTTTCTCCATGAATTCTTCTTGCTTCTTCTGCACTGATCCGGAAGGTCTGGATGGCTCTATCCACTTCTTTTGAAGCTTCCCGAATGGTTTTGCTTCCTTCCCTTGCAATCGTTCGGGCGTATTTTTCTTTTTTGGCTTCAATGTAGTCTGCAGCCCGATTAATAATCGCCATGCGCTGGTGAACCGGCAGGGAAGCCGCAATTTTCGCTCCCTTTTTCGCTTCTTCAATACAATTCAGCATATCTTCCTTCGAAGCTGCAGGTACCGTATCAATAATGCTGTTATCCTGAGGATCACGAACTTCAATTAATCTTTTGCCTGCCGTCCATTCGCCTGCGAGAAACATTCTTTGTCCGGTTAATTGAGTGGTCATGCTTATTACCGCCTTTCCGTATTAGATTGAAACAAGCTGCCTTTGCCGATGAATGGAAATTAAGTCAATCAATAAGGAGAATCCTGTCTCTATTTTCCCAGCTCCTGCACCACTTAAGGTGACTGTGCCCAATAGATCACATTGATACGTAATGGCATTGACAGCTCCTCCAATGGAAGCCAAAGGATCTGCAGCATCCAGCTTCTCAGGAGCGATGGAGGCAATCACCTTTCCGTTTTCCTTTTTGGCTTTTGCAATGAGCTTCCAGGACTTCCCTTCTGCTTTCGCCTTTTCAATATCGTTCAGCGTTATGCCTGTAATGCCCTGGCACTCCACTTCCCCGACTGATAAAGGCGCGTTCATGACATGGTTTGCGAGAATGACAATTTTATATCTGGCATCATAGCCCTCTACATCGCTGACAGGGTCTGCCTCCGCATAGCCGAGCTCTTGTGCCTCTTTTAAAGCCGCTTCATACGAAACGCCCTCCTGTTCCATTTTGGTCAGAATGTAGTTGGTTGTCCCGTTCAATATGCCGCGGATTTCCGTAATGTCATTCCCGGCGAGAGTAGCTGCCGGCATTCGTAATGCTGGTGTGCCGCTCATGACCGTGCCCTCAAATCCCCATTGGACATGATGTTTTTCTGCCAGCTGGGACAGCTCCTGGTACGCAAGGGCAACAGGACCTTTATTGGTCATCACCACATTTTTTCCTTTTTCAAAAGCAGCCTTGCAATGGTCTATGGCCGGCTGTCCGGTTTTGACATCTGTATAGGAAACCTCGACAACCGTATCTGCATTCGTTTCCCGGATTGTTCGGATGCTGTCCCATCCCCTGATCAGCCCCGGTGTTTCCGGATAATTTTCCAAACTTCCGGTTTCCTGCACTACTTGCAAAACGGTATCGATATCCAGGCCGCCCGGATGGTAGATCGACCCTTTCATCAAATCGGAAATAGCCACGATTTCAGCTTCAAATCCTTCGTTCTGTTTCAGGTTCTGCTTTTTATCACGGAGAATTTCCGCCAAGCCCTGGCCAACAACCCCAAATCCTATAAACGCCAATTTATGTGCCAAGCATTTCCACCTCCACATTCTGGTCTCCTCGTATTTTCGGTTTCTTTTTTAAAAATAGGCCTGCTGTTTGTGCCAAAATGGCTGTCCCAATCGGCAAACAGGCTTCATCCAAATCAAAAATCGGAGTATGAAGATCGCGCTGTCCTCCCTCTCTTGATGCACAACCAAGGAAAAACATCGATCCCGGTATTTTTTCAGTCACATAGCCAAAATCTTCTCCGCCAAGTCCAAATGGGCGCCTTGTAATTCCCATGCCTGGATACGTCTGTTTAATGGCGTCGGTTATCCATTCATTGACGGCAGGATGATTTTTTAAAGCCGGCTCCCCTCTTTGGATGCTCAGGGAAAAGGTACCTCCCAGATGCCCCACAATAGAAAGCGCTTTCTTTATTTCAGATGCCAATAAATCACGGACTTCCGGTGTATAGCTCCGAATGGTGCCTTGAATAACTGCCTCAGTTGGGATGATATTGCTTGCTGTACCTGCATGGATTTGGCCTATGCTGATAACGGCAGCATCCAGCGCTGAGACTCTCCTTGCCGTAATTCCATACAGCGCCTGCATAACCGGCCCAAGCATCCAAATAGGATCTGTGCCAAGCTCCGGATAAGCTCCATGGCCTCCTGTGCCATGAATTTTCACTTCAAAAACGTCCACATTAGCCATGCTGTAGCCATCGCTGATTTGGACTTCCCCGACTGGAAGCCACGGGCAGACATGAAGGGCAAGGGCCGCATCAGCCTGGTCATAAGCCCCTGCAGCGATCATATATGGTGAACCGGAAAGTCCATGATCGTCCGTACTTTCCTCAGCCGGCTGGAAAATGAATTTAACCGTCCCTTTCAATTCACCCTTTTTAAATTGGTCAGAAAGGATGGAAGCTGCTCCGAGTAGAATGGAGGTGTGTGCATCGTGTCCGCATGCATGCATCACACCCTCTGTTTTGGATGCATAGCCTGTTCTATTTTCCTCCGTAATCGGCAAGGCATCCATATCTGCCCTTAAGGCAATGACTGGACCATCCCCCGAGGTCAAAGTGCCTGCCACTCCTGTTTCAAGGCCAACTCCTGTTTCTACTTCGATTCCGCCTATTTCCTTTAGCACATCCGCAACAAAGCGGGAGGTCCCGAACTCCTGAAAGCTGAGTTCGGGATGCTGATGAAGATGACGGCGCCATTCTGCGAGACGGCCAGCCAGTTTATTCGCTTGCTCAAACGTAGGATGATGATCTGACATCCTCTCTCACCTCAATTGGAACTAGTAATCTACTTTACTTGCAAAACACTTTCTGCATGGCTGAATGCCTGCTCAAAGTCTGCAATGATATCCTCAATTTCTTCAATCCCGCAGGAGACGCGGATTAATCCTTCCGGAATGCCGACAGCAGCACGCTCCTCAGGGGTACATTCCACATGGCTTGTTGTTCGGGCCGGCCCTACTGTTGTTTCAACAGCACCTAAGTTTGCAGCGCGGTTAGCGAATTGCAATTTTGGCAGCAGGTCACGGACAGTATCGACTCCGCCTTTAACAGCAAAGCTGAGCATCCCGCCAAAATCCTTCATTTGCTTTTTGGCAATATGATGGTTTGGATGTGTTTCCAGTCCCGGGTAATAAACCGATTCCACCATATCTTTTGTCTGCAGGTATTTGGCGAGCGCCATCGCATTTTTACATTGCTGGCGGACGCGGAGGTGAAGCGTTTTCATTCCGCGGATCATCAAATAAGCTGCCATCGGATCCATTGTGGCGCCGTTGATTTCGCGATAATGATAGATTTTTTCTACTAAATCATGAGGCCCGCAAACGACTCCGCCAAGTGCATCGGCATGCCCGCCAAGGAATTTTGTAGCACTGTGGATAACCAGATCGACACCAAGTTTAATAGGGTTCTGATTCATTGGCGTTGCAAACGTATTATCGACAATGACGATCGCACCGGCTTCGTGTCCTGCTTTTGCCATCCGTTCGATATCCGTGATTTTAACCGTTGGATTCGTCGGTGTTTCCAAGTAAAGAATTTTACAGCCTTTTGCCACTTCTTCCTCAATCTGCTCGTGATTCCCCGTTTCGCAAAGTACCACATCGATTTGCTGGCGCGGCAGGAATTCTGTGAAAATCTTGTTCGTTCCGCCATAAGTGTCCTTCATGGATACAATGCGGTCTCCCGGCACCAAAAATGTCGATAATGTATTGCTGATGGCAGCCATGCCTGTCGAGAAGCTTGTTGCTGCTTCGGCACCTTCGAGGATTTTTACTTTATCTTCAAATGACTGGACCGTTGGATTTGTATTTCTTCCGTAAATATGGCCTTTTTTCTTTCCAATCGCTACATCATACCACTCATCCATGTCATCATAGCCATATGCCACACTGAGTACGACCGGCACCTGGGTAGCTCCATGCACCAAATATTCCTTTTCCCCAGCCCATACCGCTTTTGTACCTGCCTGAACGTTTTCTTTTACCATACGATCACTCCTTATCTATTTTTTAATGCCAATTCTTTGTTCTCAATCTTCAAGCCGATGTCCCGCTTGACCAGCTCACTATAGGCAAACAGGGCAATAACAGTATCCTGGACTCCAGTACCGGTTAAATCACAAACCGTAATCTCCTCGTCATTGATCCGGCCGTTTACCTTTCCGGATGTTAATTGACCCAGTTCAATAACCTGCGATTCATTCGTTAATACTCCTTTGTCCAGGGCATGATGCAATTCTCCAAGTCTGGCACATTGCTTTTTTGCATCGCAGACAAGCTTATTCGCACGAGCTAGGACTTCTGCTTCCAGCTCCTGTTTATGTTCAGCATCTGATCCCATAGCCGTAATATGAAGTCCGGGATGAAGCCATTCCGCTTTGATCACCGGTTCTGCTGCCGGCGTCGTCGTAATGACCGTATCACTATTTCGGACTAAATATTCGGGACTCTCGGCGACTTGGACCTCAACCCCTAATTCAGCGGACATGTCACTTGCATACTTTCTGGAACGATCATCTGACCTGGAATAGACCAGAATCTTTTTAAAATCACGCACCAGATTGAGCGCCCTTACCTGAAACCTCGCCTGACTTCCTGCTCCTATCACGCCAACCGTTTCAATGTTCTTTCTGGTTAGATACTTTGCAGCAATCGCTCCCGCTGCAGCGGTCCGCACCTCGGTCAAATAGCCATTATCCAAAAGGATTGCCTGCGGAATGCCTGTTTGAGTGCTGACCAAAAGCATCAGTCCATTTCCGCTTGGAAGTCCCAGTTTATAGTTATTGAAAAATCCGGAAGATACTTTGATCGCAAACATGTCTTCCCCTTTAACATAAGCGGTTTTGACATCCACTTCACCATTTTGGTCGTGCACATCCACCCGCATAATCGGGGGCATGACAACTTCATCTTCTGCAAGCTTCGTAAATCCTGCTTCTACAATGCTGATTGCTTCTTTGTTCAGCTGCACATACTGTTTTAATTCCTGTTCTGAAAAAATAAGCATCTCTCGGCTTCACCCCCTAAATTTTTGAAAGTGATGCTTCTTTAATAAATAAATCCCTTGGGAGCGTTGCGAATGTTTCGCATCCCGTTTCGGTTACCCTGAACGATTCACTTGCTTCGAATCCGTATTGATCTAGCCAGATACCCGGGATTAAATGGAATGTCATATTCGGCTGAAGGATCGTTTTATCCCCTTTGCGGATGCTCGCTGTATGCTCGCCCCAATCAGGTGGATAATTCAGACCCATCGAATAGCCAAGACGCGATTCCTTGATAATGCCGCTTTTTTCAATCGTTTTTTTCCATGCGTCCTCAATTTCCTCGCAGGCAATCCCTGGCTTGATCATATCCAGACAAGCATTCAATCCTTCGACAACCACTTCTGAAAGTGCCTTGATTTCGTCTGATGGCTGGCCGATATGAACGGTTCTGGCAAGCGGGGAATGGTAGCGCTTATAGCACCCGGCCAGTTCCAGGATCACAAGCTCGCCTGATTTATAACGCCGGTCCGTCCAGGTTAAGTGCGGTGTGGAAGTTCTCTCTCCGGATGGAAGAAGAGGCATGATGGCCGGGTAATCCCCTCCGAATTCTTCTGTGCCTGTTATTTGAGTATGAAAGATTTTTGCTGCCACATCACATTCCCTTACACCTTCATTCACCAGCTCAATTCCCGCTGCCATTGTGCTCTCCACAATTTTGGCTGCTTTCTTCATATACTCGATCTCTGTATCGGATTTTATAATGCGGACCCAGTTGACCAAGAGAGATGCATCCCGGAAACGGGCATTGGGAAGCCCGTTTTTCAGCTGCTCATAGCACTTTGCCGTGAAATAATAGTTATCCATCTCAACACCAATGGAACGATTTTGCTGTCCGATTTGCTTTAAAATTTCGGCCACAAAATCCATTGGATGCTTCGTTTCAGATTGTACATAATCGTCAGGGTACGGGATGATATTCTCATGATAGAGCCAGGTCGTTACCTTAGCTCCGTTTGCGTCCTGGCCCCTGCCAATCCAGATCGGCTGATCCTCATCAATAATGATGACAAGCATTTGATGAACGTAGAAGGACCATCCGTCGTAGCCGGATAAATAATTCATATTAGCGGGGTCGGTAATAAGCAATACCTCGATCCCTTCTGCTGCCATTTTTTCTTTCGTTTTCAAGATTCTTGTTTTATACTCTGCTGTTCCAAATGACATGGTGGCTCTCCCTCCTACCAAACCGGGTAAAATTCAGATATTTCGTTTGTAGGTTCATTATAGGGTCAGTACCGGAAAACTATCATCTGCAATATTGTATGAAAATTCAATTTTTATTTCAGTCAAATTATTGAAAGGTTATAAATTTTCCGAATACAACGCAAAACAAAAAACTGCGGAAAACCCCTATTGATTTGCCGCAGTTTTTTCATATTCATTAATATTGTCCTGCCATTTCGGCATGCTCTCCTATTTTCCAAATCTTTATGCTCAGATCTAAAAGAAATAAATCATCCGGATCAATAAGGGATAAGCCCGTTAAAGATTCTATCTTCCTTAACCGGTACAGCAGAGACTGCCGGTGAAGATTCAATGATCTTGCTGTCTGGCTTACATTCCCATGAAATTGATTATAGGCGATGAACGTGCCAATCAGATCCATATGCCGCTGCTCGTCATATTGTACAAGAGGTTCAATCGTTGACATAATAATTTCTTCCATTTCTTTATTGCCGGCCAAATTTAATAGAACCCTGTCCACTCTTGTCTGCTCATACAGCATCCGATGGCCGGCGCCCTTTTTCCTCCGCCCGATGCTTAAAGCAGTGCCGGCATGGCGAAAGCTTTCCCCAAATCCTGAAATGCCTTCAAACGCATTGCCGATGCCCCAGGATATGACTACTTCAGGAAGCAGATTTCCGAGGCGCCGTTCCACCAGATCAAGGAAATTTGTAGCGTTTTCATTTTCCTTCACCCCAGGTATTTCCAGAAATATGACAAGCTGGTCCCCCTGATAGGTCATCAATATGTCCTTTTTAAGAGACTGTGCAGCATAGTAGATTTCTTCTTCGATATATTGAATCATGCTTACAAGCCAATGTTCATAGGAATCATAGTCCTGCTTGCGTTTTTGAAATAATAGTTCCATATTTTCCGGATACCCGACAATACACACATATGGGAGTTTAAGATTATACCCCAGCAACTTTGCCCTTGTATCAGCTTGTTCAAGTGATAGGAATTCGCCTTTAGACAGCTCATGGACAAAATCGCTGCGCAGGCGCATTTTTGTCTCTTCAATGGCATTTCTCCTTGAAAGCCAAAGAGCAATCGTCGTGGCCGTATGCTCTAACACGTTAACCCGAAAGAGAGTGAGAAAGGATTCGATTGATTCGGAACTCGGAACTAACACAAAAATATAACCTTGTGGATTGCCGGCTACCTGGAGAACCGGAATTTGATATACAATGCGGTTTTCCACCTGAATCATTTGGAACTTCTGAAACATAGGGTCCCCTTTTAGGAAAGTGTTTTCTGCCCTTGTTGGCAAGATTCCTTGCAGGACATACTTTTTCCACTCCTTTATAAAGGATTGTGTGTGGATGCTTTTTTCATGAAGGGTTCCGGATCGGTCTGTAATGACGATAGGATACCCGATATGTTTTTCCACGAATTTTGAGATTTCTTTCAGATTGGTATCTTTTAAGATAAGCTGGAGAAGCTCCTGCTGTACCTTTTCTGATTTTTTTCGCTCTTTATATTCGATGTCATTGATCTCTTTCATGACCAATTCGATAATACTGGAAAAACGGATTTCCCACGGAAGTTCAATAATAATAAAATTATTCTTTTCAGCGAGCTCAACCACTTCACTGGGAATATCGAAAATGTATCTTCCCAGCGCAACCATCAGGGCCGAAGCATCAGAATCAATAACATCCTGTACAAACCTTTTGAACGTTTCAATATCGGTACCGCAGCCGATCCCTGTCGTCAATACCGCTTCATTTTTCCGGACAAAGTTTTCCACGGGCATTTCGATCGCTGAAACCCATTGGATATGCCGTTTTTCAGCATATTCTTTACCGGTAATAATCTTAGCACCATTAAGTATCTGGTTTTGAAGTACATCACTAACTGTTAATCTCATGTTGGCTCCCCTCTGAACACCTTAAGATTAAAATGATAGAAGACTTTAATTATAGGTAACCATATTCAGAAAGAGACGTCCACTAAAAATTTCACACTTTTCTAATTATTACTTTATTACTATAATATTTTAAGTATATTTCCATATTGACAGTTAAAGGAAAATCTGACCTTCAAGATGATTCACTCACGATGAATAATCTTGAATGATCTGCTGAATGACAGAAAGATCCACATTATGCCCGCTAATGATGACAGCAACATCCCCCTCCTGCCGGGGAATTTTCCCGCCTAAAACCGCTGCTACTCCGGTTGCTGCCGCTCCCTCCATAATCATTCTGTGCTTATCCATCATAAAAGCCATGCTGTAGGCAATCTCTTCTTCAGGAATCAGATAAACATTATCCATGTATTCTTGCACCATTCGGAAGGTGTAGCTGTTATCAAGACCGATTCCGCCCAGCAAGCTGTCAGCAAGAGTCTCACTCTCCTCAAGCACTACCGGTTTTCCTGCTTTTAAACTCTCATACATGACAGCCGATTTTTCCATGCAAACGCCGGAAACCCTTATCTCACTATCATTTGATTTTACTGCGAGTCCAACCCCTGAAAGAAGCCCGCCGCCTGAAAGGGGAACAATCACATCCGTTACATTCGGAAGCTCCTCCAGTATTTCCAGCCCAATCGTTCCCTGTCCGGCAATCACATGGGGATCATCGAACGGCTGAATCACCGTCAGCCCTTCCGTCCTCTCCAATTCAAAGCATCGTTCCCCGGCGGCATCCTGGCTGTCACCGTAGATTTCGATTTTGGCTCCCAGCCTTTTTAAAGAATCAACCTTCGCTTTTGGAACACGGTTAGATATACATACAACGGCCTCAATACCAAGTTTTTTCGCTACATATGCAACAGCCATACCATGGTTCCCTGTCGAATAGGTAGCAACTCCCCGTTCTCTCGCTTCAGGACTCAAACTCAAAATTTTATTCGCCGCCCCTCTGACCTTAAAGGCGCCAATTTCATGCACATTCTCCAGCTTCAAAAATACCCTGCGGCCCAATTTCTCAGACAGGATAGCCGATTGAATCAGTGGAGTCTTATAGACCAGCGAAGAAATCCGTTTCTTTGCTTCCCAAATATCACGAATGGAAATATCTGTTCTTCCCTTTACTGAACTTGAGATCATTTTGTTCCCCTCCATAAAAGAATTGCTTGGTTCTAATAGTAGTTCGATATTTCAGAAAATTCAATTGTCCAAAGTGCTAATAAAGAGGGGGATTTTTTCATACAGTTTTGACTTGGCGGAAATATTGTTCCTTTTTTATACCATTTGATATAGTGTGACGTTTCTCTATGCCAATTCTCTTTAACGACCATTTTCTTCGCTTTGTGCTTTTTAGAAGTTAATCAACTACAATAGCGACGATTTTTCTTCTCCTCTACACAAAATGGTCGTTAATCAGGGGATTTAACGACCATTTTAACAATGCTCTATGATTTTTGGAGTTATTCATCTCCATTAACGAAGATTTCCCTTCTCCTCTACACAAAATGGTCGTTAATCAGAGACTTTTACGACCCTTTTTACTATGCTCCGTGATTTTCGGGCGTTAATCATCTTCATTAACGACGATTTTCCTTCTGTACTAAAAAAATTGGTCGTTAATCAAAAACTTTAACGTCCATTTTTACTCTATTAACAACAATATTACTTCTTCACTCCTCATTATGGCCGCCAATCTTCAGTCACCATCATCTTCTAATCTAGCTAATTAAATTCCCCCTCAGCCACGGACGGGCCCGGTAGAAGCCAATCGGGATTTGGATAAGGCTCGTTTTTCCCTGTGTTTCCAAATTGTAAATTACATCACTTATCTTCGCATCAAACCCGAGGAGCGGATGTCCGCCCATCCCTAGCGCTGTCGCTGCAATAAGTAATCGCTGCATAAGCATTCCAGCTTCCATTTGCTGAATGCGATAGCCTCTACAGCCCAATTCTGCTTTATGGTAAGCTTTATCCCCTGCTATATGAAAGCATAGCGGGACTTGAAACAGATTCACATTGCCTGCAGGCATTCCGGTTTGCAGCGCAAGCCGATGGTCTCCGGGACTAATCTCCCTAAGCGAATGGGCATCGCTGTCATAATAATAGGCTCCATCCGGAATTCCCTCAACATGATTCAAACACATATATATAGTTACGCGTGACGCGCGCTTTTCAATTGCCATATCTAAGTCGTTTCGATATAGGTACGATTCGGCCGCCTCCTGAAGCAGGGCAGCAAGCTGCTCCCGGCTAACCCTCCCTGAAGCGAAATCCATATCCGGTGAAAATCGCTCCCGGCAGACCGACGCCAAATCATACGATATCCTGTTTACAGGAGGAAGAGTCACAGGCCGTCCCTCACTGTGTGACTCTGGAGGCATGATTTGACTAAACGAATTAGTGGATTCCTGCATGGACGCTTTATTGATGCTGGTTAACATCTGGTAATCTTTTATCTTTTTAGATCTGACTAAGTTTTTAGTCCGAATCGGGGTTATTTCCTCGCATAATTCAGAGGCAGTTGTTATTTCACTCCTGCTTCTCGCGCTTGCCCAGCCGGTCGGTTCAACAGACAGCGGAATTGCAGCATATACGCTCTCCTCGTCTTCAGACAGTCCAAGGAGATGGTTAAGGGCGCGATCAAGAAATTGGAAGTAAACTCCCGCTGCAAAACCGAACCTCTTTGAAACCTCTATTAACTGTCCAATCACTCCCCCGGCATCCAGGCCCTGCAGACGGTAAGCAAAGTTATTGTATTTAAAGTAATTTTTCCAGAACATGGTCGTCACGAAAACAGTCCCAAAACAGGAAGACACATCACACCGTCCGCCAAGGACACGGGCCATATAGGAATCGAAATTACCCTTTCTCAGCAGCACCAGGCGGTGGTGCAGCACATCATAGTGATAGATCCCCTCTGGTAAATCCTCCAGTTTCAGAAACAAATATAGTTCATTAGGATACAGCGCTCCGCCAGAAGGCACAGAGCGCCGTAACGACTGCATAATATCCCAATGCTCCTCCGAACTGAATGGGGAGACAGACTGGGAAAATTGATTGAGACCAAATGTGTACCAGAGAAAATTTCCGATTCTCCTGCGATCAGGCTTTGCCGGTGCTTCCCATTCTTTTAGAGAAAGGGGAACCTCTAATGACAGCGGGACAGCCGGCAAGCCCCGGTAAAGCTTATAGGCCAGTGGCGCATCTTCCCAATCCACTTCCCAATCTGGCGGGGTTATTCCGTCAATATCAAAATGCAAATTGTGCAGAAATGTATCTGGATTCATCCTTTTTCACCTCCCAGTGAGGGCTTATGGAAATGGGTGGGGATGCTGATTCAGCTGTTCAACTGTAAGGGGTTCTTTTGCATAACCGAGTTTCATTGGAACCTCCAGCACCCTCTCGAGTCCTTTTACACGTGTCAGGTGGTGTCCAAATGTCATGGGCAGCATCCCCGGAATCAGCACTTTGACACAATGCAATCCGCTCCTCTTTATTTCCGATGTCGTCTGATCCACCACTATGACATCAAGGTTTTGCCTGTGCAAGGCCCGAAGAAGGTCCTTTAGATCCTCTGCCAGGTCTGCATGTTTTCTTCCCCTCTTGAATTCCTCGGAAAACGTTCGGAGCGGACGGTTTTCATTCAGCAAAAAAGATAGCCTCTCCTCTGCTTCCGGCAATCCGTATAGCATCCCATGGTCATCCATTTTGCCAACGAGGGAAGAATCCAGCAGCATTTGCCTTAATTTTGTTTTGTTCGCTTCAAAATCATCGTCCATTGTCCCCATCATTCCAGCTAACTCATGAACTGCACTTTTTACAGCCCGGACCGGATCAGGATTGGCTCCGGCTGCACAAATGATATTCAAACCCTTTTTCTTCCTGTTTTTTGCCATCGCCCAAACACTTGGTATGCCATGCTCCATTGTCGCGTTATACAGAAGCAGATCATATCCTGCCACAGTCCTTATCCGGTCAATCATCAGCTGCAGTTCCGAATCATTGGAGGAAGAAGGATCAAGACGCGTAAGGGCGAGCTGACCGTACCAGGCCATCAGGAATGAATCACGCTCCACCACTTCTAAAATACCGTAGAAAATCGCTTCCTCCAGGCTGCCGCCCAGTGCGCATCCGTTAGATGTTTCATAGACAAATCCATTCCCGCAGCCCAGGCTGTAATAGGCAAGCAGCTCTGGAACCAAAATCGGGCGCTCCTGCAAAAACGAATAACCCCATACCCAATTCATCGGGATATCAGGATTAAATTTTTTAAATGGAAAGTGCGGCCGCTCATACTGTTCATCTGCATGCACACCTGCTTTTAGAGGATTAAGAGCCAGGTCTTCCAGATTGCGGTAACTGTCATAGACTGCAGTCCTTTTTCCGCGGGGCGATATGCCGCAGGAACGTTCAAGCCCCTCCAATATCGCCGTGAGCGCGCTCACCCTATAGGAATGAGTGCGGCCTGCTACGCCTTCGTCCCCTCCGAGCAACGGCAGGTTAACGATTACATCCGCAAAAGGCGGCGTGAAATCATACATTTTGCCATTTAATAAACCAGTCCGCGGATCCAGATAATTTCTGACGAGTGTTTGATCTAAATCCTCCAATGAGCGGCAGCGGTAACTGTCTGCGCTTATTTTCGGACTTGGCTTCATAGTAATTCTTGCAGCTTCCTGTGAATCTTCAGGGAGGGAACTGCAGAACGGACACAATGAATTTGGCAGAATAAGGTGGCGGGAGGTTTTCAATGTTCTGAGGCTGACCAGATACATTCGGCCTTCCAGATCCGCCAGGCTCCCTTCAAGTGCCCTTTGCACCTCAGACACAAGCAGGTGAGACAGCTGTAAAAGCCCCGTGCGCGATGCCCAGGCGTCACTTTCTAATTCGCTGTTATCTTCGAATCTCTGCTGCAATTTCCACATCTCTTCCCGCTCACGCCCTGCCATGAGCTTTCGGCTGTCAGCACATTGTGAGCATCCCGGTGAAGACGGGTGGACGAATGGGCCGATCACACCCTCACCAAACGCTACAAAGCCCCGCAGCCAGGGAATACCGGTAGATCGGGACACTTCTTCCGCCTTTTTATGAACTGCAGGCATCCAGGTATCTTGCAGAGCCAGAATCAAATTTGTGCCATCCGGCAGTTCAGGCTCAAAATTCGTATGACGGACTACCTTATATCCGGCAGGCAGTTCTTTGCATACGCTGTCCGCCAGCAGGCCCTCTCCGACAACTACCACGATAGCACTCACTGTGATTCCTCCTCTCGTACAAACACCCCAAATACCCCTGCCAGACTCTTTTTCATAAAGGGCTCGAAGGAAAAATCACACACTAAAAGCCGTTGGCTGTTCTTTTCCAGAACCTGTCGGGCAGATTGCAATAGCCGGGAATGTTCCTTCTCATTACAATAAGGAATGACCAGACTTTGCGGTTCCTTCTCTTCAAGCAGGAGAGCTGACGCCTCCACTGCGGTTGCTTTATGTCTTCCATTTTGGTTTTGCACCTGTGCAATCACATGCTGCAGCGCTTTTCTCAGAGCTAATGTTCTATTAAAGCCGACGCTGCCAAACCAGCGATCGTCCGTGCCGACCCAGACCACAGGGAAGCCGGAGACTCCTTCACCCTCGCAAATTATTGGTGCTCCTTTCATGGTTGTCAATGCGTCTAAATAAAACCTGCACCGTTCATCTTCTACTTCACTTAAATGTAAAGGTGCAGCTGTTCTCTGAACTGCTTGATTCGCCAGCTTCTCTTCCAGACACCGATCCAGTCCGCGCAAAAGGCCCTCTGCGAATGTTTCACCGGCGCCAACTCCATATAAATCCAAATCCGGATGCAGATCAAGCCGGCCAGCCAGCTTCGACACATACGCTTCAATCCCGGTCAAGCCAGCTTCCCGGCGTGCCTCGTCATGCCGCAAATCAGTACAGATTACAGCCGGCAGGAGCTCGGCCGGTCCCTTTGAGAGCGGGTCCGCTGCCTGCACTTCACATTGTGACAGAGGCAGCTGCCATAAATCCCCTTCCTCCCATTTATGAAATATTCCAGATTCTTCTGAAGTCAGCTGACTGAAAAAAAGAAACAAACTGTCTGGCTTACTTGTTCCTGAACTCTGTCCGATCCTCTGATCGACATCTTGAATCCATTCCAAAGCTTTTTCTCCAGTCAGAGGAAGAAAGGAATGCCAATTCCCTTCAAGCGTTGCCAGATTAAGAAGGAAAAAATGATTTCTCTGTTCCGCACTGGTCAATCCAGTAATCTCTTTAAAGAGTTCAAACACAATCAAATTTGCCAGCATGGCTCCAGCTATGGAGGAAGTGGTGTGCAATTGCTTGTCTTTGTAAAATGCGGTCCGATGTACACGGTGCCAGGCATTCTCCCAGCAGATTTCTGATTCAGGATGTACGAGAGGACCTGCCATACCAGCCTGTTTGTAAATCATTGCAGGAAGAAATATCTTCTTCTCTTTCCGGCAGGCAGCATGTATTGTCTTCAGTTCCTCTACATTCCCTTCTTCCGATATATATAGAATCGAATCATACGGCTGGATCAGTTCCTCCCAGGAACAATCTTCCTCACTCTCACGTATTACCTCCTCCACTGAAACTTCGGGGTCTGTTTGCCGGGCATGTGCAATAATCTCCTTCAGCCGCTTTGAGTTAGTCGAAACAGGGTCCGTATTGACCATATGAACCTTAGGCAATCCAGACTCAATCAGCGAAGAAACCAGCGAAACAAAAAAAGGGCCTGAACCTGCTGCCAGCACTTTTGCCTCCCGGTATGTCTGGAAACGAAATGCACCCGAATCACCGAAGCTTTCCAAAAATTCGATCTGGGAGGAATATTTTTTAAGAACATGCTCTTCCAATTGATGAGGATGGTCCTGACTTACATCCCGCACAAAGCCGTTACGGTACAGCACTTCCGCAATTTCAAACACCCGATCCCTATGCGGGCCCGGCAAGCCAGCAGTCAATTCCCCCAGCGAATACTCACCATTAAACATCGGCATCAGCTTTTGGACCCATTGATCGATCATACTTCCTTCCATGCGGAAGGAGCTTTCATTATTCCGAAAATACACACCTTTAGCCGGATCAGGGATAAATAACGTGTCCCTTTTCACCTTCAACCGCACAGAAGGGGTCAAATTTTCCATTTCGTTCCTCCTTATCCGTAAACTATGCCTATTTATGAAACATACTTTCTCTCTCATTCTATGTATTGGGATTTGTCTCATATGTCTGACCCTCAGATGAAAAGCCCCTCCATACTGAGGGGCTTCCATTTTCCCATATCGATAAGGCTAATATCCGACTCAACGGCCTCCGCAACGTCCACCGCATCGCCCGCCACAGCGGCCTCCGCATCTAAAACAGTTAGAGCATCGGAAACAATTGAAACAGTTAAAGCATCGGAAACAATTGAAACAGTTAAAGAAAAAGCAGCTAAAGCCGAAACCAATCCCCACGCATAATCGGGACTGATCACTATAGACCTGGTTTTGATCCCAAGGAACCGCCTCGTTCGCATGGAAATCACCAACATTCAGCATTTGTAGTTCGTTTTGGAAATCATTCATGTTCATACCTCCGAATTTATTTATTGAGCCAGCAGCATTAAGGGACATTAAGAAAAACATCCAAATTCCATAACGAAACTGTCAGTTTTTCGGATACTCTCTTCTCAAAATATGTGTCGGGATGGGGGATTGTTACTGAATCAAATACCCATATTCAATTGGTTGATGTTTTAAAGCAACAAAGGCTGTTATCTGCTTATAGCCTACAGCACCCTTCACCCAAAAAGTGAACAACCCATTGTTTACGGGCCAATTTTCAGGAATTTACCTCTTCTGCCTGGCAATACTAAATGAGTAACGGCATTTTATTGGAGGGCACAAACTTGAACAATACCTGGCTTTCGCTCATACCATTTTTAATCGTAATCGGAATGTCCATCTGGCTGAAGAACATCCTTCCAGGATTGGTGGCGGGCATCCTTGTTGGCTCCATTATAGTGTCGGCGGACCTGCTGGCGGGGACGGAACAGTCGGTCGCATATATTGTGACCACACTTTCCGACAAAACGAATATCAAGATAGTCGGATTTTTATATCTGTTCGGCGGGCTAGTGGGAATGATGAATATTGCGGGCGGCATTAAGGGGTTTTCCGAATGGGCCGGCAGACGGATCCGCTCTGAACGCGGTTTACTTGTGTTCATCTGGATCACTCTCCCATTCACCTTCATGATGCCAATGTTTCGAATTATGATGATCGGACCAATTATCAAATCCCTGATAAAAAAAATGAACCTTTCTAAGCAAAAAGTCGGCATGACTCTTGATATCTCAACCGAATCAGTGATTGTGCTGCTTCCGGTTGCGACTGCATTTGTAGGCTTCATGGTGTCATTGGTTGAAGGCGGCATCAGCGGATTGGACCTCGAAATGTCGGCATATGAGATATTTTTATTAAGCATTCTGTTTAATTTTTACGCGATCATAATGCTGCTAATCGGGATTGTGCAGACATTTTGGCGGCGAAAAAAGACAGGAGACCAGAACAGGGAATCCCACACCGATTTAGAAGAAGAAGAGCATGAATTTCACCGGTTGGGAATCAAGAAAGAATTATCTCTTGTAAAAGCCCAGCCTTGGCATTTGATTGTTCCTGTAGTTTTATTGCTTGCCTTTTCTTTGTTCCTATTATGGCAGGATGGAATGTCGCAGGGCGCCAATACAATCTTCGAGGCCTTTTCGATGGCAGATGCCACATTTGTCATGCTGCTGGCTGTTTTTATCACTCTCGTTTTAACCTTTATTTTTTACATTATCAGGCGGGAGAAGATGAACGAAATTCTTTATCATTTTTATGACGGAGGCAATCAGATGATGGAGGCTATCAGCCTTCTCATTCTGATTTGGGCGCTCACACTGGCTGCAGAGGATCTTGGATTTTCCGAATTCATCGGGGGCTCACTTGGCAGCTTTTTGCCAGCTTTTCTGACCCCTGCGGCCATCTTTGTCCTCGGTTCTGCAGTAGGCTACTTTATTGGAAGCTCATGGGGGACCTGGGGATTATTCATGCCGCTTGGAATTACCCTGGCGGTTTCGACTGATGCCTCCATTCCGCTTACAGTTGGAGCCGTTTTTGCAAGCGGGGCATTTGGGGCTTTAACCTCACCTCTTGGTGATACGACCATAACTACTGCTTCGATTCTGGATATGGATCTAGTGGATTATGCGCGGTATAAATTGAAGGTTTCAGCGATTGGCGGTGTGATTGCTGCAGGACTTTTCATTGCAAGCGGGATATTCATTTCATAAGACATTAGTCATCTTTTCCCGCGCAGGCTGCTACAGCATCCCCTTTTGCACATAGTGATTCATGCGGATGAATATACTGCAATGAATCCTATTGCAAAGGGGCGGAATGATGAACTGGAACGAAAAACCGGAATTAACGGATGATCAAATGCTGAATGTGATTCTTCACGGCCTTCGGAAAACTCAGTGGCCAAAGCATATCGTCATTGTTGGTGCCGGTATGGCTGGTCTGGTGGCAGGTTCTTTATTAAAGGAATCTGGGCATAATATAACCATTTTGGAAGCAAATGACAGAATTGGCGGCCGTGTCTATACCATGCGCTCCCCCTTCAGCAAAGGATTATTTTTTAACGCTGGCCCAATGAGGATCCCTCATATCCATGCGCTGACCTTGTCCTATATAAAAAAATTCAATCTCCCTCTAAATGTCTTTATAAACCGTAATCCTATGGATCTACTTTACGCAAATGGCATCAAAGCCCGGCTCGAGATGTATGAGCAGAATCCCGGCATTTTAAACTTCCCTGTCCAGCCCAACGAGAGAGGAAAATCGGCTGAAGAACTTCTGCTGGGTGCGTTACAGCCTTTTATAGACTTTATCAACAAAGACCCTGTAAGAAATTGGGCCGTTCTGGAAAGGCATTATAGAAAATATTCTTTTGGCTTTGTGCTAAACTCTTACTTTTCAGTTGGAGCAATTGATATGATCGGCGTACTGCTGGATTTGGAAGCCTTTATGGGAATGTCTTTTACTGAAGTTTTACGTGAGTTAATTATTTTGACATCGGGAGGAACTTACTATGAAATATCAGGTGGCATGGACCGCTTACCGAAGGCTTTCCTTCCTCAATTGAAAAATGATATTCATCTCCATCAAAAAATGACCGGAATCATTCAGGGCACAAATAGCGTTACCATCCAATTAACTCATCAGCAGACCAATGAACAGTCCAGTATCACAGGAGATCTAGCAATTGTTACCATCCCCTATTCAGTTATGCGATTTGTGAAGGTCGAGCCTTTTCATTCATTTTCCTATTTCAAGCGGAGGGCCATCCGCGAACTAAATTATATGGCAGCAACCAAAATTGCGATTGAGTTTAAGTCCCGTTTTTGGGAGAGAGCAGGCCAGATGGGCGGCAAAACAATCACAGACCAGCCGATACGATTCACCTATCTTCCAAGTCATGGAATTGGCACAAGCGGCCCTGCCATCCTTATTGCCAGCTATACCTGGGCGGATGAGGCTCATATATGGGATAGTCAGCCGGAGGAATTGCGTATTCACTATGCGCTTAGAAACCTGACGGACATTTACGGTGATATTGTTTATTCGGAATTTGTCGCAGGAGCTTCATACAGCTGGGCACTGGACCCTTATGCCTCTGGCGGATTTTCTTTCTTTGAACCTGGACAGGAAACCGAATTGTTCCCCGGTACGATTTCACCGGAGGGGCGCGTTCATTTTGCAGGAGAGCATACGAGCAAAACACGGACATGGATTCAAGGGGCGATCGAATCCGGAATACGAGTTGCATATGAGGCTAATGATTTGTCAAAGTAAGTTTCAATTCCATAATATGATGAAAATTAAGTAAGTAAAAAAGCGATCTGTCCAAAAATGGAAGATCGCCTTCATACCTTTTGCCACTATTTCTCCTTCCTATTCCTTATCTCCTTTTGAACCTTTCGCAGCGCCTTTTTCGATCCTCTCTCCAGATCATGCTGCAGCTTCCGCTCATGGTAGCTGGTAAATAAGGTATTCATATCATACCCTTCCGGATACAGCTCGCTTGCTTTAATGTCCAATTCAATCCGCTTACTGTTCACTTCCACTATTTCATCTTTATAGAACAGCTTGATATTATTAAATTTATCGATTGGCTCAAATACAATAGCGTAATCATTCTGGCTGATCCATTTAACTCTGTCACCAATTTCATAGTGGTATTCGACTGTGTTCGGATTCACTTCAATCACTGGTTTCTTTATTTTATTCTCTCTTACTGCTTCCAGATTATATTCCTTGTTTTCAATATACCTTTGCGCACGCTTCAGGACATGTTCGCGGATATTCACCTTTCTGGAAATCCAAAGTGCATTGCTCTCTCCAGATTCACCTATTAACAGCTTATACATAGGCTTTAATTCCGCACTGTCAAATAACATGGCGGCGTTCATAAAATCATCATGCATTTCAGAATAACGTTTAATCTCTCCGTAGTGGGTAGTGGCTATCGTAATGCATCCCATATGATAAAACTCCTCAAGTATCGCAATTGCCAATGAAGCCCCTTCATTCGGCTCAGTCCCGCTTCCAATCTCATCAAATAGAAGCAGTGAATTATTAGTTGACGCACTCATAATCTCGGAAATGTTCTTCATATGGGAGGAGAACGTACTCAAAGCATTTTCAATGCTCTGATTATCGCCAATATCAACAAAAACTTGATCAAAGACGGCGATTTCACTCCCCGTTTTCGCCATAATATGAAACCCGGACATGACAGCCAGTGTAAGGATGCCGATTGTCTTTAAAACAATGGTTTTTCCGCCGGCATTTGGGCCTGTTATGACCAGACTTCTATAGCTCTTGCCGATTTCAAAATCAAGCGGGACAACGTTCCCTTCCAACAAAGGATGCCTGCTTCCGGCTAATTTGATATACCCATGATTATTAATCTCCGGTTCAATGGCGTCGGTACTTTTGCTGTACTTGGCTTTCGCAAAAATCATGTCGTACTGGCTGATGCATTCAATATTAATGCGGATCTCGTGAATGGATTCAAGAATGGCACCGGAAAGGGTGGCTAATATTTGATATTCCTCTACCGACTCCTCCGATTTCAGCATCGCCAATTCCACATTTAGCTTTGAAACGGAATCAGGCTCCATAAAAACAGTCGCCCCCTTGGAGGATGTTTCGACTACGGTTCCGGCTACCTGGTTTTTATAGGAAGCCTTTATGGGAATGGTAAAACGGTCATCCTTTTTGCTGATATAGAATTCCTGAATATACTCCTTATTTGCTCCACTCCTCAGAAACTTATTCAAACGCTCTTCGATTTTTTCTTCTGTTTTCGCTATGTGATTTCTAATCCGCTTCAGCTCTTTGCTGGCACCCGAATCAACCATGTTTCCTTTGATTGCATATAAGATCTCCTCTTCGATCTGCCGAAATTCTGTCATAGATAGTGCATATGTGTAAAGCACAGGAGCAAAAAATTCCTTATCCGCCATAAACTTTTTGATTTTCCGGCAGCCTCTTAAAAAATCGGATACAGCATTTAACTCTGATGGAGCTAATATGATGCCTTTTTCCAATTTCTCAATAATGCTTGTGATATTGGAAATGCCGGTTAATGGCAGATGCTTTTCGGCGTCAAGCAGCCTTCGGGCCTCGCTTGTTTCATTTAAACGATTGCGGACAGTTTTCATATTTGAGCTCGGCTGCAGCCGGTCGATTAATTCTTTTCCCAGACTGCTGACACAATGCTGTTTTACTCTATTCTTCAATTCATGATATTGCAATTTTTCAAAGGTCATATTATTCATATCCTCTGCCTCATTCCAAATAAAATAGCCCGCAAAAGCCTTCCCCCACCGCCAATCTAATTGGGCAGAAAGCTTCCGCGGGCGTCCTATTTTCGAACAGGCATAAACAGACTAAACCTTATACCAGGTTTAGTGTCTACATCAACACGAATAAATAGAAATGGAAGCAGTCTTATAGCAGGTATTCAAACAATTGTGTTTGAAGAAAGGCATTCTTAATAAGCTGGCATCCGCCAGAAAAAACACCTTATTCAACTAATAACAATTAGTTGACACCTGCTACCGACATACTTCACCACACCTTTTTGTATTATGAAATTAATGTAGCATGGAAATGCCTGTCTCGTCAAACTGCATTTGGAGATATTTGCGCATTAATTCAAAAAGAAAGTGCCCCTTCTTCAAAAGGGGCACTTTCTTTGAATTTGAATCTTTACTCAGTTTCTTCTTCAGTGCTTTCTTCTGTTCCTTCTTCAGTTTCTTCTTCAGTGCTTTCTTCTGTTCCTTCTTCAGTGCCTTCTTCAGTGCCTTCTTCTGTTCCTTCTTCAGTGCCTTCTTCTGTTCCCGTATCTTCAGTTTCTTCTGTGTTCGTCTCGTCAGTATCATCTTCATTGCTGCAGCCTGTAGCCACACCTGTAATCATCAAAGATGCCATCATAGCTAATAACCATTTTTTCATTTCCAATTCCTCCTTGGCTGCTATATTTGTTACAGTTGTAATCATAGAAGAATCTGAACGGAAATAGAAGGCTTCAATCCATTATTTTACATACATTAACCTTCTTTTAAGAAAGTTTATGAAAATAAAACATAGGTTTTACATTTTGTAAGAATCTTTTATTTTATGATAGGAAATTAACTCGAATAGCGGATTTGTTGGGTTTTAATTACTCGATTCCATTCTGATTTTCATCTGGCAAACTGAATCCTAAACAGTTTCACTTCTCTGAATACAGATCTATACTATTACCTCTATTAGGCATCTTTTTCGTGAGTATAATCTACTTTAGATAAATGGTTCAAATCAGATTTACAAGATTTTCAGCTAGTCCATTTAGCAATCACATCAGCGGATTGGTCCCAGTGATTCAGCCTCTTTCTTTTCATGCTTCATATAAACAAGATAATTAACACCACTTCTTTCACTATGCTTTTGAGGTATACGCATAAACTCTGCAAAGCCCAGTTTTTCATAAAGCTTGATGGCATTTGTATTGGTATCTGCTACCTCTAGAACATATTCGTCATATGAAGCAGAATCCATTATCGATTTTAGCAGTTCAGTCGCCATACCCCGTCCTCTATAATTAACCGATGTAGCCACAAACTCTATTGCACCCATATTTTCAGATACTTGAAAGGGATATTGCTTTTTCTCAAATTCTTTTTTAAGAATGATATAAGCTAAACTGCCCATGATAAAGCCAAGATGTTTTCTAAACTCACTATATTTTAATTTCACTGCTGGGGTATTGTTTGTACATGCGGCTAGAGCCGCAATATGATTGTCAACTGAAGCCGTATAGAAGACTTCCGTATTAAACATATGCGCAAATGTCCTGTAAAGTTTAGCTTTATCCTTTGAAAAATAATTCAGCCATTGATAAAAGCCGTCTACGAAAATGACACTCATCTCATTTCTTATAGTTCCTTTTAATTCACTGGCACGATTAATATTCATAGTCTATCCCTCTTTCTTTGTGGATGTTTCAGCTCCGATTTAAATAGGATTTGCAATTCTCCCGCTCATCGGTGAAAAAAACAAATCTATACAATGAATTTACATGACTTTAATATTCAAAGTATATGATTGGTTTATCAACAGATGAGGAGGCAAAATAAATGAATATGCGTGCAGTATTTATTGATATGGATGGTACACTCCTGAAAGCCTCAAACTGCATTTCCCGCCGTAACATAGAAGCCATTTACCGGCTCATAGACCAGGGAGTTATGGTGTTTCTTGCCACTGGCCGGCACTATGAAGTAACCGCTCCCTATCATAAAGAAATTGGTTTAAAAACTCCCATGATCTGTTTGAATGGTGCTGTTATTCACGATGCAGAGACAGGAAGGCCTACGCAAATAAAAACCGTACAACTAAACGAGGAACGCTTTCACCATCTTACTGCAAAAATTCCATGTAATGTTATGATCCATACATCAACTGGGCTATATTGTAAGGAACTTAATGAAGAAATCGATTATTGGACTCGAATTGGGCAAATTCCACCGCAGTATATCGGAGATTTAAGACATGCAGCTTATCAGGATGTTCTTAAATATAGTGTTCGTACAGGCACCCCGAGCCAAGAACTATCCGCTTTGTTTAAAACAGAAGCAGCTGTCATTGATTGGAATGACGGGTTTGAGCTGGTTGCTCCTGATGTTTCCAAATGGGCTGCTATCAAAAGCTTACTTAACGAACTTCGGATCAGCCCAAATGAAGTCGCAGCTATTGGAGACGGTCCCAATGATATAGAAATGCTTCGTCAAGCCGGTACTGGTGTGGCAATGGGGAACGCAGGCGAAAAGGTTAAAGCAGCAGCTGATTTTGTTACAGGACACCACGAAAATGATGGATTAGCTGAGTTTATTGAACGCTATCTTCTTAAATCTTATGCCGTTTAAAATATTTTTATAGGACTTTTCGTAATATAAAAAGACAGGTGATTTACCTGTCTTTTTTAATAGTATTATTCTTAGGTTAATGTAATAACTCGCACATACAATACCACATTACTCATCTCTCCCATTCCGTCAGAGTCCTTTTCACATTAAGCACCGATTATTTTCTTTATGGTTAGCACCCTCTCAGGATCAATCGCATGCTCATAGCTGGATTTCACACGGACTCCTGTACCAAAATGAACTTCAGTAACAGGCACCTCATCCAAAAATGCTCTAATATTTCCAGCTGATAGACCGGCACCAGCCATAATTTTCAAATGACTATCAGCCGTGAGCTCATGAAGGCGCTTCAGTCTTTCTGCGGCATCTGCAGCACTTTTCCGGCCTCCGGATGTAAGAATTCTCGAAATTTGCGGATACTGCTTTAGACTTTCCAAAGCCGCAAATTGATCATCGGCCTCATCAAAGGCGCGATGGTAGGTAATATCCATTTCGTCTGCTGCATCGATCAGCCGCTTTAAATGATCGTTATGTACTTGATGGTCAGGTGTAAGAACGCCAAGCACTATACCTGCCGCTCCTAGTTTATTGCATACTTTAATATCCTGAATCATAATGTCAAGGTCTTCCTCCGAATAGCAAAACCCGCGGCTGTGCGGACGGATCATTACATTTACCGGAATCTTTAATTCCTTGCACACTCTTTCAATAACGCCATAGCCTGGTGTCAGACCGCCCTCTGAGAGCCCGGTTACCAGTTCAATTCTGCCTGCGCCGGCTTCCTCGGCAATCAGCGCATCACTCAGCGTGTCAGCTATAACTTCTATTAACATGTGTATGTATCTCCTTTAATCGTGAGTTCTCATTAGCTGCTATTTTAAAGGCATTTTCTCAGACTGGAAGATTTCTTGTATAGTCCCCACTTCCATACCTGCGTCATTTCGTATAACCGATGGCCTTAGGTTTCTCAGTCTTTTTATGGTTTCATGATTGTTGTATTGTAGTTGTTCAAGAATAGATGCTACAATGTTTGGCCAAACGTCCTCAGATCCACTTAACACTTTAAGGGCAAATCCAGTACGTTCTTTTTTAAGTCCAAAGCAATACACACCCTGTGCTCCACCCTTAGCAACAATATTCTTGTCTTCCAATAAAATCGAACAGATAAAATGCTGTGAAGCAACCATATTAAACTGATTATTCATAATGGCCGTCATCTTAATAACTGCCTGCTGGAGCTTAGGATCTTGAATCAGATCGGGACAGGCAAGCTTTAGGTATACCTCGGACATCTTTTTTAAAGGAATGGCAAAAACGGGAGCACCGCAGCCATCAATACCAATATGAATAGCCGAGACCGGGATGCCTGCTAAATGGGAAACTATCTCCAGGATATGCTTTTGCAGCGGATGATCTTCTTTCCAGTATCCCTCCACAGGCAATCCCCATTCACGGCATACTGTAATAAATCCCATATGTTTGCCTGCGCAGTTGTGAAAAAGCTTTCTTTTCTGAATCCCTTTTTTGATCATCTCTTCTCTTGGCTGTATATTTAATGGATAAGAAGGAGGGCAATAAAGCTCCTCTTCCTCTACCGGGAGTTTTGCCAGCATGGACTCCAGAGCCGCAATATGGCAGGCTTCTCCCCGGTGGGAGGCCGTAAACAATGCCGCTTCCTGCTCTGTTATATTATACTTATCAATGATGTCAGTCAGAAACACAGGCAGCGCCTGGATTGGCTTAGAAGCAGAGCGAAAGTATGTGTAATGCTCTACATCACCAACATGATAAAAGGATTCCAATTGATCATTCACACCGCAGATGATTCCTGTATGAATATTCTCAACCAATCCTCCCCTGACTTCCTCTACTAACGCAGTGTATTTCAATTCAGGTCTCTCCTTAAAATGAGCTTAACTACTCAAGCTCCAGCATAAGATTTTGGGCCTTTATGGCTGCACCAAGAACAACTCCGTTATCACTTAATTCCGAATAGACAATCCTCACTGATTGCTTCAAAGGCTCCCAAATATATAACTCACATTTTTGCTCAATAGCTTCCTTCATTTCAGGTAATTTTTCAATCGTATTGCCGCTCAAAATAATGACTTCAGGATTATAAAGACAAAGGAGATTGCTGATGGCCAATGCAATATATGTGGAGGCTCTATCCATAATATTTACTGCCCAGGGCTCACGGTCCCGGTAGGATTGGAACACATCTTCTATAGAAGAAATATCCTTCACCTTCCTGCTGTCAGCAAGGATTGCTCCTTCCGATATATAGGTTGCGAGACAGCCTATCTTGCCGCAATTGCAGACATTTCCTGTAGGATCAATCACGGTATGCCCTATTTCCCCTGCATTATTGGTTTCCCCTCTGTAAATTTCACCATTAAGCATGATAGAAGAACCAATTCCTGAACCAATTCCTATTAATATGGAATTCTGTGAATTCTTTGCTTTGCCTGTAAAGCTCTCTGCCACAATCTTCATTTTCAATTCATTATCAACTATGACATTAAAAGAGGTAAGCTTTTGCAGATCTTCAGCCAGGCTTGCATCTTTCCACTTTAACTGATCCGATACCTTTACAATCCCGTTTTTATAATCAATATATCCAGGTAAACCGACAGCGAGGCCCAATATTTTAGCTGCAGGTATTTCGTTTTCCTCCATGATCTTTCGAATGACCTTGTCTATTTTATGAAGCGTTTCGATATAACTTTCTGATTCATCTCTTTTACTCTTATGTAACGAAACCATTTCTCCAATATAGTTGACAATTCCAACCTTCAGGAGCGATTTGTCAATTTCAATGCCAATTGTATATAACACATCACCGCGTACTTCCAGTAAGGTTGCTTTTCTCCCTACTCCTGAGGCAACTGCTTCTGTTTCCCTCAGGTATCCTTGCAGCTGAAGCTCAGTGACAATTCTTGTTATGGAGGTCGGGCTCATTCCCGTCATTTTCGCAATTTCAATTCTTGATATAGGAGACTTAGTCCTTATAATATCAAGAACCAGGTTTTTATTTTGTCTTTTCATTAAAAGCTGATCGTGTTTCTCCATTATCCTACCTTCTTTATGCCTGCAGATTTAGACTTCCAACTCTGAAGGTGCATTTAAAGAATCGTGTTGACTCTCGCCTTCATGGGAAAAACCAACATCATCCTTTAAAACTTGAGCACTATTCTGTGCAAGTCCCGTAAAGCTTCCAAAAGAAAACCTCACTTATCCTTTTGGAAGCTTATATTGGAAATCCCCATCTCATTATACACTTTGTTCAAAGCATGAATCCATTTACCTAAAGCTTTTAATGAATCCTACTGCTTCCGTAATATCACGGAAAGGATCTTGGTCCACTTCTCTTTCAATCGTTAAGTAGCCTTGATAATTAATCTCGTTCAAAGCATTGAAGTAAGCCTGGAAATCAACGTTTCCTTTTCCGAGCGGAAGCTCTCTAAAATATTCACCTGAGGCAACCATTTCAGCAATTTTCTCGTGGTCTGTTCCGCCTCCATATCCAAGGAACCCGTATACATCACGGGGATCAGCAGGCTTAAGCCTCTTTCCATCCTTCACATGTGTATGGACAATATAATCTTTTAAAAGCTTAACGCCGACTGCCGGGTCATCTCCTGTTACCATCACCATATTCGCCGGATCAAAATTTACTGATACCCCATTCGTGCTCAGGGTATCAAGAAAGCTTTTGAGCCTGGAGGATGGTTCTGGACCTGTCTCAATGGCAAAATAGGCATTCATGCTGCTTGCATAAACAGCAAGTTCTTCACAAACTGTCTGCATGGCTTCATAGATGTGGCTGTTCTGCTCCTCGGGAATAATGCCAATATGCGTCGTCACTATATTTGTTCCCAATTCTGCAGCGAGATCCAAAATGCGTTTTGATTTTTCGATTTTAACCTGGTTTTGATTAGCATCCTGAAACCCATGCCCTCCAAGGTCACCGCAAAGGGCAGAAATTTCAAGACCCATAGATTCCAAGTAGCTCTTAAGCTGTTTCCGGGAGTTCTGATCCATATTTTCAGGAGCCATTGCTCCTTCAATCGCATATATTTGTACCCCATCAGCCCCCATATCTTTGCAGACCTTAAGTCCTTCGTATAAGGGCAGCCTGAGGCTATCCACCATCACACCAATTTTATTTGCGAGTTTTACAGTCTCCATTTTAAGCAAACGTCACCTCACTTCTCTTATCTGCCGCTTCATAAATGCCAGCGAGGATCTTCATCATTTCTACTCCATCTTCAACAGGCGCCAAAGGATTGGTTTCATTTATGCAACTTGAAACAAAGGAATCAATCTGATTCTGAAAGGCATTGGCAAAATCAAATGTTAAATGATCCATCTGCGGATGAATATTTAAAATGGTGTTATTTTCTTCACTTACAATGGCCAATTCAGGCTCCAGTTCTGCTCCGCCTTTTGTGCCATATAATTTGATGCCGATTTCATCTTGTTTTGCATGAAGTGTATAGGATACATCGACAAATAAAGATGCACCGTTTTCAAACGTAATCAGGGCATTTGCCAAATCTTCTACTGTATTACGGTCTTTTTCATAATCTGCTGCTTTATAAAAGCGTAGATTTTCGACATTGCCTCTGTTCCCCAGCTTGCTGTATACATTCCCGGAAATCGACTTCACTTTTGGTCGGCCCATCAGGTACCAGCATACATCGATGACATGGACACCCAGGTCAATTAAGGGACCTCCCCCAGAGCGATCTTTATCTGCAAACCAGCCACCGGGATTACCCAGACGGCGCAGGCATGATGCTTTTGCATAGTAAATATCGCCTAAAGTTCCTTTATCAGCAAATGCTTTCAGCACTTTTGTATTTGTCGCAAACCTCCGGACGAAACCAACCTGCAGGGTTTTTCCACTATTCCTTACAGCTTCTTCCACTTTTAACGCTTCTTCCACATTCATGGCCAGAGGCTTTTCTACCAGAACATGTTTCCCTGCGTTTAGGGCTCCAACAGAAATTTCGGCATGGCTATTATTCCAGGTGCAAATGCTTACTGCATCAACATTCGGGTCACTATACACCTCTTCTATATTCCTATATACACGTCCTATTCCATACTCCAGCGCCTTCGATTCCGCTCTTTCCGAAGAATAATCAAAAACCCCGTACAGGACAGCATCAGAATTATTGGCAAAAGATTTGAAGTGCATATCAGATATGGATCCGGCTCCTATAATACAGACTCTTAATGGCTCCACTTTCTTCACCCTTTCAAAACCGGCTTGGATTCATTCACTGCCTGCACTTCATTCCATAATCTTCTTACATTATCCATGCCAATTTTGGAACCAGTCCTGCAATCTTCCATGCCTTCAAATTCCACTGTTAAATAACCGTCATAACCTGAGCCCTTTATTAATCTGATAATCTCGCGAATATTTAAGTCGCCGTGGCCGACGATGGCTCCGCGCAGATAGTTTTCATTTACAGTCCTGAACCAGACCCCATCACCCGGGTTCTCAAAATATGGGCGAATATAGAAATCTTTTAAATGGACTGTTGCTGCGTATTTTAGATTCTTTTTCACCCCAACAAGCGGATCCTCATCGATGCAAAGAAAGTTGCCGACATCGAGAGTTGTTTTAAAGTTAGGACGGTCCACCTCATGAATGACCCGCTGTACCCGGTCGCTCGATTGGACATTGAATCCGTGGTTTTCAATGGTTGTCGTAATGCCGTATTGTGCTGCGTAATCTGCAATTTGACGGCTTCCTTCTACCAGCTTATTAAAATGCTTCTCAAAGTAGTGAATCGTCATTTCTTCCGGCTTCAGCTGAAATGCGGTTACATCGTGGCGCATAATCTTAATGCCCATTAGATTAACGATATCCACATGCTCTTTCAGCCGCTCCACTTCTTGCTCGAATGCTTCCTGTGTCGGCTGAACAAAATTGGCTGGCAGGGAATAGGCAGAAAGTTCAATTCCGGCTGCTTCTGCTCTTTTCTTAATTTGAAGTGCCAGCTCCGCATTATCTACAACTGAAAACCCATAAGGGACAATTTCCATATGCTCCCCGCCATTTTCGGCAATCCAGTCAATGACATCCAGAACCGTCATATTGCCATCTCTTAATTCTCTTACTAAACTGTACGTGCTAAGCCCAACCTTCATGAAAATCCTCTCCTATTTCCAGTATTTTAATAGTAAATTTCAGGAATGCTGATATACCGCCTAGTGGCCGATATTTTAAAAATGTGACCGAAAAAATTAACTTCTGACCGATATCTCCTAAAAATGACCGATATATTTAAAAGTTGACTGTTAAACAGGGCAAAGTGACCGATAAATGCCCGCAGAGCGTAAAATCCTTAAGAAAAATCCCATTGAATCGGTACGTTTGGCTAATCCATTAAATGACATGCAACAAAATGATCATCAGCCAGCCCTTTTTTCACCTCTGGCTCCACGGTTCTGCAAATATCCATACAGGAAGGACATCTCGTATGAAAGCGGCACCCGGAAGGAGGGTTAACGGGACTCGGCAAATCTCCCTGCAGGACAATCCGCTCCCTTCTCAGCCTTGGATCCGGGACTGGCACAGACGATAGCAGTGCTTTTGTATAGGGATGCTGCGGATTTGAGAAGATGACATCCTTTGGTCCAGATTCCACGATGGTGCCAAGATACATGACCCCGATGCTGTCGCTGATGTGTTCCACAACACTTAAATCATGAGAAATAAATAGATACGTGAGATTAAATTCGGTCTGCAAATCCTTTAATAAGTTAAGGATTTGAGATTGAATGGAAACATCAAGAGCAGATACAGGTTCATCAGCAATGATTAGCTTGGGCTTCATAATCAGCGCCCTGGCAATGCCGATCCGCTGGCGCTGGCCGCCGCTGAATTCATGGGCATACCGATCTGCATGATGTTCAGTTAAGCCTACAACTTCAAGCATTTCACTGACTAACCTATTACGTTCCGCTTTTGATAGTTTCGTATGGATCACTAGTGGTTCTGCAATAATCTCTCTGACTTTCATTCTTGGATTAAGAGATGCATAGGGGTCCTGAAAGATCATTTGCACCTTTTTCCTTACCAATTTCAGCTGTGATTCTTTCTTTTGTGAAATTTCTTCGCCATCAATCCAGATCTCACCTTGGCTGGGAGTCAGCAGCCTTGAAATCAGCCTTCCTGTAGTAGACTTGCCACAACCGCTTTCTCCAACGAGACTGTATGTAGTTCCCTGCTCAATGCCGAACGACACATCATGAACCGCCTTTAATGATCTCTTTTTGGCAAACATGCCACCCGGAAGCGTGAAAGACTTTTTCAGCCCGTTTATTTTCAGCAGTGTCTCAGGCATATACATTTTTCCTCCCTTCTTCAATCATCCAGCAGCTGCACTTTCTCCCATTTCCCAAATCCGTGGCATTCGGCTCTTCCTCAAAACAAACAGTCATGGCCTCATTGCATCTTGGAGCAAACTTGCAGCCTTTCGGCATATTGCCGGGATCGGGCACATTCCCTTTAATGGATGTCAGTTTATCCTTCCTCTGTCCGATCTTTGGAACAGAACCTATCAGTCCTTTCGTATAAGGATGCTTCGGGCTTTCAAATAACTCGAATACATTCGCTTCCTCTACTATCCGGCCTGCGTACATTACGGATACCCGGTCACACATTTCTGCCACGACCCCCAAATCATGGGTAATCAATAGAACGGACATTCCTTCCTCCCGCTGCAGCTGTTTCATCAATTCAAGTATCTGAGCCTGAATGGTTACATCCAATGCAGTCGTCGGCTCATCTGCTATTAAAAGCTGGGGATTGCAGGACATGGCCATGGCAATCATGATCCTTTGCCGCATCCCCCCGGACAGCTGATGTGGATATTCATACACGATTTCTTCAGCCCGGGGGATTCCGACTTTCTTTAAGATAAATATCACATGCTCCTTTGCCTGTTTTTCGTTTATATCAAGGTGCAGCCTGATGGGCTCCAGCAGCTGTTCCCCTATTTTCATTACAGGATTTAATGAAGTCATCGGCTCCTGGAAGATCATGGCCATTTGTTTTCCGCGGATCTTTCTCATTTCCCTCTCTGTTTTTTGAGTAAGATCTTCACCTTTAAAGTAAATGCTTCCTCCAGATATTTCTCCGCTAGTGCCTTTAAATAATTTCATGATCGACAGGGAGGTTAGACTTTTGCCGCAGCCGGATTCCCCTACGAGTCCAAGTACCTCTCCTTTATTGATATGAAAACTGACACCCCGCAAAATCTTCAGTTTTTCTTTATCCTTTGTAAATTGCGTCTCCAGCTCGCTTACCTGCAATAGCTTCTCCATTTTCTTCAATCTCCCCTATTCATTCTTCGTTTTAGGGTCCAGAACATCCCGGAGCCCATCTCCGACAAGATTGAAAGCAAGTACTGTCAAAAAGATAGCTAATCCCGGCATCATGACAACATGGGAAGCTGTTCCTAAATAATCACGTCCAAGGCTGAGCATAGCTCCCCAATCCGGAGTTTCAGGACTGGCACCGAGACCTAGAAAACTCAAGCTGGAGGCCGCTAAGATTGCCGTACCAATTCTCATCGTAATAAACACGATTAAGCTTCCAAGAGTTTCAGGAAAAATGTGCTTGAACATAATCCTCCGGTGCGAAGCTCCCATTGATTTCGCTGCTTCCACAAAGACGGTCTCTTTCCCCTCTAATGTCGAGCCCCTCACCAGTCTTGCAAAGGAAGGGATGCTGAAAATGGACACGGCGATCACCACATTTGTTAATCCCGGTCCTAAGATGGCCACAATGGCGATTGCGAGCAGCAGATCCGGAAACGCAAACATGACATCACTGCCGCGCATAATAAGACGATCCAGCCAGCCCCCAAAATAGCCGCTCATTAATCCAAGAATGATTCCTCCAGCCGCTCCCAGAAAAACAGCCAGAAAACTGACACCCAGCGAAATTCTCGCACCGACAAGCAAACGGCTGAAAATATCGCGTCCGTATTCATCCGTGCCTGCCCAGTGTTCCTTGCTTGGGCCCTGAAGCGTTGTGTTGTAATCCGGCTCGTAAGGGTCATAGGGTGCAATATACGGTCCAATAATCACGATGATGATCAGCAGCAGAATAAAAAAGCTAGCCCAAAATGCTGTCTTTTGCTTTCTCCAATTTTTAAAAAATTCTTTGACAGGTGAGTACTTTTTCTTTGGAATCACTGGCGTATAAGCATTTACTTCTTTTATGATTTCCATGATTCCCCTCCTCTAGGAAACGTAGCGAATTTTCGGATTCAGCATACTGTACATAATATCCACGATTAAATTAACAAGAATAAATTCAATGGAAAAAAGCAATAGCTCAGCCTGAATGACCGGATAGTCCCTGAAGGCAATAGAGTCGATCAGCAATCGTCCCATCCCCGGAAAACTAAATACGGTTTCTACCACTACTGATCCTCCAAGCAGGAAGCCAAACTGCAGCCCGGCAATGGTTACAACAGGAATTAAAGAGTTTCTAAGTGCATGCTTTGGTATAACAATGGATTCCTTTAACCCTTTCGCTCTTCCTGTCCGGATAAAATCGGCTCGTAACGTCTCAAGTAAAGATGACCGGGTAAACCTGGCAAGCATGGACATGATTCCTGCCCCTAAAGTGAGGGAAGGCAATATATAGCTTTTCCAGCTCTCAGCCCCGCCTGTTGGAAACCACCCAAGCTGGACGGAAAAAATCTGAATAAGAATCAAACCCAGCCAAAATCCCGGCATGGAAATTCCTGAAACGGCTGTGACCATTCCGAAATAATCCGGCCATTTATTTTTGAATACCGCGGACAGTGTGCCAATTAACAATCCAAGTACCAAAGCCCAGCCCATACTCATGAACGTTAAATAGATGGAGGGCATAAAACGGTCTGCAAACATCTCTGAAACCGGGAGACCTGTTTTTAAGGACGTCCCCAGATCTCCTTGAAACAAATTGCTCATGTATGTAATGTATTGATCCCAAATTGGTTTATCGAGCCCCAGCTCCGCCCTGATTATATTGACCTCTTCAAGAGTTGCATCCTTTCCGGCAACTAATCTGGCGGGATCTCCAGGAATTAAATGAGTGAAGAAAAAAATCAATATGGAAACAATAAATAGAATCGGGATCATTTCCAGGATTCTCTTCAAGATATATTGAAGCAAAATGAAACCCCCTTTTTTAGAAGGAAGAGGCATTGGATATTGTCAGCCTTTGCCTCTTCTGCTAGCCTTGCTGTTACTTAAGATTTGCGTCTGTCACATTAATTCCGCCTGTTGGAGAAATGAAGACACCTTCGACATTCGACCTTGAACCAGCCAGAATCTCATCTACCCCAAGGAAGATCCAAGGTGCATCTTTGTAGATAGTTGATTGAATATTATTGTAGACTTCTGCCTGCTTGTCGGGATCTGCTGTCTGATTTACCTCTGTGATCCACTTATCTACATTATCATTTTTGTAATAAGCAGTATTCGCTCCGTCCGGCGGGAATGAACTGCTGCTGAACAATGGCTTCGTTGCATTGGTGGTGTCGGATGGGTATGCAGACCAGCTGACATACCACATTTGTACCTTTGCTTCTTCCGGTGTCTGAGCACCATAAATCTCATCTGATAATGTGCCTTCTTCCATTGATTTAATCTCCACCGTAATGCCAATTTCTTTTAACTGCTGCTGGATAAACTGCATTCCCTTCAATGTGTCGGAATTGGTGTTGCCCCAAATTTCAGCTTTGAAGCCATCTTCAAATCCAGCCTCTTTCATTAATTCTTTTGCTTTCTCAATGTTGTGATCATAGGTTTCCTGTTTAGAATAAAACTGGGTTTTGCTCGGAATAATCGAGTCCAGCGGCAAGCCGTACCCGGAATTGACAACACTTATAAATGCCTCTTTATTTACAGCATAGTTAATGGCCTGGCGAATTCGGACATCATCATATGGTTCTTTCATCGTATTGATGGATACATAACGGGCAATTGTGGAAGGAATTTTATGAATTTCAACATCTGAATTGCTCTCCAATTCCTTTAAGTTTTGTACGGGTGCCGGATAAATCACATGTGCTTCACCTGTTTTAAGCATAGCTACTCGAGAGCCATTTTCCGGAACAGGCTTGTACGTAATCTTTTTCACGCGATCAGCCTTCTTCCAATAATCATCAAACCTTTCAACTGTTAAATGGTCCCCTTGAACCCATTCCACAAATTTAAATGGACCGGTGCCAACTGGTGTTTTGGCGATATCGCTTGAGGAATCATTGATCAGCTTCGGGCTTAAGATTTTAGCGGAAACAAATCTTGTCAGCATTCCTGCATATGGTTCTTTTAAAGTGACTTTAATCTGATAATCATCAATCACGTCAATGCTGGTGATAAGATTAAATCCGCGGCTGTTTAACCGGAGGCTTTCATCCTTCATAATTCTTTCAAAGCTGGTCTTAACCGCCTCTGCATTGAACGGCTCTCCATCATGGAAGGTTACACCCTGGCGGAGCTTGAATGTATATTCGAGTGCATTATCACTGACACTGTATTCCTCAGCCAGCTGCGGAATGATTTGCCCTTCTTCATCTGATCCCAGCAATCCCTCTAACATAGCTGTCTGGACGGAATTTGAATTCGTATCTCCCGTATTATGCGGGTCCATTGAAATGAAGTTTTCATTAACAGCAATGACTAACTCCTGATCCTTGCCGCTTGCTGATTTCCCTGAATTCTCCTTTTCAGAAGTACCACCGCTTTCTTCGCTGGAACAGCCAGCCAGTAAAATGGCAAACACAAAAGCAACAAACAGCATTTTCCACACGTTTACCCTTCTCAAATTGCTTTCCCCCTTGAACATGTTTGTTTTTGTTGTTTTTCACAGTTGTTTTATCTAAAAGAGCTTAAAATTGACAATTATTTTCACCATGTTAGTAAATATATTAAACAACCTATGTATTTTCGGTATAAAAAGGTTATTTACATATTATTTTCTCCACTGGTGAAAATAATTAAATTTATTATAGATTGATAATCTTGTAATTTCAATAGTGTATTCAGAAAATTTTATATTTTTTTAATTTTTATCCAGGTTTTATCTATTCTTTTTCAAAGATCTTGATACCTAAAATTTGTCAACAGTAAGATTAACAGGAAAACAAAATATAAAAGACCAGGCACATCAGTATCTGGTCAAATAATGGCTTATTCACTATGCTGTTTTCAGCTTTCTCTTAATCTTAGCAACAAAGACTTCAAGGATTACTGCAACGGCCAAAAAAATAAGTAATAGCCCCAATTTCCCTCGTATCCAGGTAAAAGCTGCTTGCCATGAACATGTCAAATCCAATTCCGCCGGCTCCTGCTGCTGCTCCCATGGCAACGGCTACTGCAAAGTTAATCTCAAAGCGGAGAAATGTCCAGGCGTTCCCATGTTATGCTGTATCCTGCTGAAATCAGCCTTTGAACCATTTCATAAGAGAGCTTATGCCTCCGCTCAACAATCGGCTGGCACAGCGATTCTATTGCCTTATGCCCAGGTTCGATAAAATAGCCCAGAATGTGCACCCGGCGTCCCCTGTCAAAGTCAAAAGCAGAAATTTCAATACCGGGGATCACCACCACTCCATACCTTTTTCCACGAATAATTGCTTCCTGCAGCCCCTTTGTCGTGTCATGGTTTGTAATGGCCAAATGTGTAACCTCATTGGCAATGGCCAGATTCAATACTTCATCAATCGAAAGTGGACAATCAGAAACATTTGTATGGCAATGCAGCTCTGCTTTCATTTCATTCCTCCTATTCAAAGCCTTTTATAATAAAATAACTTGGTGCCATGTCAAATAGGTTAATGGGATGTAAATTTCTGTTAAGAATATGTAATTCTCATTTTTGATTTTTCAGTTTGATAGAACTGCCTTATTAAAAACCCGGCATTAAAGCAACTGACCGATAAATTGTGAAAGTGACAGATATACCGTGAAAGTGACTGATTTATGCTAGTTTTGTCCGATAAACTCTCGAAAGTGACCGATATCCCCATTTGGAAGACAGCTTTTTCAAGAAAATCTTCACGAAAAAGGCCAACTCCCAAAAAGTCGGCCCATTTCTGTTGTATTATTTAGTTTTGCTGCTGTCTTCCTGATTGTCTGACAGCAATTCTTTTGTTGAACTTTTAAATTCCCTCAAAGTCGAGCCGAATGCTCGGCCAATTTCCGGCAGCTTCGATGGACCGAAAATGATAAGTGCGATAACTAATACTAATATTAGTCCAGGTATACCTATATTTTGCAGCATGTTCATCCCTCCTGCTGAGTATTGTTACTAACCGTCTTGATCAAACGGTTTTTGCGGCAGCCAATGTTTTTGTCTTCCCTAAAGCTCTTAAAGGCCTCTTACATACATTCCCATAAGCATCAAGTGCATGCACCTCAATTTGATAGGCTGTATTTGCCTCTAATCCTTCAATTGTTAACGTCAACGGGTTTGGCACAGGATCTTTATAGAATTCCGAGAAAGCAAGAAATTCCTTCACAACTTTCTCTGAATTTGCATGTCTTGCCACTACCTTGTAGTCATGAACCAGCAGGTCATCCTTGGCTTGAGTAAACATAATGGCTATGCCAGTGGCTGAAGTCATTCCATGATTAATGGAAAGCATCGCATCTTTTGTAAAAAAAGGTGCCTGCTTATCCCTGTCTTCTGTGTAAGAGAATTTCCGCTTATTTGCCGGATAGTTTATTTCAAATGGCTCACCTGTCCAATCATTATGATGAATATCGCGTCGCCTGATCAGCACCTTATTATTATGTACTTCTACAATTAATGCCTGATTCAGGACATCTGCACCCTCAGGCACTTCCCCTTGAATTCTGCCGGCATCCAGCCACAAATAGGCGCCAGTTGAGGTTCCAATTGAAGTAAAATCCTTCTGGTGAATGATTCTCGGGTCATCAAGAGGATAGTGCGTATGACCGGAAAATGAGATGACTTGCGGATATTCCTTTAAAGTGTTGTAAAAAAGGTCTCTATTTTGAGTAAAGCCCCATTCGCTCCCATAGACCGTCCCTTTAATCGGCTGATGGTGAAAGACAAAAATTGGCTTTTTCCAATCATCTTCATGTGCAATCTTCAGCTGCTCACCCAGCCAATTAATTTGTTCAACGGAGAATGTGCCCTCTGTTAATCCATCTTCTGTTCCCAGAATGATAAAATGGCAGCCTTTGATTACCTTGTGATAGCAGATAGATTCCATGCCTGTTTTTGTTAGGAATCGCTTTTGTGCATCTGCTGTTGATAAGCCATTCCAATAGTCATGATTTCCGATGGCAAACATGGAAACGGTACCAGGCTGTTTGTGGGCATTATAAGCTGACATAAACTTATCGAATTCGGATTCATATCCATAATCTGTTAAATCCCCCACAACCAAAAACGCATCCTGCTTCGGAACAGCCTTATTTAGTTGTTCTAAAGTTGTTATAAACTTTTCGAGTGTTTTATTGCTGCTGTTATGTATATGAATGTCACTAATTACCGGGAAAACTAAATCCGGTTTCCCAGCAGAATTCATAATCGAAGCAGAAGAGGCGGCACTTGCTGTTATTAAATTAAGAGAGTTAGCAAGAGATAATCCAATTGTTGCACTGGCAGCTAAGGTAGTTTTTTGCAAAAAGGCACGGCGATCCATTTCTTTTTTAAATATATTTCCATCTCTTTGTCCAGTCCGATTATCATTCATGATTAATAAATTCCTTCCCCAATTTATCCATATTCCTCTTAACACCGTCCCTTATTAACATCGTGGGCCTGCATTAGCCTATTCTTTTTCCAGCGGCAGCGGATCAATGCTCTGGTCGTTGGCTGTTAAATCAATACCGAAGTCTTTGGCAAAAACCATATGCGTCTCTGCTAAAACACCTTCATGATTTTCATCTAAATTAAACACTCTCGCTCCCCGAAGTCTGTTCCTGTCGGGGCCTGAAAGACCGTAAGTGCCAAAACCTGTATTTCCGGCATATCCCAGCAGAATTCCATAGTAGTTACCGCAATATGTATTAATATGGTCATGGCCGCAGAATACTCCCTTAACATCCCCTCTGTCGAGCATGGCTGTGAACAAGCCGCTGTTGATCGGGCCGGGGCACTCATCTTCATTCCGCTCTCCATTGATTTGATGCCTGGCCACAGCCAAATCATGCCCGGCCTGTGTTCTGCCATCCACACTGCCCCACCACATAAAACGGTGCTCCCATAGAGGAATATGAATGAATACAAGTGATGGCACTTTATATCCATACCGCTTTTCTATTGCTTTGGATCTTTCATAGTACCAACTGACCTGATTAAATCGCAGCCAATCCCATGTTGGATAGCCTTTGAAATCCTGGCCTGCGATCGTTTGAGGGGCATATCTGCCGCTGTCTAAAAGCCATAGATTAAATGCTGCCTTATTTCCTCTGGATTTTTTGATTAATAGATTCATATTACCTGTTCCCGTAAGACCTTTTTGTCCAGGAGTGTTCATATTATGCTTGTATTTCATATAGAACTTGAGCATATCGCTCTCATCCATGCCGCTCTTTGGAGTTGAGTCCTCATCATGATTTCCAAACGTAGCCGCCCATCGGATTCCCCTTTTTTCCATTGGCTGGACGACATTATTCATGGCTTGTTTCATTTCTAATTCTGTATCACAGCCGCCTGCTATATTGTCACCATTTAAAACGACAAAATCAGGCTTCTCAGAATCCAACACCTTTTCCATCAGCTGTATGGTCCGTATGTCGATCCGTTCATCATCCTGGGTATCATTAAATTGAACAATTTTAAATTTCCCATTAGAATTGAAGGAAAGTCTCGGCCCTTCCAGCTTTTCACTGATCTCTTCCGCTTGGACCTTACTTTCGAATAAGTCTCCTGGTAAACCTGCGGCTGCCATGGTTAAAGCTAGAGTCCCTGCTCCTCCTGCTTTAATAAATGTTCTTCTGTCCATCCCTTTATTTTCATTTTCTTTCTTCATCAGTCTTACCTCCATGAATTAATAAATAATAATTTCCCCTGCACCTAAAATTCTAGAGTAAGTCTATTAAAGAAGTATTAATTTCAATAGATTGTTTAGTAAAGAAAACAAAGACAAAAAGAGAAACAAAAAAAAGGATTTCCATGATCATCGGAGGTTAATAGGAAGGAAGAAGGAAATTCGGGACTTTTCTCTCTTTGTATTCTTTTGTTTACCTTTCTGTTTTTAAACTTTTAAACAAATTAATATTCTTGACCTCAATTTTTAAAACTCAAGCCCTATACTTATCCATAACATGAAAGCGGGGGTTGTAATTAATGAAAAAAGGATTGGTTGCGGAAAGGCACAGGAGGATTATCAGGGAATTAGAAATAAAAAATAAAGTAAGTGTAGCGGATCTCTCCAAAAAATTAAGTGTAACGCCGGAAACCATCCGGAATGATCTGAGACGGCTTGAGAGGAGAAACAAATTACGAAGAATCCATGGAGGCGCCATATGCTATTTTGGCTTAGAGAAGGAGCAGCAACTAAATAAAAGGATTGGTAAAAGCCTTCCCATTAAAAAGAAAATTGGTCAAGCTGCCGCAGGCTTTATTTCCGATGGAGAAACAATCGTTTTGGATGTCGGGTCCACAACTCTTCATATAGCTGATTCGATTGAAAATGTTGAGAACGTGACGATCGTAACTAATTCCCTGGCCGCCGCAGACATTTTAAATACAAGAATGGAAAATCAATTGTTCAATGGCAAGGTCATTCTGATCGGCGGGACAGTCAATCCTCTGCAGCGCTCCACATCAGGTTCATTAACTAACCAGATGCTGGGACACTTTTTCTTTGATAAGGCCTTTATCTCTTGTGGAGGAATGAACCTCGAAGGAATATGCGATTATAATATGGATGAAGCCGCCGCCTCCTCCATTATGATTAAAAGATCTAAACAGGTTTATGTGGCAGCCGATTCCTCAAAACTGAACCAAAGGGCATTTTTCCATATCAGCCCTTTTTCAGCTATTGATTTTGTTATTACTGATGCGGATATGCCGGAGAATTGGCCGGAAGAGGAAATCAAGTTTAATGGGCTAAAATGGGTGAAAGTCTATACATAAAATGAAAAGAGAAAACCTGTCTCGATTCGGGATTGTTTATTTCCCTATAATTCGGAAACATTAATTACATATATCAAAAAGGGAGGCAAAAAGATGACCGATAAAACCCCGCAGGATGTAAACCGCATTCAGGAGGATGCACAAAAACAGGACCGGGAAGCGAAGAAGGCCCAGGAGGTTGTGGATGATGCCATTTCAAAGATGACTCCGCAGCGCCAGTATGAAAAAGAAAAGGAACAGAATAAACGATAAAAAAGCCGTAATCCTGCCCTGCAGCAGGATTACGGCCTTCAATTGTCACGGAGCCTTTTTTGTTCCGCTTTCTGCAGGAAATGCATAGGTAAGTATGTTACAAAAAAGACAATCAGTGCAGCAGCCTCAAGTGTTACATAGTACCAGACGCCATTTCCGAAAAATGACAGCAGGGTCTTAGTATCTGTCGGGCTCGCCAAATAAAAGAAATTGGTCCCCAGAAGCAGATTTAAAAAGAAGATGGGCACCGCAATGAGGTTGATTGTTAAAAAGCCTGTCAGAACCGCCTTTTTCGGCACTCTGTAGCCTTCAAACAAAATAAAATATAATACGGCTAATGGAATGGCTGAATGATGAAGAAAGTATTTGATGTAGCGGTAATGAGGAAATTGGTAAACCATATCAGGTGTCACCATGCTTAAAATCGGAGGAATTGTACCAATAAAATAGAGCAGCCAGAAAGCCTTTTTATTAGGCTTTAAAAATAGATAAAGTGCAATGAAGGTGCTCAAGGAACATAACTGGAGCGGCAGATTTGACACATCCCACTGATTTGTCAGAACAAGCCATAAATGATACGTCACTTCACAGGCAAGCAAAGTAAAAAACAGTGTCCATTTTATGACTTTCTGATAGGCCCTCAGCCCCTCCCTGTAAAACACAAGCCACCAGGCCGTAAAAAAGAAAAGAAATAACATAACCAGATGCATAAGCGAAAAGATTTCAAACCCCTGCATTCCCGTTACCGAAAACATGATGTCATCACCCCTCAATAATCATTGAAGTGCTGTTTGATTCATTGTATTCACGGCTGGGAAAATTAACACGGTTCATATGCGGAAAAATTGAATTAATGCCAACTGCAGAAAGGGAGTAAAATTAAAAATAGCAGAGTATATTCTGCCTGAATTCCTCTGCTATTTTTACTATTTTATCCATGCAGTTCTTCAAAAGCCTGATACACATTGGCTTTTACCTGAATGCCATTCAGATCAATGCCGAGCGTGACAATCGTCTGCGCCACTTCTGGACGGATTCCTGTAATAACGGTCTTAACGCCGACAAGCGATAATGCTTCAATGACTTTAAACAGCTGATCTGCCACCATCGTATCGACGATCATTACACCTGAAAGGTCTAAAATTAAATGAGACAGCTTTAAGCGTGCAGATTGTTTTAACGTTTCCTCCATTAACTGCCGAGCTCTCCCTGTGTCAATATTTCCTATTAACGGCAGAATGCCCACCCCTTTGGAAAGAGGAACAACCGGGACAGATAACTCAAGGAAAGCCTGCTTTGCATTCTCGAGAGTTACCTGATGGAATTTGACATAAGCCATGCTGAAACAATGAATGGAATGATCCAGCAGGGGATCTACCAAATAGACAACCTTCATAACCTCTGAAGCCTTCATCTCATGCTCCATCATCGTGTTCTCTAGTTCTTTCCAGATATATGCCCGGTAATAGCCTGCATTCTTTATAGCTTCATCCAAAGGGATCCCAACCCGGAAGAAGTACTCGCCTGTCTCCCTGCACCATTTTCCGATCTTTTCCATTACTTCGTTTTCGTTCTCATAATTCAGCAATGCTTCACCGAACAATTCAATAAACTCAGTACAAATCTGAACAGCGTCCGCTTCTATTTTGTCAGCCTGAAGCCTCTCTAGTTCAGTCCTTTCGATATTGCTCATCCGATCCATATGCAGCTTTTTCGCTAAGGTACCCTTCTCTTCTAAAATCTTTTCCCCTAAAACACGCATCTGATTATTCATGTTCTCCCCCTTATAGCACCTAGATTTAATCCTATAAAAATGAGTCCGCATCATCCTAAACATACTTCCTTACCCCAGTTTTTAATAGAATAAACCTTCCGAAATGAATTTTCTCGTACAATTTGTGGTTACTGCCTCTTTTTCTATGTGAGGGCTGTTGGAGGTTTACTTTCTGATAGTTTTTCATAGGGACCATGATTTTCGGCGCTATCCCCCTCGTTTCACTACCGTTTTTCTTGCGCATCACTGGTTTTCAGCGCTATTCCTCCCTATTAACTCCCATTTTCCCAACCGCTCCTGCTTTTTCAGCATTAACGGTTTTCCCCCAACCGCCAGCCCCCACACAATCTGTCCGCCCATTTTCACCATGGACACTCACCCGCTTAATCCCTCATTGAATATAGTGTAGGAGTTAGAGGGGGTGACTAAGATCAGTCATTTATATACTGCCAGCTCCTCCGGTCCGCAAAGTTTAGAAGGTTGGCAGCAGAATGCCTTGAATAAATTCCAGAGAAAAATGACCGATAAAGAAAAACCTTTCCCCTGCATCCCGGCAACCATCGGGTTTGCCAAAAATCAGCTCCGTTATGGGTTTGCCAATGATCCGGGAGATCCGGCCTCCATCCAGAAGACAGCATCCATCCTGAAGGAATACACAAAACACTCAAGAGAGTACGGAAACTATACGTCACTGATCATTTTTTATAAACAAAAGGAAAATTTAAGCGCAGAGGATTATGAGCAGCTTTTCTGGGATGTGCTGACGGGGCTGTCTGAGAGGGATGAAGTGGAGTGGCCAAACGACATTCCTAAAGACCCGCAGGACACCCTATGGGAATTCTGCTTTCACGGGGAAAAATATTTTATGTATTGTGCCACCCCTGCTCATAAAAATCGGCAGAGCCGCCATTTTGATACGATGATGCTGGCGATCACACCGAGATGGGTGCTGCAGGAGTTTATGAAGAGGGGGACATTTGCTTCCCGCATTAAGAATCAGATCCGCAATCGGCTTCAAAACTACGACAGCATCTCTATTCATCCTGATTTGAACAGCTATGGTGCCGAGGACAATTTTGAGTGGAAGCAATATTTTCTCCGGGATGATGACACCGCCATATCCAAATGCCCCTTTCACCGGCTGCTGGGAACGTTCAAGAAAATATAAGAGGACAGAAGCCGATTCTGTTCTCTATTTGCTTTTTCGATCGATAAATAAGGTACCGTCCTGCTGGACTTGTGCAAAAAACACCTCTTCAACTGATTGGATATTTTCTTTTTGCAGTTCTTTTTCAAGCCAGCCTTTTCCTAAATTTAATTTAGACAGATTTTTTGAATTGATCTTTCCATCAGAAATGACATCCGTTGGTAGTGGAAAAAGAACCTCTTTTAAGCTCTTAATGTTTAAATCTGTTTTGGTCACCTGCTGCTGACTTTCTTTCTTCAGTACAGACAGGTCTCCATTTGTCTCCAGGATCGCACAATCGACATCCTTAAAGGAAAATATATCCTTCTGCCTTAATAACGCCTGCAGCTCATCCAGGTCTATCCTCGCTGTTTTAAGCGCCTCTTCCATAATCTTGCCTTCTTTAATGACAATCAAGGGATCCCCGGTTGTAACTGATCTTCCCTGTTTCGATTTGAGGTCGATAATATCCAATGCGATGGTGAAAGCTGCCCAAACAACCAGCGAGATTACACCATCTTTAATGAGGGTATTTTCATTCACAGCAAGGTTTCCGGCAATAGACCCGATGCCGATGGCAGAAGCCCAGTTAAAAAAGGTCATTTGTCCAATTTCCTTCCGCCCCATCAGCCTTGCGAGCATAAAAAGCACCAAAAACGAGACGGTTACACGGAGTATCATTTCATTAACTGGCATATTCAAGCCACACACCTTTCAAATTTTGATAATACTCCCATTCCTCTTTATTTAAGTCAGCCTTCCTATCACTGCATCAGCCGTCACGATTACAGCAAACTCTTTGTGCAAGGCCGCGAGCTCCAATTCCTGCACTGTCTCCGCGGGATGGACAACTCCCCTATGATCAGTGATGTCAAAAGCGGCAATCGCATCTGATGCCAGATACGTTTTAAACCCTAAATTAGCGCTCATTCTCGTTGTGGTTGACACACAATGCTGTGTTGACAGTCCGGTGATAACAACAGATTGAATCTCCTTTTGCCGCAATTGAATTTCAAGCTCTGTGCCAATGAAGGCACTATTTACATTCTTAGGAAAAACCTGTTCCCCCGGCTTTGGAGCCAGCAGATCTTTAAATTGGATTCCCAGTTCATTTTTATGATAAAGAGGCGATTGCGGGTCCAGCGACAAATGCTTGGAAAAGAAAATAGGCCACTGCCGCTTCCTCCATTCAGTCAACAGGCGAAATGCATTGTTTTCAGCCTGGGGATTATTCCGCTTCCCCCAGTATGGGTCATCAAATCCCTTTTGCATGTCTAAAACCAATAATGCTGTTCTCATCCTTGTCTCTCCTACTGTTAGTATGTTTATATTTTCTATATAAACTGCTAGTTTCATGCACCTGGCTAATTGTAAACAGAAGTTGAGGTTCAGTTTATTTTCATTTTATAAAATAACCATTGAAATTAGTTTTAGGAGGCATTTATGTGAAAAAACTGCTGCAAGGGGTAACAGATTGGGTTTCCACCAAGAGAGGGATGTGGATTACGATTATCGGCTGGCTTGTGCTTATGGTTGGCTTAAGCGCCGGTCCGTTGCTGGGGGATTATAAAACAAATAATTTCCAGTCACTTCCTGATGAGGCGAAGTCCATTATCGCCCAGAATAAAACAGAGGAATATTTTCCAGACAAACAAGGAACACCGGGCATCCTCGTTTTCCATAATGAAAATGGCGAGGTTCAAATCGATGAAGCTCAAAAAATACTGGAAGGAATTATGAATGAGGATATCGATGGAATCAAAACGATTATCGATATCAGCAAGCTTCCGCCGCAGGCCATCGAATCTTTTGTTTCTGAGGACAAGTCTACCCTGATTGTACCAATGGAGCTTGAACAGGGACTTGGCAATGATCAATATGCCGATATTAATGATCATGCGTCTGAAGTCGGCAATAAGATTGCAAAGGATCTAGAAAGTACAGCTTTCTATATTACGGGTCCGGCAGGTATTGCTGGAGACACAGTCAAGCTGTTTGAACAGGCTGACTTTGTTCTCCTGATTGCCACTGTTGTCATTATTCTTGTACTGTTAATAGCGATTTATCGTTCACCATTGCTGGCGATTATTCCGCTTCTGGCAACGGTAATCGTCTACCAGGTCGTAAACCAGAGTGTTGCGCTAATGGGTGCCGGCGGTCTTGAGATCAATAACCAGACGACCTCGATCATGAGCATTTTGCTTTTTGCTGCCGTCATTGATTATTCGTTATTTGTTTTCTCCCGTTACCGTGAGGAACTGAATCATTATGAAAATAAATATGAAGCCATGAAGCATGCGATGCGGGCAACCGGGGAGCCTGTATTCTTCGCGGGCGGAACGGTGCTGGCTGCCATGCTGATTCTGTTTTTCGCGGATTTCCGTGACTATCAGAACTTTGCCCCGATTTTTGGAACAGCGATGTTTTTTATCATGCTGGCTTCCGTTACGCTGGTTCCGGCTTTATTTACCCTATTCGGACGCAAGGCGTTCTGGCCGAAGGTTCCTAAATTTGGTGCGGAAACAGAAGTTAAACATAGTGTCTGGGGGCCAATCGCAAGATTTGTTGTAAACAAGCCAGGCATATCTGGAGGAATTGTCGGCATCTTCATGCTGATAACAGCGTTTAATATTTTCAACCTTGATTATGAATTCGACACCGTCAAAAAATTCCCTGAGGATCTTCCTTCACGGGTTGGTTATGAAATAGTGGAAGCAAGATATGACAAGGGCGAGCTGGCTCCTTCGACACTGCTGGTTGTCAGTGATGAGCAATTAGATGAAAGTAATACAGGTGCAATCAGTGATAAGCTCCAGGAATTTGATGAAATTGCCTCTGTCCGCCTGTCTGCCCTGTCAGAAGACGGCAAGGCTGCTAAAATGGATGTGGCACTATCCATCAATCCATATTCGAATGAAGCAATAGATTTTATGAGAAACTTGCGTGACGACACACCTGAGCTATTAGAAGAAATCGGTGTGGAAGCTGAATCCTACTATAGCGGGGTCACTCCGAAAATAGTGGACGAACAGGATATCAACAGCGGTGATATAATGAAAATTGTCCTGCTTGAAACAATCCTGATCCTTGCGCTGTTATTTGGGCTTACAAAATCCATCCGGATGCCGATCTACATGATGGCAACGATTCTGCTCTCATTCGTTTCGGCTTTAGGGCTTGGGATTTTCCTGGTAGATGTATTATTCGGCTTTGATGCCATCAGCTCGCGTGTTCCTGTCTATTCGTTTATTTTCCTTGTAGCCTTGGGGATCGACTACAACATCATCCTGGTTTCGCGTTTTATGGAGGAAAGAAAGAAACATCGTGTGAAGGACGCCCTTGAAATTTCCATCCGCAATACCGGCGGCGTTATTTCTTCGGCTGGCCTTATTCTGGCTGCTACCTTTGCCGCCCTGATGACCATGCCAATCGCTGATTTATTCGTATTTGGCTTCATCGTTGCCATGGGAATATTGATCGATACCTTCCTTGTGAGAGGCATGCTGCTTCCGGCATTAATCTTATTTTTCGAAAAAGATAAGGAAACTTCCCGGCAAAACATTTCGGAATAGAGAGGGTATTCCCAATAGGAGGACCTTAAATGAAGATACTTGTCGTTGATGATGATCTGCATATACAAAAACTTGTCACGATCCATTTAAATCGTGAGGGCTATCAAGTGCTGCGTGCAGACAATGCTCAAGAAGCTTTAAAATTATTGGAAGAACAAACAGCAGATTTAGCCGTTGTCGATGTCATGATGCCTGGTATGGACGGATTCGAACTCACCAGGCTTCTGACAGACAACTTCGGAATTCCTGTTATTCTTCTGACAGCAAAGGGGCAGCTCAGTGATAAAGAACAGGGTTTCCTATCCGGATCTGAAGATTATATTGTGAAGCCATTTGAAGTGAAGGAGCTCCTTTTCCGGGTAGCTGTTGTGCTCCGGAGAGCGGGTCGGGCTATGGAAACAGTCGTTAAAGCCGGTAATCTGACCATAGACCGAAAAAGCTTTGAAGTGGAAATCAATCAAGAGACCATCCTTTTCCCACTGAAGGAATTTGAGCTCCTGAGCCTGCTTTCTGCCCGTAAAAATAAAATCACCCAGCGAGCGGCTTTAATCGAACAGGCGTGGGGTGCGGATTATGAAGGCAGCGAACAGACATTAAATACTCACATCAACCGCGTCCGCGACCGGCTAAAAAAATACGGGGCAAACGTTGAAATCCAGACCATCCGCGGCATCGGATATAAGCTTGAGGAAACAAAATGAAGACGCTCTACCGAAAATTCATCGCTGCTACACTTGTGATATTAGCTATAAGCATCCTGCTTTCCTTCCTTTTAACAAACTGGGTCTATATGGCTTCGACAAAAGGGAAAATTGACAGACAAAATGTGGTGATTGCAGAGGAAATCGCGAGTGGACTTGAGCATTTGCATACCTCTGGTTCTACATATAAAACATACTTAAACTCCATGAGCAAGCTCGGCTATCAGCTTTATATTGTAAGTGAATCGGGCGATGGAGAATTCTTCGGCCAGCCGTTCAACAGGACCGAACTGCCTGAGGAAGCTGAAAAAGTGCTGGCCGATCAAAAGGTTTATCATGGGATGGACAGCTTTGCCGGCAAATTCCTGATGATGGGCCATTTTTCAAACGACCTTAAAAATACAGTCGGCGTCCCTTTTACCATGGACAATCAAAATTACGGGCTATTCCTTCGTCCGGATAATAATCTGATTTTCTCAGATATTCATATGATTTTCGCATGGTTCTTTGTCGCCATTGCCGTTGTCAGCATTACCGGAGTGATCTGGTTTGCGAAGCATCTGATCAAACCGATCACGAAGCTGACGGAAGCAACCAAGGAAATTACACGTGAGAATTTCAACTTCCCATTAAATATTAAGCAAAAGGATGAAATCGGACAGCTCGCGGAAAGTTTCCGCCGCATGCAGAAACAGCTGCAGCACAATGATGAAGCCCGCAAGTCATTCATCAACAATGTGTCCCATGACTTTCAGTCCCCTCTTATGAATATTCAAGGGTATGCAGAGCTTCTGCAGACACAGCAACTTTCAGATGAGGAACATTTCGAATATGTGCAAATCATCGATCAGGAGTCGAAGCGGCTTTCCAATTTGACCAAACAGCTCTTGCTGCTAACTTCACTTGACCAGAAATCCTATCCGATGAAACTTTCAGAAGTGAAATTGGATGAGCAAATCAAGGAAACCATCCGCAGGCATCAATGGAGGCTGGAGGAAAAAGAAATTGAAGTTTCCTACAAGCTTGCACCAGTCATTTTTAAAGGGGATCCGGAGCTTTTGGTGAATATTTGGGACAACTTGCTGACAAATGCGATAAAATATAACTCACATGGCGGCAGCATTTTGATCAGTCTATCTCAGACTCAATCTGAAATTAAGATTGTATTTAAAGACACCGGAATCGGAATATCCGCAGAGAAGATCAGCCAGATTTTCGACCGCTTTTACAGGGTGGATTCGGCAAGAAAGAAAGATGGTACAGGACTCGGGCTTTCGATAGTGAAACAGATAATCGAGCTGCATAATGGGGATATCAAGGCAGACAGCCAGGCTGGCAATGGCACATCCTTTACCATTACATTTTTCAGGGAGAAACAACGGGAGGAATAAGCGTTATGGAACAAAAATGGAGTATCAGGTTAATTAGATTTGCAGCCGTATTTGGCATTATCGGAACCTATCTTGGATCACATATGTCCGGGCAGATGGATTATTCATTAAGGCCCATTCATGCCCACATCCTGCTGGTAGGATGGCTTTCCGTATTCGCATGGGGAATCTTTTATAAAGTATACCGCGTAAAATATAAGAGGCTGGTTTCCATTCACAGTATTCTTGGAATGGCAGGGGCATTAGGCTTAACAATCGGCATGTGGATGTATACATTAAATCCCTTCGATTTAGGGGATACCTTTGTTCTGGTCTTCTTTATTGTTGGCGGAACCTTGCTATTGCTTGCCTTCGCCTTGTTTGTGGTGATTACCTTTTTGACTGAGAAAACAGCGGAACGTTAATTTTAAAAAGCAATGCAGCGTATGAAAACTGCATTGCTTTTTTATTTTATTATTCACTCGAAAACCTTTAAAACATTTTAGAAAGTACGGTATCATACGCCTCAAGTGTACGGTCTACTTCCTTTTCGCCATGGACTGTAGCCATGCTGTATCTGTTTAATGGCTTTGTATAGATACCCTTTGCAAGCAAACCAAAGTCCAGTTCCTTTCTCATGGAAAAATTAGCCTGCTGTAAATCTCTGTAGTTTCTTACTTGTTCTTTTTCCGTAATGATAACGTTAAATATGGTGCCCAGACCAATTGTTTGCATCGGAATTCCCCGCTGTTCAAAAAGACCCTTTATCCCTTCTTTTAATCTGTCAGTCATTTTAAAAACGTGTTCAATCTCTTGTTCCAATACATTTATAGTAGCAAGACCAGCTGCCAGAATCGTAGGGTGTCCATTGTATGTTCCGCTGTGGAATAGAACATCTTTGGCACTGGATTTTTTACTGTGACTACTGTCAAAAACATCTGACGAAACGGTGGGAGCGCTTGTCATCGTGATTTCTTCTTTGCCCCCTACGATTCCCACAGGAAAACCGCCGCCTGCCACTTTTCCCAGTGCTGTGAGATCTGGTTTAATGCTGTAGTGTCCTTGAGCTCCACTGAGTCCCACACGAAAACCTGTTTTTACTTCGTCAAAAATTAATAGGATGCCCAGCTCCTCCGTCAGCTTTCTTAGACCCTTCATAAACGAAGGTTCTGCCGGGATGAATCCGCCCTGTATGGGCTCAAGGATAACGGCAGCAATTTCATCCTTATTCTTCTTTAAGATATCAGAGGTATGTTCGAGATCATTAAAAGGAAGTACTATGGTTTGTATCTCATGATATGGATCAATCCCTTTGGATTCAATCACTGACTTTGGTGCATGAGCTTGCCCTGCTTCTTCAAGAGAAGGATTTAAACTTAAAAGAACCTGATCATAACCTCCATGGTAATGACCCTCGAATTTAGCAATTTTTGTTTTACCTGTATAAGCATATGCCAATCGCAAAGCCAGAAGAGTAGCTTCTGTTCCGGAGCTGGTATAACGGATTCTTTCCATACTTGGATAAAGCTCTTTTATTTTCTCTCCCATAGCAAGTTCAAGCCGGTGTGGAGTTCCAAATAACATAGTCCCGTCTCCCTCAAGCTGTTCCTGTATGGCTTGAATGATTTTTGGATGTCCATGCCCAAGCATTAAAGCACCGTAGGAAAGCAGATAATCAACATACTCGTTTCCATCGAGATCATATAAATAAGCTCCCTTCCCTTTTTCCATAATAATTGGATATGGATCAAAAGATTTGATATTAGCGGTTACTCCGCCTGGCATGACTTCTTTAGCTTTTAAGAAAAAATCTCTGGATTTTGATGTCTGGTTCTCAAACTCTGTTAGGGAATGGCTTGCCATTAATGTCATCACAATATCCTCCTGCATTCAGAAATATTTTATTCAAAATCATAAAATAATGAAATATTTATTTCATAATAGGTGAGAATGAATGATTTTGGAACCCTTTTTGAACAAAAAATTTCAAAAAACTATAGAACATGAAACTTTTGTTGCATTTGTTTGATGATAGGACTATCCTATTTTTAAAGTAAAAATTTAAAAGGGGTCATTATGAGTAATAAAAATGTCTATCAATTAATTGCTGAAAAAATGTCAAGCATGAGCAAGTCACAGGAAAAACTGGCTTCCTATATCCTTCAAAACACGAACACGGTTCCTTTCTATACGGTTGCAACCCTGGCCAAACAAGCAGGAGTAAGCGAGGCTTCAGTGGTACGTTTTGCTGTCTTTTTAGGATATTCCGGCTATCGTGAACTGCAGAACCAGATGCAGAACTCTGTTCAGATGCAGTTGACGACGAAGGACAGGTTAAAAATGTCTTCACAGATTTATGATGATTCAAACCAGGCCATCTACGATATTTTTAAAGATGATATAGCCAATATTAAATCGACGATGGAAAATTTAGATTCAAAGGCGATTGCAGATGCGGGAAACCATCTGCTTAACGGGAAAAAAATATACATATCTGCGAACCGGAGCGCCACATCTCTTGGGCTATTTCTGCAATATTACTTGGATATTATTTTAGGAAATGCTCATTTACTCGGTCCTGTTGAAAATAAACCTGAACAATTATATGCATTGAATGCGGAAGATGTAGTAGTTGGAATCAGTTTCTCACGTTATTCAACAAGTACTGTCAATATTATGGATTTTGCAAAAGAACGAGGTGCCGCCACCATTGTCATTACAGACAATCTTCTTTCGCCGCTCGTTCCTCATGGGGATGCTGTGCTAACTGCTTCAAGTCAATTACCAACATTTTTTGATTCTTTTGTTGCTCCGCTAAGTCTTATTAATACACTCATAGCGTATGTTGGAAAAAATCGAATGAATGAATCTGAGGATCGTCTTGAAAAACTGGAGGGAATTTGGGAACGTTTTGGCACGTTTTACTCTGACAAAAGGAAATAAGTGTAATAGGCAGCTCAGCTCAAGATAGGCCCAGCCCATGCTAATCAAGCCAAACTAATCATGGTCAATATAGATAAGCGAAAACACAATTTATCCAAAAAGAGCCTGCAAAAAGCTATTAACTCAATAGACAAAGAAAAAGACCCATTGGGTCTTTTTCTAACAGCATCTTCCTGTGTTCCCTATCATTGAGATTCCTCTTCCGTTTCCGCTTCGTTCTAATACAAGGTCTTCGGTGTTTGGTTCAATGATCGGATCGATAGCTACTTTGATTTCATTAATTGTGACAATAATATCATCTGATTCCGGCTCATCCAGAGCCAGTCCTATTCTTGGCTGTCCTCAGCCATAGCCGTCAAAAAAGATGCGGACGCTGCTGGCATTTTGCACTTCCATCATTTTTATCAATTCCTCGCGTGCATGATCTGTTATTTTCAAAATAAAATCACTCCCTCTGAATGTTTACTTTCCTGTTTCGGCAAATGTTTTAATCCTTTGGCCAATTTCGTCACGGACACGCTGAAAGAAAGCCCATTTTTCTTCTTCTGATCCTTCTGCTTTTGCAGGGTCATCAAATCCCCAGTGCTCGCGCTTTACAAGAGGAGGTGTCATCGGGCATTTATCAGCTGCGTCTCCGCAAAGCGTTACAACCAAATCTGCATTATTTAAAATCTCAGAATTAATGATATCAGAAGTCTGATTAGAGATGTCAATCCCTGCTTCTATCATGGCTTTTACAGCATTCGGATTTAAACCATGTGCTTCAATCCCCGCACTGTAAACATTCCAATCTTCGCCTAAATGCTGTTTTGCCCATCCTTCAGCCATCTGGCTGCGGCATGAGTTGCCTGTGCATAAAAAGTAGATCGTTTTTTTAGTCATGTTGGGACTCTCCTTATTAAATAATCATTAGCCAAATGTACAAACCGAATAATGTGATGAACAGTGTTGGAATGGTTAAAATGATCCCTGTTTTAAAATAAGTTCCCCATGATATTTTTACTCCCTTCAGAGACAAAACATGAAGCCATAACAAAGTGGCGAGGGACCCAATCGGCGTAATTTTCGGTCCTAAATCAGATCCAATAACATTTGCATAAATAAGTGCTTCCCGCATCACACCGCTTGTATCGGTTTCAGCAATGGCCAGAGCATCAATCATCACGGTTGGCAAATTGTTCATGACAGAAGAAAGAATGGCCGCAATGAATCCCATTCCGATTGTTGCTGCGAACAGTCCCTGGTCAGCTGTCATTTGAATTAAATCAGCTAAAACATTGGTAAGACCCGCGTTTCTAAGACCGTAAACCACTACATACATGCCGATTGAAAAGAAAACGATAGCCCAGGGTGCACCCTTGATGACCGTTCGTGTATTCACAGCCGGGCTTCTGCGCGCCATGAGCAGAAAGAACACCGTTACAATGCCCGCAATGAATGAAACGGGGACACCAATCCACTCACTTGCGAAATAGCCAATTAATAAGATACCTAACACCAGCCATGACAATCGGAACATTTTACTGTCTTTAACTGCCTCTCCAGGGTTTTTCAAATGAGATAATTCATAATTCTTTGGTATGCTTTTTCTGAAGTATAGGTATAAGACCAAGATGCTGGCACCCAATGAAAAGAAGTTCGGAATAATCATGCGTGAGGCATATTCCCCAAAGCCGATGCCGAAATAATCAGCTGAAACGATATTGACAAGGTTGCTGACAACTAATGGCAGTGACGTAGTATCCGCAATAAATCCGCTGGCGATAATAAACGGAAAAACCAACTTTTCTTCAAACTGCAGATTTCGGACCATCGCAAGAACTATTGGCGTGAGAATGAGCGCAGCCCCATCATTCGCAAAAAATGCTGCGACCACAGCTCCCAAAATGGAAACGTAAATGAACATCTTCACTCCGCTTCCCTTTGCCGCTCTCGCCATATGTAAGGCGGCCCATTCGAAAAATCCAATTTCATCTAAAATAAGCGAAATAATAATGATTGCAATAAAAGTTAATGTGGCATTCCAAACAATGGCTGTAACATCTATGACATCATTGAAATCAACCACACCGGCTATTAAAGCAAGGATGGCTCCTCCGCATGCAGACCAGCCAATTGATAGCCCTTTTGGCTGCCAAATGACAAATGTGAGGGTGACTATGAAAATCACCGATGCTAAAATTATTTGAGTCAATTTGTTTCCCCCTCTTACTCGCAGGAAATTCGCAATCCCTGCTCTTCCAATTCGGTTAATAAATAATCCTGGCTTGGAAAGTGATTCAGCACAGCCTGAACTAATGGATAAAATTCACTTTCCTGATTCAATGAATAAATAATCCACTGTCCCCTTCTGGTTTCCCTAACCACACCTGCATCTTTTAGTTTCCGAAGATGTTGGCTAATGGCTGGCTGGCTCATTTTAAAAATCTCCACAAACTCACATACACAGCAATCATGTTCCTTTAATAGTTTCACGATTGTAAGACGTGTTTTATCGCCTAGTAATTTTAAAATAGATGCAGTTTTGTCGATTTCGAGCGTGCCTCCATTCATGAATATCCCACCTCCGCTTTGCGTATATAACTATATAACGATTTACTTATATAAGTAAATCGTTTTTACTTATTTACCGAAAATGTGGCAGCTGTCTCTAGGTGAGCCACTGCTTTTTACGTCATCCAACAAATAACGGCTAAAACTTTAGCCGCAAGATAATAGTTTTTCCATAGCCATAACGTCCACAAATTCTCCGTCCAGCAAACCCTGATTTCGAAATATACCTACTTCACGAAAACCCATTTTCATATACAGACTCTGTCCCAGTCTATTAAATGGAAAAGTAAACAAAACAAGCTTATGGAACTGGTTCTCTCTTGCTTTCAATTCCAGTGCAGTGAGCAGCTTCTCGCCTGCCCCTTTCCCTCTGAACTCTCTTGCGATATAGACTGACAGATCTGCCACTCCATCATATGAACATCGGCTGCTATACGGATTCAGAGATGCCCAGCCGATTACTATACCCCCTTTTTCGGCAGCAAGCACACTATATCTCCCCTGATGCTGTTTAAACCAGTTTGACATATAGGAAAGGTCTTTTGCTTCTGTTTCCAATGTAGCAATTCGATCCTGTATTCCCTGATTATATATCTCCAAAATAGTCTCTAAATCTGTCTTTCTGGCTTCACGAATAAAAGTATCACTCAACATTCCAGTTTCCCCCTAATTGGTTGGTTTCAAAAATATTACTGGTGTCTTGTTAAAGCTTACCAAATCACAGCTAAGAAAAGCAGGATTATTGAACCGGCCCAATCGCTAATAAATGAGGTATATCATAATAAACATCGAAGCATAGCGCAGTGAATCCGCCTGGCAGGACGGCATTGTTCAGTCCAGTCATCAATGAAACAGCAAATCTTTTGTTTGATTCAGCAACTCCTGATAAGCCAATAAAAATTGTGCATATGTTTCCTGTCCCATTTCACTTTCCCCCCATCGAAACAGCTTTTTCTATAGCTTTCTCGACAGAACAATCAAAAGCATTCATGATTAATTTCATATATGCTATAAAATACTCATTTTTAAGCGCTCCAGCATTATTAATGGTCATTGTCATCACCTTCAAATCGTTATGAGGGGAAGGATTACCCTCCCTTTAATCAATTGCAGCAGGAAGATGCAGGAGCATCACAGGAACTTTTCAGATGAACGCTGCAAACACCCGTTTCCGGCAAATCCAGCTCCACTTTTCCAGCGGCAGCGAAATCACCGCTTAGATGAGATACCACTGACCTAACCTGCTCATAGCCTGTCGCCATCAAAAAGGTTGGAGCACGGCCATAGCTTTTGGAACCCACAATATAAAAATTCTTCTCAGGATGTCTTAACTCCTTTTCTCCATGAGGGCGAACCGTACCACAGCTATGAATATTGGGATCAATTAATGGTGCTAATGCTTCTGCACTTTCAGTTGAAGAATCAATGGAAGTACGAAGTTCACTTATAATAGAAAAATCCGGACGGCTTCCTGTATTAACAATCATTTCATCGATTCCATCCAGTCTGCTCTGTTTGCCATTTTGACTCCCGATTAATCTAATTCCCTTTTCTGACCTTTTGATCAGCTGGATGCGAAATGGAGTAATGACCTCCACTTGCCAGTTATCAACCAATTGATGGATTCTGCTTCCGAGGCGGCCTCGTGCTTTAAGTGTATCTTTTTCTTCTCCACCGTAAGCATCCTCAACCTGATTTCTTCTCATGATCCATAAAATCTCTGTTTCTGGATAGGACTCTTTCAATGCGGCTAAATCCAGCAAGGCATTAATTGCTGAATGGCCGCCGCCGACAACTGCAATACGTTTATTTCGATAGCGCTGCTGCTCACTCCCTAAAACATCGGGTATTCCATAATAAATCCTTTCTTTCAGTTCCTTCTCGCCAGCCAGCCAAATACCGCTTGAGGAAGCTGGGTTTGGATTTCCCCAGGTGCCTGAAGCATCAATGATTGCTCTTGATTCAAATGTTTGATACTCTCCATTCTGCTCAGCATGGATGATAAAAGGAATATTCCCCCTATTTCCAGTTTTCATTTTATCGGTGTCTTTTCTGCCAACTGATAAAACTTTCGTATTAAGATGAATGAATGGCTTTATTTCAGGTAACCTGGACAGCGGCTTTAGATATTGTTCAACAAGTTCCTCCCCGGTAGGCAATGCTTCCGAATCCGGCTGTACCCAGCCATTTGCACTTAATAACCTGGCAGCAGCTTTATCAATATTGTATCGCCATGGTGAGAATAACCGAATATGTCCCCAGCTTTTTATATTGGCTCCAGCATGCTTTCCTGACTCGAGCAAAATAAATGATTGTCCCATGCTTGCCAGGTGTGCAGCAGCTGCCAGCCCAACAGGACCGGCGCCAATTATAGCAACAGGCAGCTCTCTTCCTTCACCCTCTCTAAATGATGTCTTTTCTGACTCGTTTTTCTCAGGTGTGCAGCAGCCTTTGACAACACTAAAATTAGTCATGTGTGTGCTCCTCTTTTCTCCTGTATTGGATTCGAATTTACTTGCAAATTACAAGTATTTAACCCAGGGGAATTTACCCCTGAATAGGCTTGCAGCATGCACTGGATTTTTCCATAGCATTATTTAACAAATGAATCGAGCGGATGACTGTTTCTTTTTCAAACTCATTCATGTGTGAAAAGACCTCTTGTAAAAATGAATTCATCTGCTGATCTATTGAACCTGCAATAAATCTGCCTTCAGCAGTCAGCGAAAGAATACTGACTCTTTTATCAGCAGGGTCCGGCATCTTCTTAACTAAGTTCATCTTCACTAAAGATTGAACCTGCCTGCTGAAAGTAGTAATATCGGTCCCTAGCGTATCAGCAATCTGCTGCATGGATGGATTATGCTGATTATCAATCTCATAAAGAATATGGCTCTGAATGAGGGAAATATCGCAACCGCCGACGCTGCAGCAATTCTTATTTAGTAAGCCAAAACGGCGCGTCATTACTTGAAACAAGCCGCGAAGATTTTCCATAATTTTCACCTCTTGGTTTAATTATAGATATATTATTTGTAATTTACAACTATATTTTTGATTAACTTATGATTTCCTTTGGACTGAGGTGAAACGTTTTCGTTCCTGGCATATTAGAAATTAAATAAAGAACAAAAAATATATACATAGCTCTTAGCCTATGTACTTTTTTATAAAAAACTATTATACTATTTTGAATATTATCTTTCGTTATCCGAAAGTTTCATCCTTAAGGGAGTGTTCGCATTGAGAAGCCCAGCAAAAATGAATTCAAAAAACCTATTACTAATGGCCGGCATTATCTTTGTCGCGTTTACTTTACGTCCTGCAATCACCTCAGTTGGTCCTTTGATTGGAGCTATCAGGGATGAGACGGGAATCTCTAACGGCGCAGCAGGACTCCTGACCACCCTGCCGCTTGTTGCCTTTGCCCTGCTCTCTCCTTTTGTTCCGAGGATTGCCCAAAAGCTTGGCAGTGAATGGAGCATTCTATTAGGTTTGACTATTTTGGGAGCCGGCATTGCGGCCCGTTCGCTGGGAATGCTGCCTCCACTGTACATAGGAACTATTTTAATAGGTTTAGGCGTAGGTCTTTGCAATGTACTTCTTCCTGGAATGGTCAAGGAAAAATTCCCGCAGAAGGTCGGCCTGCTGACAGGGATCTATACATTCTCAATGGGAATTTGGGCGGGACTCGCACCCGGGTTCAGCGTCCCTCTTGCTGAAGACCTTGGGTTAGGCTGGAAGCTTTCACTTGGGGCATGGGCAATCCTGATTTTTATTGCGATCATTGTGTGGCTTCCACAGATCAGGGGGCGGGAGAAAAAAACGGAAACACCAGCCGTCACAGCACCTAAGACGTCTATCTGGTCCTCCCCCATCGCATGGCAGGTTACACTGTTTATGGGATTGCAATCAATGGTCTACTTCAGCACCACTACCTGGCTTCCGGAAATCCTTCACAGCCAGGGACGGGATATTGCAGAAGCCGGCTGGATGGTAACCGTTCTCCAGTTTTCCGGACTTCCTGTCAACTTTATTATTCCTGTTCTTGCAGACCGGCTCCCTAACCAAAAAGCGATTGCCTTTTGGATCGGAGCTTTCACTTTTGCCGGCATAACAGGGCTTCTAATGAATTTTAGTGTAATATTAACAAACCTTAGTATCGTCCTAATCGGAATCGGGCTTGGCGCTGCCATCAGCCATTCATTAACTCTGATCGGCCTTCGTGCAGAAAATGCGAAACAGGCTGCCAGTCTTTCCGGCATGGCACAATCCGTCGGCTACCTGCTGGCTGCAGCAGGACCGATTCTCATCGGCTCACTGTATGACCTGTTAGGGACTTGGACCGTTCCGCTGGCCTTGCTTTTGGCTAATACTGCCATCTTTACGGTTTCCGGCATTGGGGCAGGCAGGGATCAATTTGTTCTGCAGGATAAGCGCCATAAACAAAAAAAGACGGCTTCAACCATTGCGTAAGACTTGTTCTTACTATCCTGACCGAGAGTGGGGTGGGTGCTGATTTTTATACTTTCTGTATCTGAAGGTGACCGGGTTCTGACTTAAAACCCGGTTTTTCTGCTTTTTGTGTCTGAAGTTGGACAGGTTCTGACTCAGGTTCACATTTTTCTGCTTTCTTTGTCTTAAGTTGAATCAGGTTCTGACTCAAATCCAGATTTTCCTTCTTTCTGTTTTCTAAGTTGGACAGGGTTCTGACTCAATACCAAGTTTCCCTGCCTTCTGTGTCCGAATTTCTACCAGATTCTGACTCAAAATCAGCTTTTCCTATCTTCTGTGTCCCAAGTTCTACCAGGTTCTGACTCAATACCAATTAACCCTGCCTTCTCTGTCCAAATTTGATCAGAAGCAGTAATCCTATCAATTAAGAAGCAATTACTTTACAGTCAAAAAAGAACTTGAGCAATACAATATCGACTCATTAAAAAATCCAATAAGTCTTATTAATCAATCGGTGAAGCGATTCTCCTTTCCTATGATACGGTTAAGGTATCAAATGAACGAAAGGGGAACTTTCTGTGGAAGCGCAAAAAATTCAAGAATATATAATTGAAGAACCTAAAAAAAAACACAAGGCTATCGGGTTTGCGAAAGGAGTATTGCTGACCCTCCTGCTTGCGTTTCTGGCTGGCCAAATTGCCACTCTTCCCTTTTTCTCCATCCTCGGAATCATGCTCCTCTCCATTCTGCTAGGAGGAATTTGGGGGAATACCCTATCAATACCTGTGGACGCTCATGCAGGCATTCAGTTCTCAAGCAAGGTATTGCTTCGTGCAGGGATTATTTTACTGGGCTTTAGGCTGAATTTGCAGGAAATTATATCAGCAGGCTTTTCCATCATGATCATCGATGTAGTGGTCATTGTCTTTACCATGAGTTTCATTTTGCTTCTGGGGAAAGCATTTAAAATCAATAAAAAATTATCTGCTTTACTTGCTGCGGGCACTGCCATTTGCGGAGCGGCAGCCATCATTGCGATTGCCCCAATTGTTAAAAGCAAGGAAGAACAAACCGCAGTAGCCGTATCATGTATAGCTGTTCTAGGGACCATTGGAGCGATTTTATATATTATCTTATTTCCTTTGCTTCCTATAAGCGAGCAGGAATACGGTATATTAGCAGGTGCAACACTGCATGAGCTTGCCCATGTAGTAGCGGCGGGTGTTCCAGGCGGAGATGTCAGCAGTGATTCTGCCATTCTGGTCAAACTGGGAAGAGTCCTGTTACTGATACCAGTTGCCTTTATCATAAGCCTTTTATACAGCAGAAAAAACAGGAGCCAAAGCCGGAAAATAGGAAAGCTGCCAATCCCATGGTTTATTTTTGGATTCCTCCTAACCAGCATGATCAATACGATTTTCTCTATACCTGGAAGCATTATCAGCATCCTTTTATTATTCAGCACTTATCTCCTCGCAATGGGTATGGCAGGGCTTGGTCTTAATATTAAATGGAATGATTTTGTGAAGGTTGGCTTTAAGCCAGTTGCTCTTGCTATTGCCGGCTTCCTCGGTCTTCTTGCCTTAACACCGCTTCTGCTCTTACTTTATAAAATTTTTTAAATGACTTCTAATCGATTACAATAGAAAGATAGACGTTACCTGTTTGAAGGAGGATACCCATGAACCTCGACTATCTGAAAGTATTTTATGTCACAGCAAATAATAAAAGTTTTTCCCAGACTGCCAAGGACCTCCACCTCTCACAATCCAGTGTAAGCCTTCAAATCAAACAACTCGAAGAACAGTGGGATTGCCAGCTTTTTGAACGGACAACCAAAAAAATCTCGCTGACACCCGCAGGGGAAATCCTCTATCATAAAGTCAAAAAGCTGATCGCCTTAATGAATGAAACGGAAAATGAGTTGGAAGAACTAAAGGGAAGTGTACATGGAGATTTAAAGGTAGGTGCCAGCTTAACCATCGGGGAGCATGTCCTCCCCTTTTTATTAGCTGATTTCTCGAGTCTCTATCCAAAAGTCAAGCTTCATTTAAATGTATTTAACTCAAGGCATATTGTTGATAAGCTATTAAATCATGAGATCAATATAGGATTCATTGAATCCATGCTCTCCTATCCAGCCTTAAAACAAGTTCCATTTGCCAAAGATGAGCTGATTATCATCGCTTCTCCCGAAAATAAATTTATAAAGACAGACCAAATTTCCATCGAGGAGCTGCTGTCAGTTCCGATTATTATTCGTGAAAGAGGATCAGGAACACGGCAAGTAATGGAGGATTCCTTCAGGAGATCTCATGTAGATGCGTCCAAATTGAATGTCATAATGGAACTGAAACACACCGAAGCCATTAAAACTTGTGTGGAAGCTGGCTTAGGAATTTCCATCATCTCAAAATCGGCTGTAAAAAAAGAACTTCGCCTCGGAACTTTAAAACAAATCCAAGTTGATGGGATTTCAATGCAGCGGGACTTTTATATGATCTACCACGAGGAAGCCCTGAAACACACCAGCAGAAAGCTGATGGAATTTATTTTATCAAGACAGTAAAATAATTACTAGTCAAGCCACAAAACATGAGAATGAGTTTGGGTACTGAAAAAGTACCTAGTGGCTTTTTCCCCCTGTTAGATCCAGGCTTGTATTCGGACATAATATCAATTTTTTATCGTATTCTATGTCCGAATTCAGCTCATCTTCCTACTCAGATCGTGCTTCTCACCCATTCTGGGTCCGAACCACATCCCGAGTGCAGTTCGGCCACTCCCCTTTTCACTTTCCCTTAATATTCTCACTCATTCTCTTAACAAACATTGTCAAAAAATAAGCTGCAAATGCAATCGCGACATCAATCAGAAATAGATAGAATTGATTCATTCCCTTGTTAAAATGGACTATACCGGCCCATTCTTCTAAAGTAGCAAATCCAAAGGCAAATACAGCAGCACCTAAAATGGTGTAAAGCAAGAAGCTTTTCCTATGGTTGGTGCAGTACTGATAGATCAGCAGGAAACCCACTGGTAAAGCTGATGCTGTCATGTTCAAGGCATAGGGAAACATTGGAAATAAGAAATAGGTATGGACAAAATAACTATATCTCTCGAAAAAGCTGTCGGCGTATGTCCAAAGAATATGCACGGTATATCCAAAGAAGAAGATCTCAAAAATTCTGCTGCGGTCAACCGCAAGATAGACGAGAATCAGCGGGAGGACCATCAGTGCCAGAACTACCCAAAACTGCCATGTCGTAAGACCTGAAAACTCTCTCCAGTATGAAGTAATGAGCGAATTCATCTTTTCACTTTGTGAATATATTTGCTCCCAGTACTCGCTGTAACTCATAGAATAACCTCCCGGAACACATCCTTCTTAAAAGAATCATGCATAATTATAGTTTTCCACCCGTGCATCAGTCAGCATTTTTCTAAAAAGATCTCCTTTTTGATCCCCTAATACTTTTTGGCCATATTCAAGGAAGGACAAAAGCTCGTTTTCCGATAAATGACTCATATTCAGAGGAAATTGGTCCATCTTTTTTACCTCATCCATAATCAGGTTCAATAGTTCCCTTCCGCTTTTTGTAATAGTTACGCATTTATAGCGCAGCAATTCCTGATTGGCTGTGATATCAATAAGTCCCTTTTCCTTTAACGGTTTTAACAGCCTGGTTACAGTCGAAAGATGCCAGCACCCAAGCTCACTTATTTGGGTTGGGCTAAGCTTTTGATTATGAGTGCCAAGCAGGAACAAAATATGCTGCTGGGCAGGCGTCAGCTTAAACTTCTTTTCAAGCTCAGCCCATCTCTTTTCCATGCAGAAGTATAGGGCCCTTATGACAAGCAATGTCTGCTGTTTCAATAAAAGGTTCATCCGTTTCCCCCTCACTTGCAGATACAATTGTATTTACAAGTATTGTTTGAGAGATGGTTATTATTATGCAAAAAAATAGAGGTTCATTTTAGAGCCTCTATTTTAGTCCTATTCTATTTTTCACATCATCTCTAATAAGCTCGATCATTTCTTCGGACAATTTCGCCGGAAGCGACGAACCCTCCTTAAAAATCCAGGCGTTGATCACTTCAAGATCTGCTTTTTTAAATGTGATGCTATAAGTATTGCTTTCATGGAGAATTTCTGTCGTCACATATTCTTCCCCATCAAATTCATCATCCACAATCATGCCGGTAATTTCGTACGGATCCACAGGGTAATCTCCTTCACCTTTTTACTGGTTAGGATATACCCGCCCCTCAAAAATATACGAAATGTTTAAGGCCTCATTATAATGGTATCTATGGTTTTATAAGCAACAAAAAACGTAGCAAGGGAATATGCGGCTTCTGTGATGCCGAATAAGAAAACAGAGCTTCCAAAGAGAATGGTATTCATGATCAGAATGCACTGACCGATAGTTAAAGGAAGCCGCTCGCTGAATAAAATAGCCAAAACTTCCGTACCGTCCAGGCAGGCGCCATATCGGATAATGAGGCCAACTCCCATTCCCAGCAAAAGCCCGCCAAGGATAATAATAAGCAGCGGGTGGCTAGTTACTTCCTCATATGGAGCCAGTATGTATGTCTCCCCTGCCAGAACCGAGCTGGCAAACAGGCTTAACAGCAAAAATCTTCCCCCTAAAAAGAAAAACCCTGCCAGTAAAAACGGGAGATTCAGCACCAGTATTAAGGCACCCACATCAATGTGAAAAAGGTGTGAAAGGATGATGCTCAATCCGACAATGCCACCGTCAATGACATAATTTTTCACAAGGAATAATTGCAGCGAAACCGCCACTAGCGTGGCTCCAAGCAAAATAATCAGCCCATTTTTAAATGCGGTAAAATTACCGCTTCGACTCCGGCTTAAATAGTGTGGAATTCTACTTTTATACACGGGCCATCTCCTTTTGTTCAGACTAGCTTATGTAATGAAATATATTCCGGAAAATGAATATCATGCAGACGCAATTCTTTCTATTTTTAGTAGTTTTCCAGGAAAAAAAGATAGAATTCTTTCAAATCAAAGTGTAAAATAAATTCAGCCAGCTGAAAAGCTGACTCTGACATCCATTTGTATAGGAGGAAGAAACGCACAACAGATTACTTCAAGCAGCCTTTAAATATATTGAATTTTCAGAAAACTAAATAAAAGAGGTTGATGTACATGGCAATGGATGTATCTTTTAGTGAACAAACGATTTTTGATCATGCTGGAAATAAAATTATTACAGAAGATCGGGAAATTCATATAATCGCCAAATTCGCAGAACCATTAATCGTGGTACTTGGAAATGTTTTGAGTGATGAAGAATGTGACCAGCTGATTCAGCAGTCGAAAGATCGCATGCAGCGTTCAAAAGTTGCCAACTCCCTTGAAGTGGATGAACTGAGAACCAGCAGCAGCACCTTTTTCCAGGAAGGGGAAAATGAAATCGTCTCAAGAATCGAGAAAAGAGTCTCACAAATCATGAACATTCCAGTTGAGCATGGCGAAGGGCTCCAGATTCTGAATTATAAAATTGGCCAGGAATATAAAGCACACTTTGACTTCTTCTCTTCAGGCAGCAGAGCTGCAAGCAATCCGAGAATCAGCACGCTTGTTATGTACCTGAATGATGTGGCACAGGGCGGGGAAACTTATTTTCCAAAGCTTAACTTTTCTGTATCTCCACAAAAGGGCATGGCTGTTTACTTTGAATATTTTTATAATGACCAAAACTTAAATGATCTGACACTACATGGCGGAGCACCTGTTGCCGTTGGTGACAAATGGGCTGCCACGCAATGGATGAGAAGAAAGAAGCTATAGAAAAAACGCTTGGGAATTCTATCCCAAGCGTTTTTAAGTAATGCTTTTCTAAAACCACAGTCTCTTATGATAGTCATAATCAGAGGTATCGAAATTCTCTTCCCCTACTTTATCGGGGGCACACTCTTCACAAGGTTCTTCCTGCCGGCCATGTTCACATTGTTCCATTAAAAGTTCCACCTGAACGCATCCCCTTTCCTATCTGTTATTTCCATTATAAATGAAAGCGTTTACAGATGTCTTGTACAATTTGTTGGAAAATCTTTAAAAAGTGCCTACCCATTGGCACTTTTTAACGTCAAAAACAGACATTTCTGTCGTATTTTTACCATTTTTGCCACCTGTAATAGCCTCTGGGCAAATCGGTGACTTCACTCGCTGCCCTTATGCCTGATTGAATTGCACCTTCAATCCAGCCCGGAGCTGTGGAAGTATGTTCCCCGGCAAAATGCACTCTCCCCTCAGGAATAGGAATAACTGGATAAAGCTCTGTTTCCTGGTTTGGCTTGAACATGGAGAAGGCTCCGCCCGAAAAAGGGTACTGTGACCAGCTATGGGAGGCTCCTGTTAAAAAATGCTCGTAGACCTGATTGCCATGGATAACAGCCAAATTGTCAAGGGCATTACGGATCCGGTCACCTTCTTTAAGATTATCCCAGGATAAAGTATCATCTTCCCACGTATAACTCGCCATAATGATTCCGGAACCCGAAGAACCAATCAGATGACTTGGGTATGCTGCGAAGCGGATAGGAAGATCGGTCATCAGCTTCCCTCCATGCAGCCCTTCACGTTCCCAGAAACGCTGCTTGAACTGAAGTCCAATTTTAGTAGAAGAAACATAATGAAGCTCCCGAATGGCTTTCCATTTATCATGGGAAAATGAGTTCCGGGGAACGACTTCAACGAACGAAAGCAGAGAAAAAGGAATGGTGATAATGGCCAGATCACCTGTTATTACCAAAGGCCTTTGGCTCAAGGTATGTCTTGCATGAATGGTCACCTGTTCGGGATCCTGTACGATCTTTGTCATTTGATAGCCGAAAAAAAGATCTTCTTTTAACTGTGGTAAAAAAGCATTTGGAAGCTTATCATTGCCTCCCTCTATTTCGTAAAAATGAATGTCAGGGCTAAATAAAGGAAGCAGCTCCCGAAGAATGGCCGGAAAGCTCAGCTCTGGAAACCCTTCAAGACCGAGCAGAACTTTAATGCTTTCAAGTGCACCAGGCGATAGAGAGGGCCCCGCTGGATTGTATCTTAGAAAAAAACTCATGGGGTATCTGTCAAACTCTCTAACTACGATACTCCAATTTTGAATGGGGTTTTGATTAATAAAATCTGCAACTGGCTTAATTGCCATCGTCAGAAGCTCTTCCGCTGTCTTTCCTTTTTCATGCGGAGCAACTGGATAGCCCAGCATATCCGGATTCTGCTGATAGGCGGTACGATTGGTTTTTATTCCATTGGCAAAGATCAGGTCCTGGGGTGTTGTGTTTCTGAATTCATTTACCTTTAAACGGAATTTTTTAATATACTCAAGAACTAATTGATGAACATGGGGAATTCGCATGGCGCCAACATCCAGATACAAATCGTCCATGAATGGCTCTCGCATTGTAAAAATCCTGCCGCCAACCCTCTGTGTTGCTTCTAAAACCGTTACATCATGGCCGGCATCCTTCAATAGCGAAGCAGCCACCAGCCCAGACATACCGGCTCCGACAACTATAATTTTCTTCTGAACCTGTGAAATGCCGAGCCCGTTTCTGATGATAGAAAGCATTTCCTCCGCAGATAACTGCGGGTTCCGATAGTAGGCCATTCTGATTCTCCCTCCGGCGATCTGTCAAATAGCTGTTACTTCACTATACTGCCGGACAGCTTTACAATATGCTTCTTTTTTGAATTACCTGTTTTCACAGCCGCCAGGACCAGTTTAATTGGACAGGGGAACGGCAGCAAGTGTAGGCTGGAGAATAAAAGGCCTGAGTAAATCGATTTTCCTGCCACATAAATTATTAGCTTGTTTTTATGATTCTCTGCAAACGCGATGTATGCAAATTAAATCAAAAGGCCTCTCCCTATTTGTGGGAGAGGCCTTTTGATACTAAATGATCTTTATGAAGTTCTTTCCTTTGCTTTCTTTTCTTTTTCTTTCTCTGCTTCATAATTTGCTTACTTCTGTTTCTGGACAATAGTCCTCAATAAAAAGATCCATCTTAGATGTTCTTTTCTTATGCCTGGAACTTCTTATTATCAATTTTTACGACCGCTGCATCTGAGCCTGCAGCAGTCTTTTTTGTTTCATTTACAAGGTCAAGAATATTTCCGCAGCACTGCTGAGCTCCTTTTACCAAAAGCGGTGTACCTAGTGGCCCCAGGCCCAGGCCGTTTGCCAAGAATCCACCAATTGACATAATAACCGGAACGGCCGGTGAAGTATTTGAGAGAATGATCTTCTCGTGAATTGCTTTACGGTTACCTAATACCAGACAAAAATGTTGCAGGGTTTCAATTGTCAATTTTGAAGATCTTCTTCCGAGATTATATACCGGATTACCCTCTTCATCTTTACCATGAAAAATAAGAGTTCCTGCATCTTTTTTTGTCAGTTTATTAAAAAATGGCACCTGAATAATTTCCTCTTTTTCGAGTTTTCGATTTTGAATGATTCTCAGATGATATGCTGCTGCCAGCGATGTCGTATGAGTTCCCCCAAAATCATGGTAGATATAGATCAATTCTCACTTCCTCCTTCAACAGTCTTCCTGAATGCCAGTATTTGTGTTTTTAAGGAGGAATATAACCCTACTCCCGCATTTCCATAAAAAAAGCCCATAAAAATTCCTGCCCATAAATTATTTCTGTGTGCAAAGAAAACAGAAATGATTAATCCAATGACACTGGCCAGCCCAGGAATAAAAGGCTTTGGAAGTTTAAGGAGCACCTTGCCCAGCTGAGTCAGCAGAACAACTAAAGGAACTGCTATAACCGCATCCCAGAAGTTAGTATGAATGACTGGAAATGCCTCCATGTTTCCACCCCTGCAATCTACTTTCATGCTTCTTTCTATGTTGCTCCATTCAGACTTTTTTAGTATACAAATATTGCCCGCCCTCCTCAGGCAGCAAAAAAAGGGAATTAGCCCCCTATAGAGAATATGTAAAAAGATCACAATGAAAGAGGTGAGTATATGAAATCAATTGCTTCGCCGATTGCTGGCAATGTGAACAATGTTTTTATTCATGTCAAGGAACTGAAAAAATCGGCTGAATGGTATAGCTGCCTGCTTGGACTTCCTTTTAACAAGGAAGAGGTGGAATCGCCGGTATACAACATTCCGGTCACGTCAGAAACCGGACTTACACTGGACGATCACACCTTCGATCCATCCTTTAAATGGACTCCCTCCGGGCACGTTTTATTTAACTTCTTTGCACGGGATATTGATGAGGCGTACGCTTTTGTTAAAAATCAGGGAATTACTATTGTAAAAGAAATTGAGCGTATTGGAGATTTTGCCTACTTTAACTTTCAGGACCTTGATGGTAATATTTTGATGATCTGTAATTCTTAATGCTGGAATCTGTGGCTTTATAGGGCCATGGATTTTTTTATTTACAGTATTCCTTGGGAATTTAAGATTGGAGTTGAATTGATAGAAAATTCGACTGGGGAAAAGAGGCTGTCGCTGGCATTCTGGTTTTACATGGCTTTCCAGATATCGCAGATAATTCAGTGCGAGGAGTGGACTGGCAGATGGACAGGTTTTTGGTATTATGAATTTTGTTTATTTTCATTATCAAAAGAAAAAACAAAAGCGGAGAGTTTATACTCTCCGCATGCCTCAAGCTTTTACTTCCTCTATAATCGAAAGTCCTTTCGTCCCTTCAGCATCCTGCCACTGCCATTTTTCATGCAGCCTGATTCTGCCGTCCGGCAGTAATTCAGGGGTAGAGAGACATTTTCCGCCGCGAAGCTGATTTTTGTGATTTACATGGCTATATCTGAATTCTAAAGTTCCGTCTTCATGGACAAGTCCAATCAGCGTTCCCTGAACAATCTCTCCCCCGCTATAAGAAGCAGTTAAAATGTTACTTTCCTGTTTATAATGAAAAAAGGTCTTTGATGATACCTCACCATTCTCAGTATTTTGCACAGAAACAAAGGTACGGCCATTGTAATTCATGAAAATATCCTCCTGGTATGTAACGATCTATAAATCCCCTTTTAAAATGGAGTACATATACAAATCATCAAATTTTCCGTTTGTGTATTCATAATGCCTGAGCAGTCCCTCTCTCGTGAAGCCCTGCCTTTCGACCAGCTTCTGGGATGAGAGATTTTTAGGCTCAATCAGGGCTTCTATCCTTTCAAGCCCCAGCTGTTCAAAGCCGAATTTTAATACCCTCTCAAGAGCTTCATTCGCAATCCCTTTCCCCCAATGCTCCCTGCTTAGTTCATAACCTACTTCACTTCGGTAATGTTTTGGATTCCTATTGAGGAAACCACAGCTTCCAATGACCTTTCCCGAGTCCTTAAGAGTAATGCCCCAGCGCATTCCTGTGCCATTTGTATAGATGGATTTATACCATTCTATTTCGCCGAGCACCTCTTCGGGAGTTTCACAGGCTGAGATTCCCATATGCTTTACAACAAGCTGATCTGACAGGTATACATACATATCTTCTGCATCTTCTTCAGTTGCTTCTCTTAAAATTAATCTCTCTGTTTCAAGAACCGGAAATGCTTTTTCCAACGGACTGCCTCCTCTGCATGATCTCTCACTTCCACTATAACAAATTGCTTTAAAAAAATCCTATCATATGGAAATTACTTCAAAACTGCCTTTATCCATGTTACACTCAATAATTAGTAAAATATAAACATAGAGGAGAATTTCTGTGAAATATTATGGTTTATGGCTGTTGTCCGCTGCACTGATTCTTTCCGCCTGCAGCACTGATAAAGAGAAAACAGCCGCTGATGAAACTGTTAAAGAAGTGCAAAAAAGGGAAGAAAAGCAGGAAAAAACCCTAGCAAACACAGATGCTATTAATCTGGAGGTCACTGAAGAAAGCCTGCTAAGTTTGCCTCATGGAACACTGATGGATGATCTTACATACGAAAAGGATATTGAGGCCATTGAAGTTATACCGAAGACTGATCCTAAACTTTTACAGGAAATGACGCCTATACTGGAAGAGCTGACAAAAGAAGCCAAAGATACAGACTCTCTAAAAAAAGTACTAATTTCCCTGCTGGCGAGCCCCAATTATAAAAACATCATTGAAAAATCCAATGGCTACAAACCTGATTTTGAAGAGCCATACCTGCCGGATCCCACAAAATCAGAACCAAAGGAAGAAGATAAAAAGGCAGCAGAACAGGCCATTATTCTGCTGGATGCCAGTTCAAGCATGCTGCTGCAGGCAGACGGCAAAGTAAAAATGGATATTGCAAAAAGCGCCGTCAAGAGTTTCGCCCAGACGATCGGCCAAAGCAGTGATGTGTCCCTTGTGGTTTATGGACATAAAGGCACTGAAGCGGACGCTGATAAAGAAATTTCCTGTTCAGGTGTAGAGGAAGTCTATCCTATGGGCAAATATTCAAAGAAGGAATTTCACCAAGCAGTAGATTCATTTGAAAGTAAAGGCTGGACGCCCCTTGCCGGTGCCATTCAAAAAGCAGCAGAAATGAGCAGCGGTTATGACGGCTCAACCACAATCTACATTGTCAGTGACGGTGCTGAAACCTGTGATGGCAACCCAGTACAGGCAAGTAAAGACCTTGTGAAAAATAATAGCAGCAATACTGTAAATATCATTGGGTTTGATGTAGACGGCAAAGCTGAAGATCAATTAAGAGCAGTAGCCGAAGCAGGCAACGGGGAGTATTTTAAAGCAGACAGTCCAGACGATTTGAAAAACACCATTCAGTACGAGTGGCTGCCATCTGCCGGTGATCTGGCATGGGCTTTTACCATGGCACCAAGCCCATGGGAAATGATAGACGAATATAAAATAGGAGAAGAATATCCACGCCAATTATTTACAGTCGGCAGGCGCGAAGCACATCGGATTCATGATGCCGTCACCATAATGGGAGATAACGGCTGGATCACAGATGAGCAGCGATCCGAACTTCGTGACTGGAGCTATGCACGCAGCGACCAGATGAAGGATTTATATATGAAGCTTCATGAAAAAAATCGGAACGCTGCTGAAAAGGAAAGTGATGAAATCAAGCAGAGAGTGGACGAATGGGTTGAAAAAATGAAGGCTCTGAAAAAAGAACGCGGGGATATTTGGTAATAAAATATTTAAGAATGCTCCGGGCACAATGCACTGAGCATTCTTTTTTATTCTTTGGTGATAATCGTGAAATTTCTGTTCAGCTCGGCCTCATTAATCGAGATCCGATGCGATAAATCGTTTGTGCGCAGCACATATTCTTTAATGCCGATAAATTCAGATTCAGCAATCAAGTAAAAATGCGTTCCCTTTTTTAATCCTTTAAAATGATTCTTTAACTTATATTTTTTCATGATGCTCCTACATTGTATGTTTAAACTTCTCCGGCTTCTTCACATACCCTTCAATGATAAAACCGCAGTTTGAGTAAATAAGGTATTCAATATCAGAACCAAGACTCATCTTATTTACAGAAAATATGACCCCATAACCCGAATGCTTTCCTTTGCCCAACTCATTTAAACCGCATTTTGGACATTTTTCGGCTTTCAAATTCATTCTCCTTTCAGCTGTCCTTAGTAAGTACTACGCTCAGAAACAGCTAAAAGTTTCAGGATATGCGGCCATTTATTCAGCTGTAAGTGATTCCTTTGATTTGAGTACCTGAATATAAATACCTGTCAGTGTCTGAGTCAGCAAAAAGATAGGGAAAGAATGCATGAGCTTATACTCTTTTTGCAGGATAATAATATCTGCTGCCGTTAAAACCCATTGAATGAAAACACCCAAAAGTGCCCAGGCCAACACATAAATAATAAACGTTTTTTTGCTGATGTTCAGTTTTTCATAAAGGTAAAAAAAGAAATACCCAAATGGAGCGAATAATAAATAGTACAAAACATCTGTTACTTCATAATTGTTTAAATCATTTACCTTATAAAAATCGGTTCTGCCCCCGCCAATGGTGAAATCATAGAGTATGCCGATGGCCATTCCCCACAGCAGACTCAGCACTGTAATCTGCTTCGCCAGCCTGTCCGGCCTTCTGATAAGGAGAAAATAAACAAGGTAGGCAGCAACAATCATGAGCAAAAGAATAAGCTCATTGCCACCGAAGTCCTTCCAGATTTTCATGCTTCATTCACCCCTCTTGTTTTTAGCTGCCTAAAATACTTTAATAAGTAAAGCATTGCAAAATGGAGGAGGAATAAATAGATGATTTCATAGACAATTTTCCACTTTTTAAATTCCACAATTTCAAAATACCTCGCAATTATTACAGCAGAAGCGAGGAATGCAACGGAAACCGCTATTTTTATAAACTTTGAACCCAGCGAATCCGCTGTCCTTAATAAATTAAATGTGATTGCTATTGTAATTGGAAGCGTTATGCTTCTATGTACTAAAAAGGCAGAATTATTTAAGATCTGCTGGGAAATATGTGCCTCATTCAGCTCTTCATATACAATCCACGTATAATTAATATGAATGACCATCGCTGCCAGATAAACAAATGTATTTTCAACAAAAGTCAGTTTCTTATTCATAGAAGTAAAAATCATTATAACCAGCCAGGCCAAAAAAATTAAAAGTACGAACCCCATATAACATCAGCCCCAGATTTTTTTGTTAGTATTGGCGGACAAAGGGGTAATTATTCTTTTGTGGCTTCTTTCAGTGTAATTCTGGTTTGAAAAATGAGAGGGTGGGCAGTAAAGGGGTCATTTCATATTTCTGTGTCCGTTGTTGGGCCTGGGATCGCGCTCAGGCTCTGCACTTACCGCTTTTTGTGTCAGAAGTTACTCCACTTCGGACTCAGTTCCCGGGTTTCCGGCGCGCTTTGTCAGAAGTTGCTCCAGGTTCGGACTCAGTTCCCGGGTTTCCGGCGCGCTTTGTCAGAAGTTGCTCCAGGTTGGACTCAGATCCCGGGTTTCCGGCGCGCTTTGTCAGAAGTTGCTCCAGGTTCGGACTCAGTTCCCGGGTTTCCGGCGCGCTTTGTCAGAAGTTGCTCCAGGTTCGGACTCAGTTCCCGGGTTTCCGGCGTGTTGTGTCAGAAGTTACTCCAGGTTCGGACTCAGATCCCGGGTTTCCGGCGTGTTGTGTCAGAAGTTGCTCCAGGTTCGGACTCAGATCCCGGGTTTCCGGCGTGTTGTGTCTGAAGTTGCTCCAACTTTGGACTCAAATCCCGGGTTTCCGGCGCGCTTTGTCAGAAGTTGCTCCAACTTCGGACTCAAATCCCGGGTTTCCGGTGCGCTGTGTCCAAACTTGCTCCTGGTCGGACTCTATCACTCCGTTTTCAGCTTTCTGCGTCCGAAGTCGCTCCAATTACCGACTCAATTTCCAAACAGCTCATGCTTCTAGCTCAAACGCTGCACACTTTGCTGTCCAAAAAAACTCCAAGTTCCACTGCCAGCCCAGCGTGTCCCCCCTAAACAGTCTCCCGTTCAATCAGCTTCACCGGTATCTCCTCGTGAGAACGGCTTTCCCTATCGATCGCTTGAAGCATCAGCTTTTTTCCTATTTCCACAAGCGGGATTTGAAGTGTGGTGATATGCATGATTTTGGCGATCGGCTGGTTATCAAATCCCATTATGGCAAGATCTCCGGGTATTCGAATTCCTTTTTCCCTGGAGGATGTGACGATTCCGCTTGCAGCTAAATCACTTGTTACCAGCAGCGCACTTGGTGGATTATCCATGTTCAATAACCGCTGAACCACTTCTTCTCCATGCTCAAAATTCAGACACTCGTTAAAGATATATTCTTCATTATAAGACGCCCCAATCCGGGTTAAAAAATCTGCATAGGCTTTTGCACGCTGTCTGCTGTTGGCGCCTGATCTTCTTCCAATGCAGTACCCGATTTTGTGATGCCCTTTATGATGTAAATACTCTAAAGCATTAGTGAACGTCAAATAGTGGTCGATATAGGTTGAGGACACCTTCTGATTCCTTGCATCTTCACAAAGGACGATAGGGCCATACTCGGTGAACTGGTTGATAACCTCCCAGCCGCAGATTCTTGAACAGATGATTAAGGAATCAATTTGCTTATGCTGCAGCATTTTTAACGCTTCGATTTCTCTGTCTTCCTCGTAATTCGTTTGAAAAAGAACCAGTTTATAGTTGTTTTTCATGGCTTCATTGGCAATCCCTTCTACCAGCAGACCAAAATAAGGGTGATTGGTAAAAGGAACAACCACACCAATAAGAAGGGTCTCCCCTTTGCTCAAATGGACTGCATTGATATTTCGCTGATAATTGAAGTCCTCCATCGCCTGCAAGACCGCTTCCCTCTTATCCTCCTTCACATAAGGATGATTATTGAGCACCCTCGAAACCGTTGTAACTGAAACTCCTGCCTTTTTAGCGATATCTTTAATATTTGCCATAAACCCACCTGTTTTTTTCACTTTTTTTCTTGCTATGAAATGCGTTTCATAAATTAAGCTTTTCTTAACAACTAAAAGGAGGTTTCCTTCATGTTCATTCTATCTGGAATATTCTATCTGGTTTTACTATGCAGTTCTATTCTTGCCCTGTCAGCCATTCCTATTTCCCTTTATCCGAAAAAGAAGGCAAACAAGAACACTTATGTAAAAGATTACTACAGCTCTTTATTTAATGTCTACGGGGATGAGGCATAGGTTTTCTTTTTCCTCTGCCTTTCAAATTCGCCCTCCCATTTTATGAAAATTCCCTGTATAGTAGCATATATCCTAACCCGAAAGGAAGGCTTGGCGTGTTTATAAAAATGACAAAAGAGCAGCATCAAAGGATGATTGAGGATATCCAGATTTTCTTTTCTGAGGAAAGAGATGAAGATCTATCTGAGTTCGCTGCAGAAAGAGTACTGGATTTTGTTAAGGAATCATTGGCACCGCATTTCTACAATGCAGCCGTCGCTGATGTAAAGCATGTTGTGGAACAGCAATATGCTTCGATGGAGGATGAGATCCTGACGCTTGAACGTCCTGTAAAGTAATTTCTGCCAAAGAATCACCTATAAAGGGTGGTTCTTTTTCATTCAGCAATAATCATGTAAATAAACTTTAATACTATGTCATTCCCCTGTCATTTTTCTGAAAGTGATCAGTGATATGATTATTTTGACTGCTGTATAGATTTTATAGAGAGCGAGCAAGAAAAATGAACATTACTGATGCTGTTGCACAAATACAAAAATCCGGAATAAAGGCGAATGGCAAAGACGTTGAGCGGTGGATAGAAGAAGGAAAAATAATAGCGGAACGAAGCGCGCGCAGGCAAATCAGCTACTCCATAAAGATGAAGGATCTCGCTGATTTTATCATCCAGGAAAAAGAAAAGCTGCATCGGCAAAAGCTTGAAGGAGTCCTGCTGCAGGTTAAAGACCTGAAAGGGCAAATTGAAATCCTGAATACCCGTGTCCAAATAGAGGAATCCAAAGTGAAGTCATTGAAGAAAATGGTTCAGGCACAAAAAATGATTGCCGATGATAAAATTCAGCCTGCCAAGCTGCTCGGCCTTAAGCCTGATGAGGATCTGCAAATCATCCGAAAAGAGTTCAAAAAACTATTGAAAGCCCTCCATCCTGACCGCGGTGGAGATGAAAGACTTTTCAAGGTGTTTAATGAACATTATAAAAACATATTTTAAAGGTTGTATTATACATTATATTCTAGATAAACCAGCTTTGAATATTTAAGAAATTGCCCAGCCATCAACTGGGCTATTTGTTTTTATTAGCGGGGGGCAAACAGGATTACAGATGCCCCAATAAGACAAATGCCTGCACCAAGCCAGTCATAAAAGTCAGGTATTTTTTTGTCTATGCCCCAACCCCATAAAATGGACAGAATGATAAAAACACCTCCATATGCAGCATACACCCTTCCAAATGAAGGGAAGGCCTGGAATGCTGCAATAACACCATATAATGCAAGGATGAATCCCCCTGCGAATCCCCATGAAAAGGGCTTTCCTTCTCGTATCCACTGCCAAATTAAATAGCCGCCGCCAATTTCAGCAACACCGGCCAATATAAATAACCCAATAGCCTGAAACATATGTACACTCCCAAAAACATTTGCTTCTAGTTTACATGAAGTTACTCAAAAAGGTAAACCTCATCCCCTGCTGCAATCTCACCTGTTTTCAGAACGGAGGCATACACACCGAAGTAATTATTCCTTTCACGGATCACTTTTTTATGCAGACTTGGATCCCTATCCCCGGTTTCAGGGTCTACTGTAATAATCATGCACCGTTCGCAATGGCGCTTCACTTTTAACTCCACATGGCCAATCTTCATGTTCTTCCCAAACCACTGATCCTCCAGGAAAGGTTCATCTTTTACCAGGGAGAGCACCAGATTCGGGCGAAACCGCTGAAAGTCCAGCTTCTCTTTTCCCCATAGCTCTTTCATTTTCTTTAGAGAAGCGTCTGTCACTATTAATATATTCTCTTCTTCAATTGCTCCTTCTGGAACATGTATAGGGCTATATTGCACTGGGGTAATTTCTGCAGAAGAATGTTCTTCTATTTCTTTAATCAATCGTTCATCATCCCAGGGGACCTGTTTTCCGTCAGGAGCTGTAATCCTTACATGGGGATATTTATCCCGGTTTTCCTCCCCTATAAACTCTGCCTTATACCGCACCATCCCGGGAAACTGTGTAATCGTCAGGTATTTTCCTGGCCTGGACTCATCCAGATAGGCATGACTGCGGTCCCCATACAGACCATAGCTCATTACATTCGTTTTATTCACGCTTTCTCCATGAAAGCTTTTCACCGGATAGCGGACAATCTCCCTAATATGTCCAATCAGCATTTCTATCAACTCCCCCATTCAATAAAAAATTCCATGACAGCAAATTCGTCTATCATGGAAAATCCTATTACTGCGGCCGCTTTGTCTGCCGCTTTGCTTTTTCATCCCTGTCTAACTTAATAATTTTTTCCCGGACTTCAGGAGGTATAGAAGCAGAGGTCCGTTTTGCATCAGGTTTCATTTCCTGCACCTCCCCCATTATTTAACGACTTTGTAGCGCTTATGGCTGATCACCGTTTTGATGGGTTCATCCTTTTTCGGATTGATCCCTAGCTCTACAATAACTGAGTTATCCCGTACCACGACTACTCTGCCTTTTTTTCCTTTTTCAGAACCGCTTATGATGCTAATTGTATCGCCAACATCTGCTTTCTTTCCAATGCTTACCTTATCTGTTTCTTCAGCCATCTCGATTCTCCTTTAAAAATAATATATTTTTAACTATGTCGCTAGTATTGCCGTTTTGGCCAACCGCAAAACCCGTTTTATTTTCCTGTTATCTTTTTAATATGAAGATCCTTCAGAATATTTAAGCCTGCCCGGATGATCATCATAATGCTGCCTGCGAGGAAAAAACTTATTGAAACCGTCTGGCTGACATCTGTTAAAAATAATATACTTCCGGTTAAATATAAAACACCGAGGAGCAGATCATTGATAAACGAAACAACCTGATATCGCTTTTCAATGACCATTTTGTAGCCGCCTATCTCAATATGCACATCCTCCTGCTGTTCCCTCACAATATTTTTGATCTTCATGAATCACACCCCCTGTTTTGCCTTTTCCACATAAGGTGCCAAACATTCATGATTTTGGGAAAATTTCAAGAAAAATAATCCAGGACCAATGATGCCAGCAGACCAATTGCTGCAATAAATCCTGTTACCGGACCGCTGTCTTCAAAGGCTTCAGGCATCATAGTGGACGCAACCATTGCAATAATGGCGCCCCCTGCAAAACCTGCAATTCCTGACAGCACCATCTCTGATGCTCCAGCCAAAAATATGTATCCAGCCATTGATGCCATTCCTGAAATGACAAAAACCGAACTCCAAAGGAGAATGATTTTCTGTGTAGAATAACCGCTTTTTTTCATTCCTGAAGTACTTGAAAGGCCCTCTGGAAAGTTGCTGATAAAAATGGCGGTAACCAAAAGAAAGCTGACCGAATCTGCTTCAAGCAGGCTTGTTCCAATCATGATCGATTCTGGGATGGCATCCATCATAGTTCCCGCGAAAAGAACAATTCCGCTGCTGGCTGCTGCTTTATGGCCTGATCTTTTTCTGTGCTGGGCTCCTTTCTTGGAAATCAGGATATCAAAGAGTGTAAAGGTGACAGCACCAGCCAAAAATCCAATGCCGGTCGGCAGCAGCCCTCCTTTATGGACAGACTCCCCAAGAAGTTCATATGATGCTGCGCCAATCAGAACTCCAGTACCGAATGCCATTATGTAACCGATCAATTTTTTTCTAATAGGTAGAAGCATCGCTGCCAGTGCGCCTAACAGGACGGCTGAACCTGAAACTGCACCCCAAAATGCAGCATTCCACACCAGGCCCACCCCCTTCACTTTGTTTTGTTTAATTATTTCCTTTTAGTCCACGCTAAAACCGATTAGATAAAAAAAGCAGAACCTCGAGGGTTCTGCTTT
>NZ_JCAXER010000080.1:0-517 GCF_059758675.1 Cytobacillus sp. GQ23
GGTTGATAATAATCAATAAATAACCTCGTTCTTCCAAATAATGAACAACAGGAGTTTGATAGTGCCCAGTAGCTTCTAGAATGATTGAAGGCTTCTTACCAGACTCTTTTTTCACATCCTCCAGAAACGATACAAGATAACTTAGCCCTTCAACTGTATGAGATACTTTAAAACTCTTTCTGAATGGTTTGCCTTTATCTAAAAATGCTTGAACTTGACTTTCCCCTTTTGAAATATCCAGACCAACGACTGGATTCATTCTAAATCCTCCTCCTAAACATGTAATTTACCAGTACCCCTAATTTCTCCTTGCAGTGTCACAGCTTCGCTTGTTATACGAGATCAAAGTCCCAACCAGCCTCAATCATGTTTCTACAAGTAGGGGGCGAACCGTTTAGCTGACGGGGTCTAAGCCCCACGAGCAGTTACGTTCTACCCTGGCTACTGATATAATAAGACCCAATAAAAAAAGGTCAACCAGAAATATTTAGCATTCTGGCTAACCTTATAATACGAA
>NZ_JCAXER010000081.1:0-463 GCF_059758675.1 Cytobacillus sp. GQ23
TTTTTTATTTTCTCAATTACTGACTTAAAAATAGGCTTTTTTTATGGAAAAACAATAGATCGCCACAATTATCCTAGCTTGGCTAGGTGAGTGGCGATCTTTTTCATATTCTGGCACGCTGCGGTGAGTAATACTTGCTCACTCGCATTGTGCAATCCCCGTAACCGGCAATAGCGAAGCCCATGCAGTTCTTTTGAATCTGCGAAGCTTCGCTCAACTTTCTCTTTTCTATATTTATAAAGAATTTTTCCGGAGAGGGAGAGTCTGTTTAGGCGCACTTTCTCTTTAAATTCTTCCCACACATGGCGTGTTAGGACCTTTTGTTTGTTCTTTGACCTTGTGCACTCCTTCAGGAGTGGGCATTCTGAACACTTTTTAGAATCAGACTTGTACTCTCTGTACCCTTCTCTTGTTGTTGTGCGATAAACTAGCTTCTGGCCATTTGGACAAACATAGATATCTT
>NZ_JCAXER010000082.1:0-462 GCF_059758675.1 Cytobacillus sp. GQ23
TCACTAAAATTACGTTGCCTAAATCCTGAAACTTCCAGGTCAGATGTTCCAAAGCCCTGCGTGCTTTGTCACAGATTGCTATTCAGATGATGAATCTCACTGATGCTGCAATCTGCTCTACCGACTGAGCTAATGGCTCATACCTCTTTGAAGAGCATTTTGCCCATTCAGGAGTTATGGTGGAGGATGACGGGATCGAACCGCCGACCCTCTGCTTGTAAGGCAGATGCTCTCCCAGCTGAGCTAATCCTCCAAAGTGGTGACCCCTACGGGATTCGAACCCGTGTTACCGCCGTGAAAGGGCGGTGTCTTAACCGCTTGACCAAGGGGCCATATAAAGTTACCCAATCAGGGTTGCCCGGCAGCGTCCTACTCTCACAGGGGGACAGCCCCCAACTACCATCGGCGCTGAGAAGCTTAACTTCCGTGTTCGGTATGGGTACGGGTGTGACCTTCTCGCTA
>NZ_JCAXER010000083.1:0-354 GCF_059758675.1 Cytobacillus sp. GQ23
GGTGGAGGATGACGGGATCGAACCGCCGACCCTCTGCTTGTAAGGCAGATGCTCTCCCAGCTGAGCTAATCCTCCAAAATGGTGACCCCTACGGGATTCGAACCCGTGTTACCGCCGTGAAAGGGCGGTGTCTTAACCGCTTGACCAAGGGGCCAATATGAAATTTATATGGCGGAGAGCAAGGGATTTGAACCCTTGATACGCGGTTAGCGTATACACGATTTCCAATCGTGCTCCTTCGGCCACTCGGACAGCTCTCCATTTTTGGCTCCGCAGGCAGGATTCGAACCTGCGACCGTTCGGTTAACAGCCGAATGCTCTACCACTGAGCTACTGCGGAAAAGTGGTATTTTT
>NZ_JCAXER010000084.1:0-317 GCF_059758675.1 Cytobacillus sp. GQ23
CAATAATATTAAAATAAATTATGGAGGAGGAAAGGGGATTCGAACCCCTGCGCGGTTTGACCCGCCTGTCGGTTTTCAAGACCGATCCCTTCAGCCGGACTTGGGTATTCCTCCGTATAAGAAAAGTGGTGGACCTTGTAGGACTCGAACCTACGACCGGACGGTTATGAGCCGTCTGCTCTAACCAGCTGAGCTAAAGGTCCAGCATCGTTTAATTAAAATGGTAGCGGCGGAGGGGATCGAACCCCCGACCTCACGGGTATGAACCGTACGCTCTAGCCAGCTGAGCTACACCGCCAAAACAGTAAAAATAATTA
>NZ_JCAXER010000085.1:0-312 GCF_059758675.1 Cytobacillus sp. GQ23
GTATATAATGGAGGATTAGCTCAGCTGGGAGAGCATCTGCCTTACAAGCAGAGGGTCGGCGGTTCGATCCCGTCATCCTCCACCATATAACATGCCGGTGTAGCTCAATTGGTAGAGCAACTGACTTGTAATCAGTAGGTTGGGGGTTCAAGTCCTCTCGCCGGCACCACTTCAACGAGCCATTAGCTCAGTCGGTAGAGCAGATTGCAGCATCTGTGAATCACTTCATTCGAATAGCAATCTGTGACAAAGCGTTTAGCTTTGGAACATCTGACTGCAATTATCAGGCTTTAGGAAGTCTCATAAAAGTAT
>NZ_JCAXER010000086.1:0-287 GCF_059758675.1 Cytobacillus sp. GQ23
GCGTTAATTTGATATAATATAATTAATTTTACTTAGGATGGTGGATGGCATGTTCAAACCGAAAAGAGAATCACAAAATGAAGCGGAATTTGTTTTTATTGAAGATTTAGTCCCTGAAGATCATCTTTTAAGAAAAGTTGATAAGTACATAGATTTTTCTTTTATCGGGGAGAAAGTCCGTCCCTTCTATTCAGAGAATAACGGGCGTCCTTCGGACCCCATTATGCTTTTTAAGATGATGTTCATTGGTTACTTTTATGGCATCCGTTCAGAACGACAATTAGAAC
>NZ_JCAXER010000087.1:0-260 GCF_059758675.1 Cytobacillus sp. GQ23
GGAACAAAAAATAACGAATGGAATCGTTATGGTTGGTGGAGCCTAGCGGGATCGAACCGCTGACCTCCTGCGTGCAAAGCAGGCGCTCTCCCAGCTGAGCTAAGGCCCCATTATATGAGATGGTGGGCCTAAATGGACTCGAACCATCGACCTCACGCTTATCAGGCGTGCGCTCTAACCAGCTGAGCTATAGGCCCACATAATAGGTAAAGTATGAAAATATGAGGATTAATCCCTCAAAACTGAACGAACAAAGAACA
>NZ_JCAXER010000088.1:0-259 GCF_059758675.1 Cytobacillus sp. GQ23
GAGCCATTAGCTCAGTCGGTAGAGCATCTGACTTTTAATCAGAGGGTCGAAGGTTCGAGTCCTTCATGGCTCACCATTTTAATTTCATATTGCGGGTGTGGCGGAATTGGCAGACGCACCAGACTTAGGATCTGGCGCCGCAAGGCGTGGGGGTTCGACTCCCTTCACCCGCACCATTTTAAGCGGAAGTAGTTCAGTGGTAGAACATCACCTTGCCAAGGTGGGGGTCGCGGGTTCGAATCCCGTCTTCCGCTCCATT
>NZ_JCAXER010000089.1:0-246 GCF_059758675.1 Cytobacillus sp. GQ23
GGACAGAGAGTTTTTCTCTATGTCTTTTTTAATCATAAGAATCACCAGTAACATTATATATTAGAAAAAAACACACAAATAAATTTCTCAACAAACTCTTAAAAAAGTGTTGACGAATCATTTGCGAGATGTTATCCTAATATAGTTGCTTGATTGATCTTTGAAAACTGAACGAACAAAAACGTCAACGTTTAATCATTAGTCTTTTTCGAAAAGACAAAACGAGCTATATCAACTCTTATATGG
>NZ_JCAXER010000009.1:0-171813 GCF_059758675.1 Cytobacillus sp. GQ23
GGCCCATATCATAGGATATGGGCTTTTTTTGTATATTTTATAGAAATTTCCGAAAATTCAAGGTATAATATTTCTGCAACCGAAACTTTTGGGGGGATTATATGACTGCAACAGCATATTCGTCAGTATGGGATTTAGATGTCTTTTTTAAGGGTGGAAGCAACTCAGCTGAATTTCAGCAGCATTTACAGATAACAAGAAAACATATCGATTCATTTTCTAATGTGATACATAAATGGGAGCCTTCAAACTCCGCTGCAGATGCCGCTGAAATAAGTGAAATTATTGAGCTATTTCAGCAGACAGCAAGAAAAGTGCGCCAGGCTGGTGCTTTTGTCAGTTGTCTTCAGGCTCAAAATACCGAAGACAAAAAAGCGAAAGATCTGAGAGGGGCAACTACGGAATTGAGTGCAGGTTTTCAAAATGCTTTAACTGTATTTGATCAGAAACTGGCAAGTTTAGATCAGAGTGCATGGGAGCAAATAATAAATGATGAGGATTTGCATGAACTATCATTTGTTTTAAGCGAACGCCGCGAAAAAGCCTCGGAAAAACTTTCGCAGGAGGAAGAAACGGTCATTAATGCGCTTGCAGTTGATGGTTATCATGGCTGGGGCCAGATGTATGACGTAATAGTAGGAAACATGAAGATTCCCTGCACTGAAAATGGGGAGATAAACCTGCTCTCAGTTGGACAGGCTGCCAATAAGTTTTCAAGTCCTGACAGGAAGTTGCGCAAGGATGTTTTTGATAATTGGGAAAAGGCATGGAATAGCCAGTCTGACTATTTATCCAAGACCCTGAATCACTTAGCCGGCTTTAGATTAAATATATATAAATTAAGAGGATGGAATGACTTTCTAAAGGAACCGCTGGACTTGAACAGAATGAAAAAAGAAACCCTTGAAATAATGTGGGAGGTAATTGCCCGTCATAAAGCACCTCTTATTAAATATTTGGAGAGAAAGGCAAAGCTTTTAGGTTTAAAAAAATTAAACTGGTATGACCTGGATGCGCCTCTCTCTGAGGCTGAAACGAAATTATCCTATCAGGAGGGTGCGGAATTTATCCTTGAGCAGTTTGATCAATTCGGAGAAGAGATGACCTCCTTTTCAAGAAAAGCTTTTGAAGAAAAGTGGATTGAAGCAGAGGACAGGCCAGGAAAGGCGCCAGGCGGTTTTCATACTTACTTCCCTGAAAGCAGCCAATCAAGAATCTTTATGACATACTCAGGGACACCCTCTAATGTTTCCACCCTGGCACATGAACTCGGGCATGGTTTCCATACATATGCAATGAGAGATCTTCATTTGCTGAATAGGAATTATGCTATGAATGTTGCAGAGACGGCTTCTACTTTTGCAGAAATGATTGTCTCAGATGCAGCAGTGAAAAATGCGGGATCAGAAGAAGAAAAACTGGCACTTCTAGAAGATAAGGTACAAAGATCTGTTGCACTTCTAATGAATATCCATGCGAGATTCCTGTTTGAAACAAGATTCTATGAAGAAAGAAAACAGGGAAATGTAAGTGCTGACCGTCTGAATGAAATCATGGCTGCAGCTCAAAAAGAGGCTTATGGCGGCGCACTTGATGAGTATCATCCGTCCTTCTGGGCTTCAAAACTTCATTTCTTTATTACTGGAGTCCCATTTTATAATTTCCCATATACTTTTGGATATTTATTCTCGCTTGGAATCTATGCACAGGCACTAAAAGAAGGGAAAGGATATGAGGAAAAATATATTGCATTATTGAAAGATACTGCATCGATGACAGTCGAGGATTTAGCATTGAAGCATTTAAATGCTGATTTAACCAGACCTGAGTTCTGGGAAAGCGCCGTTCAATTATGCATGGACGATGTGGAAGAGTTCCTGGCATTAACGGAAGATAAATAAAATGGAAGCCGCGCTCTTAGTTTGAGCACGGCTTCTTTACATTTTTTTCAGTCTGAATGGGCTTATCATTAAAATTGAAAGTATCAGCATTATGAAGAGGAATACAGGTGCAGGCCAATAAGGAACTGCCAGAAAACATAAAGTGGCGAGGCATCCTGCAGCAGTTATTGGCAGACCGGTAAAATAGCCGTTATTCTCAGTAATGTTAAAACGGGCAAGCCTTAAGGCCCCGCATCCTATATATAGAGCAGTCAGGAAGGACCCGGGTGCCCCGAATTCATAAAGTACTCCTGTATAAAGGAGTAGTGCAGGTGCTGCCCCAAATGAAATAATATCACTCATCGAATCCAGCTGCTTTCCCAAATCCGATTCGATATTCATTTTTCTTGCTGCCATTCCATCAAATCGGTCAGCAAGGGCTGCAATAAAGATCAGCAGCACACTCAATTTCAAATTGCCATTAATAGAAAATAAAATAGCAAAGCAACCTAAGAACAGGTTAGACAGAGTTAAGATATTGGCTGTCTGCGCCTTTAGCTTTTTGATGGTTATATCAAGAACATCCTGAAAAAACATATTAATCACTCCTTGCACCAGGAATCACAGATTGCAGACGTTAGAAAGGTTTCTAACAGCTATGTTGGGAACTAACAGGAAGGATAGAAAATAGAAGTAATCCGCAAATTTATGAAGGTAATAATAAAAAAAGAGCCAAATCTGAGGAAGTCTATGGCAAACTTAGTTTTATATGTTATATAATAATATTTTATTCTATGCTTTTTATGCCTGTTCGTAAAGAACATATTTAGTTAGGGGGCATTTCCTTTGTTAAAACCTGTATATCGACTGCTGATTGAATTGACAAATGGAAGATGGACTTCCGGTATACTTCAGAAATTTGCACAATCAAATTTGAGCAGAAGGGTCATTCCTTCATTTTCAAGAATTTATAATATCAATGAGAGTGAAATGGAAAAAAAACTGCATGAATATCCAACACTTCATGAGTTTTTCATTAGAAGGCTGAAGGATGGTTCGAGAGTAACGGATGCGAGTCCTGATTCAGTGGTAAGTCCTGTAGATGCTGTAATCGAAAATATTGGGGATATCCGGGAGGATCGTATAATTACCGTAAAAGGGAAGAACTATTCCATCTCTGAGATGCTTGGTGCAAATAAAGCAGGTAAATATGCAGGCGGCACTTACATAATCTTTTATTTAAGTCCAAGCCACTATCATAGGATACACAGTCCGGTTACTGGAAAAGTAGCAGCTCAATGGTTCCTGGGGCTGAAATCTTTTCCGGTTAACAAATGGGGTTTAAAATATGGAAGAGAAACGCTTTCTAAAAATTACCGGAGCATAACTGAAGTTCGATATGGTGATGCTGAGATAGCTATTGTAAAGGTTGGTGCTATGTTTGTAAATTCCATTGAACTTACGCATCAAGGTGACCAGCTTGAAAAAGGAAAGGAAATGGCCTATTTTACATTTGGCTCTACCGTCATTCTTCTGTTTGAGAAGGGAAAATTCGAACTTGAGAAGTCAATTAAGACGCCAGCTCATATTAAAGTAGGGGAGCGGATTGGAACCCTGATGTGAATGTACAGGCTAGCTGTTTCGAGTTTATATATGAGAATAAAAAAAGCCCTTTTTAGGGCTTGTCCATTTTTAGGATGTGACTTTTATTCTGTTTGATAGTGAACGCCGGTGGATTTCTGTTTCAATTAAACGGATAAAGTCTTTGCTAAGCTGCAGTTCCTTTGCCTTATAATAGGATTCGATTAATAATTCATCTGACAGTTTACGCATTCCTGTCCCACCTCCAGGTACTTGATATTTCAGTTCTAAAAGAATTATTTTATACATATAATGTAAGATTTATGTTGTACCCCTACTCTAGCAAAATAAAACGGTTAGAACAACTGTTCTCTTATCCACAGGAAACCGTGGATAACCTGTGATTATTTTGTTCATAAAAAGGGAAAAAGTATTAAAATCATAATGGATTATGTGCATAAAGTTATCCACAAGGATTAGGAACAGTTGACTTTTGTCGAAAAATTTTTATTTTACGGGTGAATAACAAGTATTTCGTCCAAATTAAGTGAGTTTTGAGTGTCTTTCCTCATTTTGTGGAATCGTATAAATAGAACGGCCTGATTGTGTCCGCCATAGTTTACTTTTGAAAGAGCGAATGAAATTGGGTATGATGAAATCGGCGTTTTTCTCTATCGGAAATTTTGCAGACTGCGTGTTACAAGAGACCGGAAGTAATTTGAGGGCATTTGCCGGACAATATGAATAAATGATTGAGGTGTAAATATAGTGTTAATGCATTTTTTGCCTAATCAGCATGTTAAAAATATATTTGAAATAACTCCACACAGTTTACAGGAAAAGGGAGTTAAAGGGATAATCACGGACCTGGATAATACTCTAGTCGAATGGGACAGGCCGAATGCAACACCAAAGCTGATTAGCTGGTTTGAGGAAATGAAGCAAAGCAACATCAAGGTTACCATTGTGTCAAATAATAATGAAAATCGTGTTAAGGCTTTTTCCGATCCCCTTGATATTCCTTTTATTTATCAGGCAAGAAAGCCAATGGGCAGAGCCTTCCGAAGAGCATTGACTGAAATGGGACTGAAAAAAGAGGAAACAGTGGTGATTGGGGACCAATTGCTGACTGACGTGCTGGGAGGAAACAGAAGCGGGTTCCATACCATTTTGGTCGTACCTGTAGCTCAAACTGACGGTTTTGTTACGAAATTTAACCGGCTGGTGGAAAGACGGATTTTAAATTGGTTCAGAAAAAAAGGAATGATTCAGTGGGAGGATTAAAAAGTGAGTGAAGAACAATTTGTGTGTGTAGGCTGTGGAGTGAAAGTTCAGATAGAAAATCCGGATGAATTAGGTTATGCTCCTCAATCAGCTCTGCAGAAGGAAACAATTATTTGCCAGCGCTGTTTCAGGCTAAAGCATTATAATGAAGTTCAGGATGTAAGCTTGACAGATGATGATTTTCTGAAAATCCTGAATGAAATTGGACAAAGTGATGCACTAATTGTGAAGATTGTAGACATTTTTGATTTTAACGGCAGCTGGCTGCCAGGGCTTCACCGTTTTGTTGGCAGCAATAAAATCCTGCTTGTTGGAAACAAAGTTGACCTGCTTCCAAAGTCCGTGAAAACAAACAAGCTGATTAACTGGATGAAGCAGGAATCAAAACAGCTGGGGCTGAAACCGGAAGAAGTGTATTTGGCAAGTGCTGCAAAAGGGTACTCCATTAGTGAAATTGCAGCAGCCATCGATCACTACCGGGAAGGAAAAGACGTTTATGTAGTAGGATGTACTAATGTAGGAAAGTCTACTTTCATTAATAGAATATTAAAGGAAGTAACAGGTGAGGGCGATGTAATCACAACTTCCCACTTCCCGGGTACGACACTTGATATTATCGAGATACCTTTATCTGACGGAAAGGCTCTGGTGGATACTCCAGGAATAATAAACCATCATCAGATGGCCCATTATGTAGATAAAAGGGATTTAAAGGTGATAACACCTAAAAAGGAGATTAAGCCTAAGGTTTACCAACTGAATGAAGAACAAACTCTATTTTTTGGCGGATTGGCAAGGTTTGATTACATTGCAGGCGGCCGGCGCTCATTTGTTTGCCATTTCTCCAATGAATTAAATATCCACCGCACAAAAACAGAGAAGGCGGATGAACTATATGCTAATCATGCAGGAGAAATGCTTACACCTCCAAGAATAGAACAGATGGAAACATTTCCGGAGCTTGTGAAACATGAATTCACAATTAAAGAACCGAAAACAGATATAGTATTTTCAGGACTTGGCTGGATTACGGTAAATGAGGGTGGGGCCAAAGTAGCTGCATATGTTCCTAAAGGTGTCCATGCCATGATGAGAAAGTCATTAATTTAGGCTGTGCACCTGCATTTGCTTACGCTTTTCAAAAAGGGGTGAGGGTGTTTGAAAAAGCTGTTTGGAGTGATTGGGGATCCAATTTCCCACTCGATGTCCCCCGCTATGCACAATGAATTATTTAAGACTTACAGCATTGATGCACATTATCAGCCATTCCATATAACCAGGGGGAATCTGGCTGATGCTGTCAAGGGGTTTAAGGCAATCAGAATTGCGGGTTTTAATGTTACAGTTCCCCATAAGGAGGCTATCATCCCTCTTTTAGATGAACTGGATCCCCTGGCAGAGGCAATTGGGGCTGTTAATACAGTTGTCAATCAGGATGGTATGCTTATAGGCTATAATACGGATGGAAGCGGGTTTGTACAGGGCCTGCTGAATCAAATACAATCAATTAATGGCAAAAAGGTGCTGATAGTGGGGGCAGGCGGAGCTGCTAGAGCGATTTATTTTACCATTGCTAAAGAAGGTCCGAAGCTTTTGGATATTTGCAATCGGACACCACAAAGGGCTGAACAAATTAAAACTGATTGTCCATTTCAGGTTCCTTCTCAAGTGCTGAACCGGCAGGACGCAGAGGAAAGTCTGGAAACGTACGATTTAATTGTTCAGACAACATCAATCGGGATGCACCCTGAAATTGGCCAAAGCCCGCTTTCAGTCCATAAGCTTAAGCCTGGAGCTTTTGTCAGTGATATCATTTATAATCCGCTCCAAACCAGGCTTTTAAAGGAAGCTGCCGCAAAGGGCGCGGGTATTCAGAACGGAATAGATATGTTTGTATATCAGGGGGCACTGGCCTTTGAAATGTGGACTGGCATTGGGCCGGATATTGAAATAATGAGAGAAAAGGTTTTAAATCAGCTGGGAGGATTAGTATGCTAACAGGAAAACAAAAGCGTTTATTGCGATCAAAAGCGCATCATTTGAACCCGATTTTCCAAGTGGGAAAGGGCGGGGTTAATGAAAATATGATTAAGCAGGTAGGAGAGGCGCTCGAAGCCCGTGAATTATTAAAGGTTTCAGTTCTTCAAAACTGTGAAGTAGACAGAGACACGGTGGCACAGCAGCTGTCAGAAGGTGCAAAGGCAGATGTTGTGCAAATCATCGGGAATATAATAGTTTTATACAGAGAATCAAAAGAAAACAAACAAATTAATCTGCCGTAAGCTTCCAGTGACTAAACTGAATGCATGGAGGAGTGTAAATGGAAAAGGTAGGCATACTTGGAGGGACCTTTAATCCGCCTCATTTAGGCCATCTCATTATTGCGAATGAGGTAATGTCTTCCCATGGTTTGGATGAAGTCTGGTTTATGCCGAATCATGAGCCTCCCCATAAAAAGAGGTCTGATAATGTCAGCAGCAATGATCGAATAAAAATGCTGGAACTGGCTTTGTATAATCATTCCGGATTTAAATTGGAGCTGATTGAGCTGGAGCGGGAAGGTCCTTCTTTTACCTACGATACGATCAGGATTTTGAAGGAACACTATCCTCAAAAGCAATTTTATTTTATTATTGGAGCTGACATGGTTGAATATTTGCCCAAGTGGCATAACATTGATAAACTGCTTGAACTGATTACCTTTATTGGAGTAAGGCGGCCATCTTACAATCTGCATACTCCGTATCCGATTCTATATGCCGATATTCCTGAAATGGGTATATCCTCAAGTATGATCAGAAACCGTGTAAAGGAAGGCGGCACTATACGCTATCTGGTACCGGATGCCATAAGGAGCTATATAAAGGAGAATCATTTATATGAATCGTGAAACAGCACTAGCTATTGTAAAGGAGCAGCTGACTGAACATCGCTACCTTCATACAGTCGGTGTGATGGAAACAGCCATTAAACTTGCAGAGAAACATGGTGCTGATAGTAAGAAAGCTGAATTAGCAGCCATTTTTCATGATTATGCCAAGTTCCGCCCTAAGGAAGAAATGAGGGGAATTATCATTAAGGAAGGTATGCCAGCTGAGCTTTTGGACTACAATAATGAACTTTGGCATGCTCCTGTCGGTGCTTTTTTGGCTGAAAGAGAAGCAGGAATCCGCGATAAAGAGGTATTAGATGCAATAAGATATCATACTTCAGGGAGACCGGGAATGTCGCTTCTTGAAAAGATCATTTATCTTGCAGATTATATTGAACCTGGAAGGCATTTTCCGGGAGTTGACGAAGTTCGTGATTTAGCAAAGACGAACTTGGACAAGGCTTTAATAAAATCTGTCCAGAACACTATCATGTTTTTAATGAAAAAAGGGCAGCCTGTTTTTCCGGCTTCCTTCCAAACTTATAATGACCTTGTAATGAATAAGGAGGATTGATTAAATGACAGAAAATACAATGCTGATGACGGCAGTAAAAGCAGCGGACGATAAACGTGCAGAAGATATAACGGTTCTTAATATGAAGGGCATTTCCCTGATTTCGGACTACTTTCTCATTTGCCACGGAAACTCTGATAAACAAGTGCAGGCAATTGCTCGGGAAATGAAAGAAAAATCAGAAGAGCAGGGGTTTACTGTAAAGCGAATGGAAGGCTTTGATGAAGCCAGGTGGATTCTGGTTGATATGGGTGATGTAGTTGCACATATTTTCCATAAGGATGAGAGAGGCTATTATAATCTTGAAAGACTTTGGGGCGACGCTCCGGTCGAGAACGTTCAGGGCATTCTTAACCAATGAGTTACGGAAAGTTCGCTTATCTATATGACAGGCTGATGGAAGATGTTCCGTATGACAGCTGGATTAAATTAGTCAAAGAAAAGCATGAAGAATTTAATGTTTCCGGAAAGAAATTGCTGGATCTTGCATGCGGCACAGGACAGCTTTCAATAAGGTTAAGTGAACAGGGCTATGATGTAACAGGTGTCGATTTATCAGAGGATATGCTCGCAGTAGCCCAATCAAAGGCTGAGCAAAAAGGTCTTCAAATCCCATTTTTCCTGCAGAACATGGCAGAGCTTGAAGGGTTTAGTGAATTTGATATCATTGGCATTTTTTGTGATTCTCTGAATTACCTGGAAACAGAATCAGATGTGAAGAACACATTCAGCCGGGTTCATAGTCATTTAAAAAATGATGGCCTATTTATCTTTGATGTCCATTCCATTTATAAAATGATGCAGATATTCATGAACCAGACATTTGCTGAAAATGATGAGGAAATTTCATTTATCTGGCACAGTTATCAGGGGGAATATCCCAATTCTGTAGAGCATGATCTTTCATTTTTTGTTCTGGACGAAGAAACTGGAAAGTATGACCGCTATGATGAACTTCACCTGCAGCGTACTTATCCTATTGATCAATATAAAAGCTGGCTTGAGGAATGCGGTTTTGAACTTGTTGAAGTATCAGCAGATTTTGAAGAAGGACCGCCAGGCAGCCAGGCAGAACGAATCATTTTTATTGCAAAGAAAAGGCATTAATTAAAAACAGCCGGTTTTATTCCGGCTGTTTTTTTTAAAAAATGCAGGATTATTTCTATTAATATCGAATAGCTAATGGAGAGAGTACTGCTTTTTTACTTCAAGAAGATCTTCATCAAACTTTGAATGTGTAGCCTGGAATAAGTGTTCAAATATGCTGCCGAGCTCGGCTTCAAGAATTTTAATTCCCTCTCCTGTAATTCCTCCTTTGACACACACCTTCTCCTGCAATGTAGGCAATGTATAAAAACCTTTTTTCAATAAGTCCCCAAGCCCTATCAGCATTTCTCCTGCAAGCTTAGTTGCTGTTTCATTATCAATTTCCGTTTCAGCAACTGCCGCATCGATGAAACGCTGTGTCAAATAGCTGAAAAAGGCAGGTCCGCAGCTGACAATATCCGAAGAAACCCTGGTAATTTCCTCCTCTATAAAGACAGGCGTGGAGATGCTTTCAAAAAGCTTGTTGAGTTCCCCTTTCCATTGTTCGCTGCACTGGTCACCGAATGATAATAATGAAACCCCTGATAAGGCCCTATTTGTTATGCTTGGAATCGCCCTCGCTGCTGAACAAGGCACAATAGATTCGAGCTGTTTTACACTAATAGGGCTGGTTATGGATACTACACATTTATCTTCTGACAGGACCGGCGAAATATCCTGAACGACATTATAAACATCATGAGGCTTAACACAAATAAAGATCAGCGAAGAACGATGGGCAGCCTCTCTTGCATTATTTACAACAGTAATTTCCTGATGCGTTTCTTTTATTTCCATCGCTTTTGCCACTGTCCGATTGGTTATCGTCAAGCTGGCCGGAGAAATGGCTCCCCCATCCAGGAAGGCCTCGGTCAAAATTCTCCCCATATTACCTGTGCCTATAATTCCGATTTTCAATGCTACATCCCTCCTTAAAAAAGCAGGCTCTCTCATATAACGATATGTATCAAAAAAACATTTATTCCAAAAAGAAAGGATGAAACTATAGTGACCGAATGGATAAAAACGTATAAATTTTACATTGCAGGAGGGGCGATCGCATTGGCTGCACTCCTCTATTATTATTTGGCTCCCGTTCCTGAGACTAAAGTATTTCCTGAGATTGAACAATCAATTGCAATGACTGAAGAAGAGGGTAAAGAAACAGCGGGTGATATGCAGGCTGAACAGGCGCCACTGCTAATGAAAGCAGATGTTAAAGGCGCAGTAAAAAAACCGGGAGTGTACGAAGCACAGCAGGGTGAAAGGGTAATAGACCTGCTGGAAAAAGCAGGGGGACTGACGGAAAAAGCGGATAGCGCTAAAATTAATTTTGCCCTCAAAGTTACAGATGAAATGGTGATCTATGTTCCGAAAGAGGGGGAAATTCCAGAAGAGGCTCCGATGGGGGGCGGGATTTCCGAGGGTAAAGGACAGCAGGATAGCGGAAAGGTGAATATAAATGGTGCAGATGAAGCAGAATTGCAAACATTGCCGGGGATTGGCCCCTCTAAAGCTGCTGCGATAATTGAACACCGCGATACAAATGGATCCTTTAAGGCAATTGAGGATTTAAAATCTATATCAGGGATAGGGGATAAAACCTTCGAAAAACTCAAAGATCATATCAGTGTAAACTAATTTCATCCCATTGACCTTCTTTAGCTTGAGGCTTACACTATTGAGAGAAAAAGCTAAGAATTCAGGGCATGTATGCCTGTATAAAGGGGAGAGACAGATGGACCGGATTTCCTGGAACCAATATTTTATGGCACAAAGCCATTTACTTGCTTTGAGGAGCACATGTACAAGGCTTGCGGTCGGGGCAACAATTGTAAGGGATAAGAGAATCATTGCGGGCGGCTATAATGGATCAATTGCCGGTGGTGAACATTGTGTTGATGAAGGCTGCTATGTTATTGATAACCATTGTGTCAGGACTATTCATGCGGAAATGAATGCGATTTTACAGTGTGCAAAGTTTGGGGTGCCGACAAGTGATGCAGAAATATATGTAACTCATTTCCCTTGCCTTCAATGCTGTAAAGCAATAATACAGGCGGGGATCAAAACAGTTTACTACGCGCAAGATTATAAAAATCACCCTTATGGAATTGAACTCTTTGAGAAGGCCGGAGTGAAAACTGTCCAGGTGGCAGCTGAAAAAGTATCGTTCGAAGACAGCATACAGGAGAAACGTGATTTTATAGAAGATTTAATTAATGAGCTTGAAAAAAACGGTGAAAATCAGGACATTTTGAAAAGCTATAAAGAAAAAAAGGACAAGCTGTTTCAAAAATAAAGGCCATTGACAGGAGCAGTATCTATCTGATAAGGTGCTGCTCCCTTAAAAAAACTAAAGGAGAAATGATATGAAAGGCAGATGGATCTACGCAGCGGCTGCCTCGCTCCTGGGGATTTTGACATCTTTTTTTCATCCGGCAATTGCTATCATTTTTTCTCTTCTTGCCCTATTCCTCGTCAAAAGAAATATCTTGGTCAAAAAGAACATGACTATCCTGATTTTGATTTATCTTGCCTTTTCCATAAGAAGTGAAATAGCGGAAGAATATAACAGAACAAGTCTTAGAGGAAATGAGAGAAATTTTGAAATTGCCCTGTCAGAATCAGTAAAGATAGATGGGGACCTTCTCACAGTCCAAGTTGAATTGACCGAAAAAAAAGAAAAGCTGGCTGCCAGGTATAAGATCAAATCCGAAACAGAACAAAAATTCCTTTCAGACTATCTTAAGATAGGAATGACATGCCGGGTTAATGGCACCTTGCGGATTCCTCCCGCATCCACAAATCCCAATTCCTTCAGCTACAAGGATTACTTAAATCATAACAGTATTTTTTGGATCCTCGAATTGGAACAATTAGACCTCTCTGATTGCACCTACAATAAAAGCACCATTATGTTACCTATTTTGAAAATGAGAGAAATGGGAACACATTATATTTTAGACCATTTCCCAGAACAGACAGCTCCGCTGGCAATCGCCCTTATTTTTGGCGATCGGAATTTTATAGAAGAGGATACTATTGCTTTATATCAGAAAATCGGTATTATTCATTTGCTTGCCATATCCGGCCTTCATGTAGGAATGCTTGCTGGAATGTTTTTTCTGGCGGGAATACGTGCCGGAATTACGAGAGAAAAAGTGACTGGCATCTTATTCGCGGGTCTGCCTTTATACGCAATCCTGACCGGTGCTGCACCATCTGTTCTGCGGGCTGTATTTATGATGATGGTGGTTTTGCTTGCAAAGAAGCTGAGAGCACCTATTCAATTAGCCGATGTTATCTCCATTGTGTTTGTTATCTACCTTTTCTTCTCCCCTTTTGTTATCTATAATGCGGGGTTTCAGCTGTCTTTTGCTGTTTCCTTTTCACTTATACTGTCAGCACCAGCCATCCTCAGGAAATTCACTCATCCCTTCGCTGCTATCCTGTCTGTTTCCTTTATTTGCCAGGCAGCGGCCATTCCGATTCTCCTTTGGCATTTTTATGAAGTATCGGTTATTTCCGTATTTGCCAATCTGATCTTTGTGCCTTTGTATTCTTCAATAGTCCTACCTTTGGTATTAATTCTATTCATTATTGATTTGTTAACAGGAGGGAGGGCTGATTTCTTACTTAGTGTTTTTGAAAAAATAATCGTTTTTCTTAATTGGGCTGCTCAAATGCTTTCGGCCATTCCTAATTCGACCCTTATTCTTGGCAGACCATCACTGGTGCTGATCATCATATATCTTCTGCTGATTCCCGCATTCTTTGCAGGCTGGGAAAGGTCAAAAAACAAAATAGTTACTAAGTATGGTATCCTTCTCATCCTTCCTATATTAATTCATTACTTATCAAATGTGCTGACACCCTATGGTGAAATTACATTTATTGATGTTGGGCAGGGTGACAGCATTCTGATTAAGCTTCCGTTTGGGAGAGGGAATTATTTGATAGATTCAGGAGGCACGCTCATGTTTGAGACTGAGGATTGGAAGATGCGAAGCGATCCATATGAAACAGGTAAGGACACAGTAGTGCCTTTTTTAAAAAGCAAAGGGATTAGTAAAATAGATAAATTTTTTCTCACTCACGGGGATATGGACCACATTGGCGGAGCATCAGCTGTTCTGAGGGAAATAAAGGTAAATTCTATTGTTTTCCCGCGGGGAGCTGAGTTCTTGGAAGCTGAAAAGGATTTAATGGATCAGGCAAAAATTAACAAAAGCGAAATTATCTTTACAAAAGCCGGAGATAGCTGGCTCATAGGAGATTCCGTATTTCAAGTTTTGTCCCCGTTTGGCGGAGAGATGGGGGAGGTTGTTGGAAAAAATGATGGATCAATTGTCCTTTTTGCCCAAGTGGGAGGTTTAAGCTGGCTGTTTACCGGTGATTTGGAGGAGCAGGGGGAAGGTCAGCTCATTAAGTCTTATCCCAAACTAAAAGCGGATGTTTTGAAAGTTGCACATCATGGAAGCAAAACCTCCTCAACAGATTTGTTTCTCGCCGGAGTGAAGCCGCGGATTGGCGTTATATCTGCAGGCGCGAACAACAGGTATGGGCACCCTCATAATGATGTAATGAACAGGCTAAATAGCTATAATGTAAAAGTTTTGAGAACCGATAAGCAAGGAGCAGTTACTTACTTTTTTAAAGGGGATTCAGGAACCTTTTCAGTGCAGCTTCCATAGTATATGTTAGAAAGCGTAATACTTTATCGCAATTCAGCCAAAAAAAGAGGCTGCCAAGGCAGCCTCAATGTGTCAGCGGTATGGTGACACATTACTTTATGTAGCCATTAAGCTCCTAAAAATTTAATGACTGTTGCAATAATAAATAACGTTGCGAAGAAACCGAATGATACGATGAATCCTACACCAGAGTCGATTGCATCATTACGTTTGCTTTGGACGTTCTTTTCAAATTCGTTCACAGTCTACCCCTCCTATTTCCTATATAGTATAAGTCATTCAATTGAAAAAATCTAGAGTTCCCCTGCCCTTTTCCTGCATTAGCAGGAGTTGTCACAAATATGACGAAACATCAAGGGGAAAATAATAACCAAGGGTGCACCGCAGCTTCCTGAGTTTCCCGGGCCTCAGGAATGCAGCGTTCTATATAGATTGGAAATTGGCGTTCATCCGGGCGCCAATTTCTTATGTCTTGTCAAATTGCCATCGCTTCTTTAGGATATATAGTGAATATATTGAATGGCGAACGGAGAGAAGAAATTGGTTTTTGATATTTGGAACAGAATTAAAGCGAAAAGTTTTGCTCCTATTTATTTATTATACGGAACAGAACCTTATCTTATAAACGAAACGAAGCAGCTTCTGATCAACAATGTGCTTAGCGAAGACGAAGCTGATTTTAATTTATCCTCTTATGACCTTGAGGAAACCCCTATTGATACAGCTCTTGAAGATGCGGAGACATTTCCGTTTATGGGTGAAAGAAGACTGATCTTTTTACATAACCCGGTTTTTTTAACGTCAGAGAAAACGAAAGCTAAACAGGAGCATAATCTGTCAAAGCTTGAAGCCTATATGAAAGAACCTGCTCCATATTCTGTGGTGGTATTTTCCTCATCTGCAGAAAAACTTGATGATCGGAAAAAAGTAACGAAGCAATTGAAAAAAACGGCTGCGGTTCTTGAGGCAAAGAAATTAAATGAAGGTGAATTGAAAGTCTGGATCAGGGAGCGGGCAGCATTAAACGGTGTGCAAATTGATGAATCGGCTGTTGAGCTGATTTTGACATTGGCAGGTGCCAATCTGTTTATTTTGACTAACGAGATCGATAAATTAGCCCTATATGCGAATGACACAAAGCGGATAGATGAACAAATGGCAGAAAAAATGGTATCACGTTCTTTAGAGCAAAATATTTTTTCCCTTGTAGATAAGGTGGTTCACCGCAAAATTGAAGAAGCTCTGAGAATTTATTATGATTTATTAAAGCAAAATGAGGAGCCCATTAAGATTTTATCTGTTATTACAGGGCAGTTCCGTTTGATTTATCAGGTGAAGGAGCTTGCCAGGAGAGGCTACGGCCAGCAGCAGATTGCAGGCTATTTAAAGGTTCATCCTTTTCGGGTGAAGCTTGCGGCCGGACAGGCTCAGCTGTTTGCAGACGAAGAACTTGCAGCAATCATAAGCTTGCTTGCTGAAGCAGATTACCAGATGAAAACAGGTGGCATGAATAAGACCATGCTGATTGAAATGTTCCTGTTTCGTCTGCAAAGTCAGGCCCTGAGAAAAAATCCTCAATAAAAAAAGCGGTCCGCATTTGGACCGCTTTTTTATGTAAAATAAAAGGCTATCCCTTAAGATAGCCGATATCTTTAAACATTACGCATTTAAAGAGTTCATTTTTTTCATTAAACGAGACTTTTTACGGGCAGCAGCATTTTTGTGGATAAGACCTTTTGCAGCAGCTTTGTCCAGTTTACGAGCAGCATCAGCGAAAGATTCAGTTGCAGCAGCAGAATCGTTGTTTACGATTGCAGCATCAACCTTCTTAACAGCTGTACGCATTGCTGATTTAACAGTAGCGTTTTGAGCGTTGCGAACTTCGTTAGTTTTAACACGCTTGATAGCAGATTTAATATTTGGCATTCCATTCACCTCCTGAAAAAGCATCGAGATTCTATAACTCGACATTCACATTCATAACAAATTTCAGAACAAGTGATATTTTATCAAACACGGGGGCATAATGCAATACTCTGTAATCAAATTACTAAAGGATAAATTGGGAAGTTCAATCTTATTCTGCATGTTTTTAGATTTTAAAGGCAAAGATAGTATATATCTGAATTTTAGTGTATTGTCTTTATTTTCCAACCTAATAAGCTGAGAATGTGAGGGATACATATGAAGGAATCGATAGATTTAAGCCAATATTCAGTCCGAACAGACCTTGCTATTGAAGCAAGGGAAATGGTAATCTCCGGCAGGCAGAAAGACAATGTTCATCAGCAGGAGAATCTTTCCCAAATAGAAGGCGTAATAATTAAAGAAAAAGAAGAAAACGATATAAAAATTTCCTTTGTTGAAGTAACAAAGGAAGGTGCCGAGGCATTGGGGAAAAAAGAGGGAAAATATTTGACCCTTGAAGTAACGGGCATACGCCAGCAGGATACGGAGCTGCAGCAAAAAGTGGAGAATGTGTTTGCAAGTGAATTTTCCCATTTTATCAAGCAGCTGGGTATTAATGAAGATGCATCATGTTTAATTGTCGGTCTGGGCAACTGGAATGTCACCCCAGATGCGCTGGGTCCGCAAGTTTGTGAAAACTTGCTTATTACAAGACACCTCTATCAGCTGCAGCCTGAAAGCGTTGAGGAAGGCTACCGGCCAGTAAGTGCTATTTCCCCGGGAGTGATGGGGCTGACCGGGATAGAAACAAGTGATATTATCTATGGCATTGTTGAAAAAACAAAGCCCGACTTTGTCATTGCTATCGATGCTCTTGCTTCCCGATCAATTGAGAGAGTCAATTCTACCATTCAAATTTCGGATACAGGGATACATCCTGGTTCTGGTGTCGGGAATAAACGCAAAGAAATCAGCAAAGAAACTTTAGGGATACCTGTCATAGCAATTGGAATTCCAACAGTTGTTGATGCCGTGTCCATCACGAGCGATACTATTGACTACATTCTGAAGCATTTCGGAAAGGAAATGAAAGAAGGCGGCCGCCCATCACGTGCCCTTGCTCCTGCAGGAATGACTTTTGGGGAGAAGAAAAAGCTGACTGATGAGGACCTGCCGGAGGAACATCATAGAAAAACCTTTCTTGGCATGATTGGAACCCTGCCTGAAGAGGAGAAGCGGAAGCTTATTTATGAAGTACTCTCGCCTTTGGGTCACAATCTTATGGTGACGCCAAAGGAAGTGGATGTATTTATTGAAGATATGTCAAACTTGATTGCTAACGGTTTGAATGCTGCGCTTCATCAAAAAGTGAATCAGGATAATGCCGGATTTTATACAAGGTAGAAAATACCTGTTCTATCTTCTCTAGCAAAGTCATAACATTTACTAGACTAGCAAGGAGAGGTGGAACAATGAAACCTTTTAAAACGAATGGACTTGTAGTAACTATTCAAGGGACAAGCTTGCTGAAGGCAATAGGCGGATTTCTGCTTTTTCTATTTATGATATTTTCGATAAGCGGAGCATTAACTTCATTAAAGCCAGAATACAGAATCAGTTCATCTTCCGTAAATTCTGCTGCAAACAGCCTGACAGGTGAAATGCTTTATCATTTTCTCGGATGGGAAAATCACTCATTTCTCCAGGGAGTTTCTGAAAGCAGTTCTCACCCGGGCTTTGCCAATTTAATTTTTGAGTTATCAACAAATGTCAATTTGGATGATCCCAGAAGTCTTCTGGGGAGGGAGCTTCCCTTTTTCTCAATTTATGACAGCAAAATACTTGTTGCAGGTGAAGGAACGGATTATACAAACATGCCGGTGGAATCATCACCGCCTATCGAAGTGCTGATGGCAGAGCAGGAGGCAGCCCTGCAAAACACCGAAGGGCTTGAGCCGGATGGTGATTCAAAACAGTCGAAAACACCGCCGATGTCTACCGGAGATAAAAAACCAGTCTATGTTTATTTTTCGCATAATACTGAATCCTATCTTCCTTATCTAAAGGGGGTAACCAATCCGGATGCCGCTTTTCATTCCAAAATTAATGTGACGAAGATTGGAGACAGGCTTAAGGAAGTGATGGAGAGTAAAGGGATAGGAACCTTTGTTGACAAAACAGATATCCAGGGAAGTTTAAATACGAAAGGATTAAATTATGGAAGTTCCTATCAGGAATCCAGAGAAGTTGTCCAGGCTGCAATTACGTCCAATCGGGATCTGACGTATTTAATCGATATTCACCGTGATTCAAAAAGAAAAAAAGATACAACAAAAGAAATTAACGGTGAGTCTTATGCCAAGCTGGCTTTTATAATTGGAGGAAATAATCCAAATTACGAAAAGAACTTAAAATTTGCAAAAGAGCTGCATGATAGATTGAGCGTCAAATACAAAGGATTAAGCAGGGGAATAATGAAAAAAGAAGGCGCAGGGACGAATGGCAACTTTAATCAGGATTTATCAGGCAATGCCATCCTCATTGAGTTTGGGGGAGTCGATAATACGTTTGAGGAGTTAAACCGTTCAGCTGAAGCGCTCGCGGAAGTGTTCAGTGAATATTATTGGCAGGCAGAGGAAGTGAATTCACCGGCTGGCGGTGAATCAGAAAAGAAATAATATTAGGATGATGCGAAATGAAAATGTTTATGCTTAAAGCTTTTTTTCTGGCAGCTCTTATGTTTGTATCTGTGTTATTCGGAATGCAGCAGGCAAATGAAGGAATTCACAGAATGAAGGGCTTCCAGGACAGTGATTTTAAAAGTGCGCTGACTATAAATGAAACCGATGAAGGTGAAGTTCAGGCATCTGTCCTGGGGAATGATATGTCAAGCCATGATTTGCAGCAGAAAAGAGAAAAGCTTGAAGAAATGAAAGCGTACAATATCTTTTCATCTTTAGGAAAAAGCATATCCGATGGCATATCAGAGCTGACAGAAAAATCGGTCGCATTCATCACAGACTTAATAACAGGGAATTAGGCTGCTCAGGAGTGCAGCCTAATTTTTTTTGAAGATTAATGGTGTAAAGCTTAGCATTGAATCTTCACAAACCTACTGATATAATCAAAAATAGTGTATAAACTAAAAGGACTATTTAAAATTGACCACACTTAGCCCCAGGCGCCTGTTATTAGGCGCTTGCGCTTTTCTATAGTAGGAGTTGAAATATTAACAATGAACAGTGAAGAGAGATTAAAAAGGCAAGAGAAAATAAGGAATTTTTCGATCATTGCGCATATTGATCATGGAAAATCCACATTGGCCGACAGGATTCTTGAGAAGACCAATGCGCTGACGTCACGCGAAATGAAGGCTCAGCTCTTGGATTCCATGGATCTTGAAAGAGAGCGCGGCATTACGATCAAGCTGAATTCCGTTCAGTTAAAATATAAAGCCAGAGATGGAGAGGTATACACTTTCCACTTAATAGATACGCCAGGGCACGTCGATTTTACCTATGAGGTATCCCGAAGTCTTGCAGCCTGTGAAGGAGCCATTCTGGTTGTCGATGCAGCTCAGGGGATTGAAGCGCAAACTCTTGCGAATGTTTATCTGGCCCTGGATAACGATCTTGAGATTCTTCCAATCATCAATAAAATTGACCTGCCTAGTGCGGATCCGGAGAGGGTTCGAAATGAGATCGAGGAAGTTATCGGCCTTGATGCTTCAGAAGCAGTGCTTGCTTCAGCAAAGGCTGGAATCGGAATTGAAGAAATCCTTGAACAGGTCGTCGAAAAAGTGCCTGCTCCAACAGGGGATCCGGATGCCCCGCTAAAGGCACTTATATTTGATTCCCTTTATGATGCATACCGCGGTGTAGTAGCCTATATTCGTGTGGTAGAGGGGACGGTAAAAGTAGGGGACAAAATTAAAATGATGGCAACCGGCAAAGAGTTTGAAGTTACAGAGGTTGGTGTGTTCACGCCAAAATCCACGCCATTGCCTGAATTGTCTGTTGGGGATGTTGGTTTTTTAACCGCTGCAATTAAAAATGTTGGAGATACACGTGTGGGGGATACCATTACAAGTGCGAAAAACGGTGCGGCTGAAGCTCTTCCTGGATACAGAAAGATGAATCCGATGGTTTATTGCGGACTATATCCAATTGATAGTGCCAAGTTCAACGACCTGCGTGAAGCACTTGAAAAGCTGGAACTAAATGATTCTGCCCTTCAGTTTGAACCGGAAACTTCACAGGCGCTCGGATTTGGATTCCGCTGCGGTTTCCTGGGATTACTCCACATGGAAATCATCCAGGAGCGGATTGAGCGTGAATTCAAAATAGATTTGATTACAACAGCACCAAGTGTTATTTATGATGTTATCATGACAGATGGCACTGAGGTTAAAGTAGATAATCCGTCCAATATGCCTGACCCACAGAAGATTGACCGTGTGGAAGAACCTTATGTAAAAGCTACAATGATGGCGCCAAATGATTATGTGGGAGCCATAATGGAGCTTTGCCAGCAAAAACGCGGAATCTTTATTGATATGCAATACATGGACGAAACTAGAGTAAACATTATATATGAAATTCCTTTATCAGAGATTGTATATGATTTCTTTGATCAGCTGAAATCCAATACAAAAGGATATGCATCTTTTGATTATGAATTAATTGGATATAAGCCATCTAAACTTGTTAAGATGGATATTCTGTTAAATGCAGAAAAGGTAGATGCATTAAGCTTTATCGTCCATAAGGACTTTGCTTATGAAAGAGGAAAAGTCATCGTTGAGAAGTTAAAAGATCTAATTCCCCGTCAGCAGTTTGAGGTTCCTATTCAAGCCGCAATCGGCCAAAAAATAGTAGCCCGCTCAACCATTAAAGCCATCCGCAAAAATGTATTGGCTAAATGCTACGGCGGAGATATCTCCCGTAAGCGTAAATTATTGGAGAAGCAAAAAGAAGGTAAAAAGCGGATGAAGCAGGTTGGTTCTGTTGAAGTTCCGCAGGAAGCGTTCATGGCAGTTTTAAAAATGGACGATAACACACCTAAAAAGTAAAATATTTGCTTTGTTTTAAGAGGTTAGATATGCTGTCATAATAATAACAGCTCTAGCCTCTTTTTATTTAGGAAACTGCTGTATATGAATGTTGATTGACTAATGAAAGTAGTGAAATAAATGATTAAAGCAGCTTATATACACATTCCATTTTGTGAACATATCTGTCATTACTGTGATTTTAATAAAGTGTATTTAAAGAACCAGCCAGTTGGAGAGTACCTTAACTCTATTGATAAAGAGATGGATCTTGCTTTGAGAGAAACACCGGCATCCCGGCTGGATTCCATTTTTGTCGGAGGCGGGACACCTACTGCGCTGAATGAGAAACAGCTTGGCCAGCTGTGCAGCATTATTAAAAGGCAGCTTCCCTATGACCAATTCACAGAATATACCTTCGAAGCCAACCCGGGAGATCTCTCTAAGGAAAAGCTTCAAATATTGCATGATGCCGGAGTCAACAGGCTCAGTTTTGGCGTACAGACCTTCAACGATGAACTTTTAAAAAGAATTGGAAGGTCACACCGGGCAAAAGATGTTTTTCAATCAATTGATGCTGCAAAACAAGTAGGTTTTGATAACATCAGCATTGATCTGATATACAGCCTTCCCGGCCAGACACTTCAGGATTTTAAAGATACACTTCAAACATCATTCACATTGGATATTGATCATTATTCGGGCTATTCCCTGATTATTGAGCCCAAGACGGTATTCTATAATTTGATGAGGAGAGGTAAACTGCCAGTTCCCGGAGAAGATGTGGAAGCTGAAATGTATGACTTATTGATGGAACAAATGGACAAACATGGATTTGCTCAATATGAAATCAGCAATTTTGCTAAGCCTGGCTATGAGAGCAGGCATAACATCACTTATTGGGATAATGAATCGTACTTCGGCTTTGGTGCAGGTGCACATGGATATGTAGATGGGAATCGCCGATCAAACCACGGACCTCTGAAAAAATATATGGAGCCAATTGAAAATGGGCAGCTTCCAATACTCGAAGAACATAAGGTGCCGCAGGAAGAGCAGATGGAAGAGGAAATGTTCCTTGGACTGAGAAAAACAGAAGGTGTCTCAATAAGTCGTTTTAAAAAGAAATTTGGCAAGAACCCGCTGGAGCACTTTGAAGTTCAAATTAAACAACACTCCGAAAAGGAATTAATTATTGTCGGGGAAGAGTATATTAAATTGACAAGGCAAGGACGATTCCTTGGAAATGAAGTATTCCAGTCCTTTATAGGGTAAGATTGCTTCTGGAAAAAAGGAAGCCAAATTATTGACACTGCACGTATGATTTGATAATTTATTAGTAGAATTAGCACTCAGGGACAAAGAGTGCTAACAGAGGTGATAACTGTGTTAACAGATCGTCAATTATTAATTTTTCAAGTAATTGTTGATGATTTTATTCAAACTGCACAGCCAGTCGGGTCGAGAACTCTGTCGAAAAAAGAAGAAATTTCTTTTAGTTCCGCAACGATCAGAAATGAGATGGCTGATTTAGAGGAACTTGGATTTATTGAAAAAACACACACCTCATCGGGGAGGATTCCTTCTGAGAAAGGTTACCGCTACTACGTGGACCACCTTTTATCCCCGCAAAAATTAAATCAGCATGACATCCACAAAGTACAGTCGATCTTTGCGGAAAGAATTTATGAGCTGGAGAAAATTGTTCAAAAATCGGCAAGAATTCTATCTGAGCTGACAAATTATACATCCATAGTCCTCGGGCCTGCAGTTAGGGATAACAAGCTGAAAAAAATTCAGATCGTTCCCTTGAATAAAGAAACAGCGATAGCAATTATTATCACAGATACTGGCCATGTTGAAAACAGGATGTTCCACTTGCCGGAAAACATTGATGCAGGTGATTTGGAAAAGGTCGTTAATATCCTTAATGACCGTCTTGCCGGTGCACCGCTGGAAAGTCTAAACAATAAGTTGTATAAAGAGGTTGCCGTTCTTTTAAGGCAGCATATCAATAATTATGATTTAATGCTGAATTCAATTGCTGATACAATAAAGATACCGGCCTATGATAAGCTTTTCTTTGGCGGTAAAACAAATATGCTCAGCCAGCCCGAGTTTCATGATATTGAAAAGGTAAAAAACCTCATGAATATGATCGAGCAGGAAAAAGGCATATATGACTTAATCAGTAAAAACAAGTCAGGGATCAATATTAAAATCGGCCGGGAAAATAATAATTCAGCAATGGAAAACTGCAGCCTGATAACAGCAAGCTATTCAATCGGCGCCGAACAGCTCGGCACAATTGCGATTTTGGGACCTACCAGAATGGAGTATTCAAGAGTCATTAGCTTATTGAACTATATCAGTGCTGACTTATCAGCTGTTTTATCTAAACTGTATCAAAACAGATGATGGTGGAGATATTGATTAAGGGTGGAAAAACCTTTCCACTCCTTTCCTTATGTTTTTTTATATCAATACTGCAGTCATTCTTTAAGGGAGGTGAACATGTTGGCAGAAGAGAAAGAGACATTGAACCATGATTTAAATGAGCAAACCAACGAACCTGAAGAAACTGAAAATGAGGCTCCTATTGAAGAGGTGTTTGCAGAGGCTGATGAAGCAGAAGAAAGTCCTGAAGAGGAAACTGATGCTGAGCTAAAAGCAGCAAATGCAAAAATAGCTGAATTGGAAGCCAAACTGGAAGAGGCTGAAAATCGCATCTACCGCCTTCAGGCTGATTTTGAAAATTCACGGCGCCGTGCAAGGCTGGACTTTGAAGCGTCTGAAAAATATAGAGCACAAAGCTTAATCTCTGATTTGCTGCCTGCGCTTGATAATTTCGAAAGAGCCCTTCAAATGGAAGCTGAAAATGAACAGGCTAAATCTATTCTTCAAGGAATGGAAATGGTTTATCGAAGCTTGGTGGAGGCTATTAAAAAAGAAGGCGCAGAACAGATTGAGGCAGTTGGGAAAGAATTCGATCCTCATATGCACCAGGCAGTAATGCAGGTGGAAGATGAGAATTTTGATTCCAATATTGTGGTGGAAGAGTTCCAAAAAGGCTACAAGTTAAAGGATCGGGTCATTCGCCCATCAATGGTTAAAGTAAATCAATAACTACATATTTGGGGAGGTAAAGAACATGAGCAAAATTATCGGAATCGATTTAGGTACAACAAACTCATGTGTCGCAGTACTTGAAGGCGGCGAACCGAAAGTAATTCCAAATCCGGAAGGCAACCGTACAACGCCATCAGTTGTAGCGTTTAAAAACGGCGAGCGTCAGGTTGGTGAGGTGGCAAAGCGCCAGTCTATTACAAACCCGAACACCATTATGAGTGTTAAACGCCATATGGGTACAGACTATAAAACAGAAGTTGAAGGAAAAGAATACTCTCCGCAAGAGGTTTCTGCTATTATTCTTCAATACCTGAAATCATATGCAGAAGACTACCTTGGCGAGAAAGTGACAAAAGCGGTAATCACAGTGCCAGCATATTTCAATGATGCTGAGCGTCAGGCAACGAAGGATGCAGGCCGAATTGCCGGTTTGGAAGTGGAACGCATCATCAATGAGCCTACTGCTGCAGCTTTGGCATATGGCCTTGATAAAATGGATGAAGACCAGACAATCCTTGTTTATGACCTTGGCGGCGGTACATTTGACGTATCAATTCTTGAACTTGGCGATGGTGTATTTGAAGTAAAATCCACTGCCGGGGATAACCGTCTTGGCGGAGATGACTTCGACCAGGTTATTATTGATTACCTGGTTGAGCAATTTAAAAAAGAGAACGGCATTGATCTTTCTAAAGATAAAATGGCTCTTCAGCGCTTAAAAGATGCTGCAGAAAAAGCGAAAAAGGATCTTTCCGGTGTAACATCAACACAAATTTCACTTCCATTTATCACTGCTGGGGAAGCAGGACCTTTACACCTGGAAGTAACACTTTCAAGAGCTAAATTTGATGAGCTGTCTGCAGATCTTGTTGAACGTACAATGGGGCCTACACGCCAGGCATTAAAGGATGCTGGTTTGACTCCTTCAGAAATCGATAAAGTTATTCTTGTCGGGGGTTCAACTCGTATTCCTGCTGTACAGGAAGCAATCAAAAAAGAGACAGGAAAAGAACCGCACAAAGGAGTTAACCCTGATGAGGTTGTAGCAATGGGTGCAGCTATTCAGGGCGGTGTCATCACTGGTGATGTAAAGGATGTTGTCCTTCTGGACGTAACACCATTGTCTCTTGGAATTGAAACAATGGGCGGGGTGTTCACAAAGCTGATTGAACGCAATACAACTATTCCAACATCGAAATCTCAGGTGTTTTCAACTGCTGCTGATAATCAGTCTGCTGTTGATATTCATGTTCTTCAAGGGGAGCGCCCAATGGCAGCGGATAACAAAACACTTGGCCGTTTCCAGCTAGGGGATATTCCTCCTGCTCCGCGCGGCGTTCCGCAGATTGAGGTGTCTTTTGATATCGATAAAAATGGTATCGTAAACGTACGTGCTAAAGACCTGGGCACAAACAAAGAGCAAGCCATTACAATTAAATCATCAACAGGATTATCTGATGAAGAAATTGAAAAAATGGTAAGAGAAGCTGAAGAAAATGCTGAAGCTGATAAGCAGCGCAAAGAAGAAGTTGAACTCCGCAATGAAGCAGACCAGCTGGTATTCACTACTGAAAAGACTCTAAAAGATCTTGAAGGCAAAGTGGATGAAGCAGAAGTGAACAAAGCAAATGAAGCTAAAGATGCATTAAAAGCTGCAATTGAAAAGAATGATCTGGATGAAATCCGCACCAAAAAAGATGCTTTACAGGAAGTTGTCCAGGCATTAACAATGAAGCTTTATGAGCAGGCGCAGGCTGCTCAGGGTGCTCAAGGCGCAGATGGTGCCGAAAGCAAAAATGACGGCGATAATGTTGTTGATGCTGAGTTCGAAGAAGTTAAAGACGATAAATAACCTCTGAATCTTTTAAGTCAAAGTCAGGTCTTTCTTGGCTTTGGCTTTTATTTTTGATACAATAATCTTTATGTGAAATGATCGGGGAGTGGTAATCATGAGTAAAAGGGATTACTATGAGGTTCTCGGAATCAGCAAGGGTGCATCCAAGGATGAAATTAAGAAGGCTTATCGAAAGCTTTCAAAAAAATATCATCCAGATATCAACAAAGAGCCTGATGCAGACGAGAAGTTCAAGGAAGTTAAAGAAGCATATGAAGTCCTAAGCGACGACCAGAAAAAGGCACACTATGATCAATTTGGCCATACGGACCCTAATCAGGGCTTTGGTGGAGCTGGTTTTGAAGGTTTCGGAGGTTTTGAAGACATTTTCAGCACCTTCTTCGGCGGAGGTTCACGCAGGCGTGATCCTAACGCACCAAGACAGGGTGCAGATTTACAATACACTATGTCTTTAACCTTTGAGGAAGCAGTATTTGGCAAAGAGACCGATATTGAAATTCCTCGTGAAGAGACGTGCGATACCTGCAGCGGTTCAGGCGCCAAGCCGGGAACGAAGCCGGAAACCTGCCGTCATTGTCATGGATCAGGTCAGTTGAATGTTGAACAAAATACGCCATTTGGCAAGATAGTAAATAGAAGAGTCTGCCATTACTGTAATGGTACCGGCAAAGAAATCAAAGAAAAGTGTTCTACCTGCCGTGGAGCCGGTAAAGTGCAGAAACGCAGAAAGATACACGTGAAAATCCCTGCAGGCATTGATGATGGACAGCAGCTGCGCGTGGCTGGCCAGGGTGAACCAGGTGTGAACGGAGGCCCTCCAGGCGATCTTTATGTTGTATTCCATGTGCGATCACATGAGTTTTTTGAGCGTGATGGCGATGATGTTTATTGTGAAATGCCTATAACGTTTGTGCAGGCTGCACTTGGTGATGAAATCGAAGTGCCGACATTGCATGGAAAAGTAAAGCTTAAAGTCCCTTCAGGCACACAAACAGGAACGAAATTCCGCCTGAAAGGAAAAGGTGTGCCAAATGTAAGAGGATACGGAACAGGAGATCAGCATATTATTGTCCGTATTATTACTCCGACAAAGCTGACCGAAAAGCAGAAGCAGATTTTAAGCGAGTTTGCTGAAGTCAGCGGAACAGTTCCGCAGGGAGAACAGGAAGAAAGTTTTTTTTCTAAAGTAAAACGAGCCTTTAAAGGTGAATAAAGGAATGGGAGTTGGTAGTAGTGAAATGGTCAGAAATCAGTATTCATACTGCAAATGAAGCTGTTGAACCGATTTCGAATATTTTGCATGAAGCCGGAGCAAGCGGAGTTGTAATAGAGGATCCTTTAGAACTTGTAAAAGAAAGAAAGGATCAATTCGGTGAAATCTACCAGCTCAATCCGCAGGACTATCCTGAAGAAGGCGTAATTGTAAAAGCATACTTGCCAGTAAACAGTTTCCTTGGAGAAACAGTTGATGAAATAAAAGAAGCAATCAATAACCTCATTTTATTCAACATCGATATTGGTGCAAATAAAGTCAGTATCAGTGAGGTCAACGAGGAAGAATGGGCAACTGCCTGGAAAAAATATTATAACCCTGTAAAAATTTCAGAACGCTTTACTATTGTTCCGACATGGGAGGATTACACACCTGTCAGCAGTGATGAGCTCATCATAGAGCTTGACCCGGGCATGGCCTTTGGAACCGGAACTCACCCTACGACGGTAATGTGTATCCAGGCACTTGAAAGAACAGTAAAACAGGGCGATAAAGTTGTAGATGTAGGAACAGGATCGGGTGTCTTAAGCATTGCTGCAGCTATGCTGGGTGCCGGGAGGGTAAAAGCCCTGGATCTTGATGAAGTTGCAGTAAATTCAGCTAAGTTAAATATTAAGCTGAATAAAGTGCAGGATATAGTGGAAGTATCACAAGGAAACCTGCTTGATGGCGTAAGCAAGGGAGCAGATGTGGTCGTTGCCAACATCCTTGCAGAAGTGATTCTCCGCTTTACAGATGATGTTGCGTCAGTGGTAAGGGAAGGCGGATACTTCATTGCTTCAGGTATTATCCAGCAGAAGAAACAGGAAGTAAGAGATGCAATTTCCGCTGCAGGATTCGAAATAGAAGAGACCATACAAATGGAAGATTGGGTTGCCATTGTGGCAAAGAGAAAGTAGTTGTAAAGGCTCATGTTTCTAGAGGAACGGAGCCGGACATTTACCGGAAAAAGGGGGTAATGAACTTACCCTCCTTTTTACAGTTAAATGAACTTGGACAGGTTGGAAAGAGGGTGCCGATTGTGCAGCGGTATTTCACAGAAAATGCAGTTAAAGATAAGTACTTTCATATTATTGGGGAAGACCGTCATCATATAGTGAAGGTAATGCGGATGAAGGAAGGCGACAAAATTATCTGTGTCGATCCATCCCAAAATAGTGCACTTTGCACAATTGCAGAAATTACCGATGAACATGTGGCTGCAGAAGTTGTACAATGGATTGAAGGGTCTTCTGAGCTGCCTGCCGATATTACTATTGTGAGCGGACTGCCTAAAGGGGATAAGCTGGAGTGGATCATTCAAAAGGGCACTGAGCTTGGAGCGCGCTGTTTTATCCCTTTTACTTCAGCTCGTTCAGTAGTAAAATGGGATGCGAAGAAATCTGCGAAAAAAGCAGAGAGATGGCAGAAGATTGCTAAAGAAGCTGCTGAACAGTCACATAGGAGCATAGTGCCTGAAGTATATGCGCCGCTTGATTTAAAGTCATTGCTGAAAATATCAGCAGATTATTCATATAGATTGATTGCCTTTGAGGAAGAAGCAAAACAGGGAGAGGACTCTGTGCTTTATCAAACACTTTCTTCCATGAACAAAGGAGAATCCCTTTTAGTTGTATTCGGACCAGAAGGCGGTCTTGCAGATAATGAAGTTTCATTGTTGCTCGAAGCAGGCTTTCTTGCCTGCGGTTTGGGACCGCGTATTTTAAGGACAGAGACAGCGCCACTGTATTTGCTGTCAGCTGTTTCCTATCATTTTGAATTAATGGGGTGAATTTAAATGCCTGCAGTTGCATTTCATACACTTGGCTGTAAAGTCAATCATTACGAAACAGAAGCCATTTGGCAGCTGTTCAAAGAAGCTGGCTATGAACGGACAGACTTCGAATCTGTTTCAGATGTTTATGTAATAAATACATGTACGGTTACAAATACCGGTGATAAGAAAAGCCGCCAGGTAATCAGAAGGGCAATCAGAAAAAATCCTGATGCTGTTATCTGTGTAACGGGCTGTTATGCTCAAACATCACCTGCCGAAATCATGGCGATACCTGGAGTAGACATCGTTGTAGGGACTCAGGATCGAGTGAAAATGCTGGAATATATCGAGCAGTATAAACAAGAACGGCAGCCGATTAATGGCGTAGGAAACATCATGAAGAATCGTGTCTACGAAGAGCTTGATGTTCCCGCATTTACAGATCGGACACGTGCTTCCCTTAAAATTCAGGAAGGCTGCAATAATTTCTGTACATTCTGCATTATTCCCTGGGCGCGCGGCTTAATGAGATCCAGGGATCCGAAAGAAGTCATCCGCCAGGCTCAGCAGCTGGTTGATGCAGGCTATAAAGAAATCGTTCTGACTGGAATTCATACAGGCGGTTATGGCGAAGACATGAAAGATTACAATCTGGCTATGCTTCTTAAGGATTTGGAAGCTCAGGTAAAAGGGCTCAAACGTCTAAGAATCTCTTCTATTGAAGCCAGCCAAATTACCGATGAAGTCATTGAAGTTATGGATAAGTCCAAGGTCGTGGTAAGACACTTGCACATTCCTCTGCAGTCAGGCTCAAATACGGTTCTTAAAAGAATGCGCCGCAAATATACAATGGAGTTTTTTGCTGAGCGTCTCGATCGCTTGAAGGAAGCTCTTCCCGGTCTGGCTGTTACATCGGACGTTATTGTTGGCTTCCCGGGGGAAACAGAAGAAGAATTTATGGAAACCTACAACTTTATTAAAGAGCATAAATTTTCCGAGCTTCATGTATTCCCTTATTCAAAGCGAACAGGAACACCTGCGGCGAGAATGGACGATCAGATCGATGAAGAAGTCAAAAACGAGCGTGTTCATCGCCTGATTGCCCTTTCAGATCAGCTTGCAAAAGAATATGCATCTCAGTATGAAGGTGAGGTTCTGGAAGTGATCCCAGAGGAAAGCTTCAAGGAAAGCAGTGATAGCAATTTATTTGTCGGATACACTGACAATTACTTGAAAGTCGTCTTCCCTGCAACAGAAGAAATGGTCGGCCAGATTGTAAAAGTGAAAATTACCAAAGCTGGTTACCCATACAATGAAGGTCAGTTTGTAAGAGTCCTTGATGAATTGATCGAAACAGAAGAGGCGGCAGTTTAAAGGAATTACCTTAGGGTAGTTCCTTTTTTTGTCTGCCTTTGCAAGGATATTCTCTAAGTTGTTAGCAGCGGAAGGTATGGGAACTCCGAAGAGCATTTGCTTTCTTCGTGTCAACGCAATGAAAATAATTCGAGGCTATCCCGGGAGCAGCGGGACTGATGAACCCCCAAATTGGGGACAACATTAGATATAAGAGCTATATATATAAAATGAGCCTTTTTTATAATAAATTAATTAATATCTTTTGGGAAAACTACTTTCGAAAACGATTACAAAATATATAAATTGTGCTCGATATTTTATTATCTAAGTGATATTATGAAGAGGTACGTACAACTGTTTTTAAAAGGAGTAGTTAAAATGACAAATAACGTAGCAAAAATGATCGATCATACATTACTTAAAGCTGATGCAACTAAAGACCAAATAGAAAAAATTTGTGCAGAAGCTAAAGAGTATAATTTCGCGTCTGTTTGTGTTAATCCGGCATGGGTTAAACTTTCAAGCGACTTGCTTGGTGGAACCGAAGTGAAGGTCTGCACAGTAATCGGCTTCCCGCTGGGAGCTTCTACACCTGAAACAAAAGCATTTGAAACAAAGAATGCCATTGAAAACGGAGCAACAGAAGTAGATATGGTCATTAATATTGGCGCTTTAAAAGGCGGGGACAATGAACTTGTTGAACGTGACATCCGTGCGGTTGTTGATGCTGCAAAAGGAAAAGCATTAACCAAGGTGATTATCGAAACTTGCCTTCTAACTGAAGAAGAAAAAGTTAGAGCGTGTGAGCTATCTGTAAAAGCTGGTGCTGACTTTGTTAAAACATCTACAGGATTCTCAACAGGCGGAGCAACAGCTGAGGATATTGCTCTTATGAGAAAAACTGTAGGACCCGATATTGGCGTAAAAGCTTCGGGCGGAGTAAGAAGTGCAGATGATGCTCAGAAAATGATTGAAGCAGGTGCAACGAGAATTGGAGCAAGCTCTGGCGCTGCTATAGTCAACGGATTAACTAGCGATTCAGATTATTAAGAAAGGCAAAAGGTGCCCGCTTATGACCTTATGCAGGCCACGCTTTTCGCTGGACAGTAGTCAACATCTAAAATAATATATTTGCTTTTAAAAATGCCGGGGGTATCCGGCATTTTTTTGCTTTTTTATCGGCCGTGCAGCCTGATGACGAATCTTCCAAACTGATTTGCAAATGGAAGAACAAGCAGTGAAGATATTACATTAAATAAGACACTAATATGTGCAAGCTGCACATCTGGAGAACCGGCTGCACTCTCTCCGAAGACAGCAAGGGCATGAATAAAAGGATAAAAGGCTGCGACACCTAAACAGTTCAGCCATATATGGGCAAAGGCGGTCAGCTTTGCTTCTTTTCCTGAACCTATCGATGCCAGATATGCATCTGCGCATGTGCCTATATTAGATCCAAGCATTATGGCAATGCCGGTATCCAAATCCATTGCGCCAGCTGTTAAAAATCCCATAATAATGCCGGTGGTTGCTGTGCTTGATTGAATGATCGCCGTAATCACAATTCCGGCAGCCGCAGCGAACATATAATTCCCATCCAAAGTAAGCAGCCAGTGGTTAACCATTTCATTATCTTTTACAGTACCGGCAAGATATTCAAAACCCCGCATTGCTGTAAAAACCGCTGATAAACCAAGCAATGCCAGACCGGAGCTCCGCAAGCTCTTATTCTTCAGTACAGCCATGATGCTTCCGGCGCCAGCCAGCGGAATAATGTACGATTCAATATTAAATGTGATTAATTCTGTCGTAAACGTCGTACCTATGTTGGTTCCCAATATGATGCCGATCGTCTGGGGAAAAGTCAGCATCCGTGCAGAAACCATTCCAATTGTTATGATCATTACAGCTGAACTGCTCTGCAGGACAGCTGTGACGATTGTGCCGATAACAGTGCCTTTCCAAGGTGAATCTGTCATAACTGCCAGCCAATTCTTTAAGGAACCGGCAGATAAATTAAATAGGCCTGATCGCAAAAGTGTCATACCATAAATAAATAACCCGATTAGCAGAAAAAATAATAAAAGCTGGACCAAGCAGCATTCACCCCCTACATTTAATACTATGGGACAGCCTGCCGGGACATGCTTATGTGCGAAAAATTGTTTAGCTTGTCAGGAATGGGGTACTAAATAAGCACAATCTAATAAAAATCAATCCCGCAGCAGGCTAAATACTGTTGACCTTGATAAGCTGTTATATTATAATTGCAAGGTACATGGAATAAACCATGTTGTTGATGTAAGTGTGTTGTGCTCGGAGGGAGGGAAAGAGAATGTCTAAAACCGTCGTTCGTAAAAACGAATCGCTTGAAGATGCTCTTCGTCGCTTCAAACGTTCAGTATCAAAAACTGGTACTTTGCAGGAAGCAAGAAAGCGCGAATTCTACGAAAAACCTAGTATTAAACGTAAGAAAAAGTCTGAGGCTGCTAGAAAGCGTAAGTGGTAAGAGAGGGTGTATGTAATGAGTCTTCTCGAGCGTTTAAATGAAGATATGAAACAAGCGATGAGGAATAAAGAAAAAGAAAAGCTTACTGTTATTCGTATGATTAAAGCTTCGCTTCAAAATGAAGCAATCAAGCTTGGTAAAGATCTTACTGAAGATCAGGAGCTAACTGTCCTTTCTCGCGAAGTTAAACAACGCAAGGATTCCCTCCATGAATTTGAAAAAGCAGGTCGTGAAGATCTTGTTGAAAAAATTCGTACTGAACTTCAGTATGTCGAATTATATATGCCAAAACAGCTCTCTGAAGAGGAAGTTTCAAAAATTGTGGCAGAAACAGTTGCAGAAACAGGTGCTTCTTCAAAAGCTGATATGGGAAAAGTGATGGCTGCTATCATGCCTAAGGTAAAAGGCAAAGCAGATGGTTCACTTATAAATAAACTTGTACAACAACACCTTTCATAAAACTTTGCATTAAAAGACCGAAAGCCATTGGCTGACGGTCTTTTTTACTTTTTTGCCCAGCAATGTGCTGATGTAATGAATTCCATTCGTTTCTGGGTTATACTAAAATTGGATAAGTTTTTGAAATTAGAAATTATCAAAAAGGCTTTTTTCGCAAAGTTTGTTGGTATTTGAATTGTATTTACTGAGTTGATTGTAGCGGAAGGTGGGTGAACCTCGAAAATGCATGCGCATTTTCTTCGTGCGGTGTGTACTAAAGGAAGCATATTCAATGTCCTGCGGGAGTAGCGGGACAGGTGAGACCCCGCAGACGCGTAGCGTCGAGGAGGCTCGGGCGCCCGCCCTGCAGAACGCTTGAGCATCCCTTCGCTGCAATCAACGGAAAACATTGATAAGCGAAAAACAACAATTCATACGAAAAGAGCCATCAAAAAAATAAAAATGAAACTTTTTAATGATTCAATCGTAAATACATATTAGAAGTCATTTTACGGATAAAGGGGGGAAGGTTTTTGATTGCCAGAAGAGCAATAACCGCCTTTTCATTGTTTTTTGCTCTGCTGCTGCTGGTAAGCCCTTTTCAAGGAAAAGCAGATAATGATAAAGTGCTGATTGTTCCAATTGAAGAAACGGTTGAAAAAGGGCTATATGCATTTTTAAGCAGGGCGGTGAAAACAGCTGAAGAAGAAAATGCATCAGCCATAATATTTGAAATAAATACACCTGGAGGGGCAGTGGATGCAGCCGGTCAAATTGGCAAGCTGTTAACCTCTACAAATGTAAAAACAATTTCTTTTGTCAATAAGCAGGCCTTATCTGCAGGTGCGTATATAGCTTTAAATACGGATGAAATATACATGGTGCCCGGATCAACAATGGGGTCAGCCGCAATTATTGACCAACAGGGAAATACGGCTGGCAAGAAAGCAGAGTCATACTGGTTTGCGGCAATGCAGAGTGCAGCCTCACAAACTGACAGAGATCCTCTTTATGCCCTTGCTATGGCAGATGAATCGGTAGACCTGCCTGAATTGGGGGCACCGAAAGGAAAGCTTCTTACTCTCACAGCTAAACAGGCTGAACAGGTAGGCTATTCGGAAGGCACGGTGGATTCTCGGGCGGAATTACTGGAAGTGCTCGGATTTGAAGAAGCTAATATACAGATAATTGATGAAAGCTTTGCGGAAAAGATAGCCCGTTTTATTACCCATCCTGTAGTCATCCCAATTCTATTATCTATTGGAAGCCTAGGGCTGGTTCTGGAGCTTTATTCACCGGGTTTCGGCATCCCTGGATTAATGGGATTATCATCCCTGCTTTTGTTCTTTTATGGTCATATGGTAGCCGGACTGGCAGGATATGAGACTTTAATTCTTTTTGTAATAGGGATTGGATTAATCATAGCCGAGTTTTTCCTTCCTGGAGGAATTGCAGGAATAGCCGGTGTCGCTGCAATACTCGGGAGCCTTTTCCTGGCTTCTGATAATGTGGCCCATATGGGAATGTCTATTTTAATTGCTATAGGAGTTTCAATATTGGCATCTATATTAATGATAAAGGTGTTTGGTAAAAAGATGAAATTCTTTAAAAAAATTATATTGACCGATAGCACCAATACTGAAAAAGGGTATATTTCAAACAAGAGCAGGCTAGAACTGATAGGCCTTGAGGGTTACGCACTCACTGCTCTTAGGCCTTCAGGCACTGTAGTTATAGGGGATGAAAGAATTGACGTTGTCAGCGAGGGAGCTTTTATCCTTAAAGGGGCAAAAGTAAAAGTTGTTAAAGCTGAAGGATCGCGTATTGTTGTCAGAGAAATATCTAATCTTGATTTAGATAAATAAAATCATCAGGAGGTAAAGTTATGTTAGAAGCAGGAACAGTAGCAATATTGGTTGCCGTTGTTCTCGGTATTATATTACTGGGGATATTATTCACATTTGTACCGGTTATGCTGTGGATATCAGCATTGGCAGCTGGAGTCAGAGTCAGTATCTTTACATTAATTGGAATGCGGCTCCGCCGGGTAATCCCAAGCCGTGTTATTAACCCGTTAATCAAAGCTCACAAGGCGGGACTTGAAGTAACAACAAATCAGCTGGAGAGCCATTACCTGGCAGGAGGAAATGTTGATAGAGTAGTCAATGCATTAATTGCAGCACATCGTGCAAATATTGATTTAAGCTTTGAACGCAGTGCAGCCATTGACCTGGCAGGGCGTGACGTTTTAGAAGCAGTTCAAATGAGTGTTAATCCAAAAGTAATTGAAACTCCTTTTATTGCCGGTGTGGCGATGGATGGTATTGAAGTAAAGGCTAAAGCGCGAATCACAGTCCGGGCCAATATTGACCGTCTGGTCGGAGGTGCGGGTGAGGAAACAATCGTGGCACGTGTCGGTGAGGGGATTGTCTCTACAATCGGTTCGCAGACAGATCACAAGAAAGTACTTGAAAATCCGGATATGATTTCTCAGACTGTTCTTTCAAAAGGTCTGGATGCAGGCACTGCTTTTGAAATTCTGTCGATTGATATAGCAGATGTGGATATCGGCAAAAATATTGGTGCAGAACTGCAGACTGAACAGGCTGAAGCAGACAAGAAGATTGCCCAGGCCAAAGCGGAGGAAAGGCGTGCAATGGCCGTTGCTCAGGAACAGGAAATGAAAGCCCGTGTTGAAGAAATGAGAGCGAAGGTTGTGGAAGCAGAGGCACAAGTGCCGCTTGCTATGTCAGAAGCTCTCCGTTCCGGAAATATCGGGGTAATGGACTATATGAATATCCAAAACATCTCGGCAGATACCGAAATGAGAGATTCAATTGGCAATATGAGTGATGACGGCAAAAATGGCCGTAAAAATGACTAATGATCCCATATTGGGAGAAGGGAGGAAACTCTCTTGGAATTTTTATTGGAGAATCCTTTTATTCTCATTGCTATAATCGCCTTCATTTCCTCCTTTTTCAAAAAAAAGAAGGAGGAAAAGCCTGTTAAACAGGCTCCCCGTTCAGCTCGGCAGGAGAATCGGACACAGGCAGAAAGAACTGCTGCAGATCCTGTAATGGCTGAAGTGCTGGAAGAGGAAAAAAGGAAGATGGAAGAGAAGTCCAGAAGAATAGCGGAAGAATACAGGCAGAGTAAACAGCATGCAGAACAAAGTATGAAGGCTCTCCAGAATCAGCAGAGAGCTGCTGAAAGAAAAGCAAGTGCAATATCGAAAACCGCTGCCGATATATCAGCAGGATACCCTGCGGAAGCCTCAGGAGCCGGAAAATTCGAGCCTCGGAAACAGGCGCTGGTTGACGGAATTATCTGGTCTGAAATTCTTGGACCGCCAAGGTCAAAAAATCCTCACAGGTCCCTTAACCGAAAGCGGTAAAAAATAAGTGCTAGAACCTTCGTTCATTTCATAAATATGAGATGAAAGGGGGTTCTTTTTTTATGGCAAAAAAGTGGGGACAATTCGTCCGCGGCTGGATGACTAAAAATATGGAGCTTCCTCAAGATGTCATGATGGACCTGCCCCGCATTACAATGATTGGGCAAATCCATATCTATATAGAAAATCACAGGGGATTACTGGCTTTTTCAGATAAGGAATTAAGACTGCTTCTAAAGCAGGGACAGCTATTAATAAGAGGGAAAGCCTTCGTCATAAAAACGATATTGCCCGAAGAAATCTTGCTAGAGGGAAAAGTTGATTCAGTAACTTATATTACAGACACTGATTAAGAATTCAGGGGGAAGGAAATGAAGAACCAGTGGATTGAATTTTATAGGGGCCTCGTAACAGTAAAAGCAAGCGGAAAAGGAATAGAGAGATTTATTAATACACTTACCCGGAGCGGCATCAATATCTGGAATGTGAAGAATCATGGAACACAATCAGTCACCTTCAAAATGAAATTGGCTGATGCAAAAAAAATAAGGAGCCACGCCAGGAACAGCGATTGCAAAATCGAGTTCCTGCAGCGGGCAGGAGCACCATTCCTTATGAAAAGGCTGCTGAAAAACAGCGGATTTGCAGCTGGTGGCCTCGCATTTTTTGCTGTCATTCTCCTTTTATCCAATATGGTTTGGGGCATACAGATTAAGGGGGCAAATCCTGCAACTGAATATCAGATTATTAAAGAATTGGACAGGATGGGGGTTAAAAAAGGAAAGCTGCAGTTTTTTGTAGAGAACGTGGAGTCTATTCAGCGGACACTTTCCAACAATATTGAGGCAATCACCTGGGTTGGCGTGGAGTTAAAAGGGACAACCTACCATTTACAGGTAGTTGAGAAAAATGAACCTGAGAAACCCGAGTATTTAAGCCCGCGTCATCTGGTAGCAAAGAAGAAAGCTGTCATTGTAGATATGTTTGTTGAAGAAGGCCGTCCGGTTGTCGATATTCACGATCATGTTCAGCCGGGCCAGCTTTTAGTCTCCGGGATAATTGGGAAAGAAGGACAAACAGAGACTGTTCCTTCAAAAGGAGAGGTTTTCGGGGAGACATGGTATAAATCTGAAGTTATTCTACCGCTTAAGAGCACCTTTAAGGTCTTCAGCGGCAATGAAAAAGTTAAGCATGCCATCACAATCGGAAATCTTGAGATTCCTATATGGGGATTTGGAAAACCGGAGTTTGAGGAGTATGAAATAGAGGAAAATGAGAAAGAAGTAAAATTCCTTAAATGGAAACTGCCTGTTTCATACGTAAATAAGACATTCCGTGAAAGAGAGCAAGTCACGAGAATATATTCTAATAAAGAGGCTTTTCAAGCTGCGAAAGATTTGGCAAGAAAAAAAATAAAAAGCAGCTTAGATGAAAATGCTAAGGTTAAGGGAGAAAAAGTTTTGCACCAATCAATTGACAATGGTAAAGTAACTATAGCAATACATTTCCAAATTATTGAGAATATTGCAGAAGGACAACCAATTATTCAAGGAGATTCGGAATGACAGAAGACTTGAAAACAATGAACCTGCAGCTTGAAGATCCTAATGAAGCCATTGCATTATTAGGCAATTCAGATGCAAACCTGAAAATTATTGAGCAAGAACTGAATGTTTCCATAGTAACCAGGGGAGAATCCGTTTATGTGTCTGGTGAAATGGACAAGGTAGAACTGGCTGGAAAGGTTCTGGATAAACTGCTTTATGTAATCCGGAAAGGAATAAATATAAGCCAGAGAGATGTTATGTATGCTCTTCAAATGGCTAACAAGGGAACACTAGAGTATTTCAGTGATTTATACGAAGAAGAAATCACAAAAAATGCAAAAGGAAAGTCTATTCGTGTTAAGACATTAGGACAGCGTCAATACATTCATGCAATCCGCCAAAATGACCTGGTTTTTGGCATAGGACCAGCAGGAACAGGAAAAACGTATTTGGCAGTTGTCATGGCTGTTAATGCTTTGAAAAATGGGAATGTGAAAAGAATCATTCTTACCCGTCCTGCCGTCGAAGCCGGTGAAAGCCTTGGCTTTCTGCCGGGGGATTTGAAGGAGAAAGTCGATCCTTACTTACGGCCTCTATATGATGCTTTGCATGATATATTAGGTGCTGAGCACACACAAAGAATGATTGAAAGAGGCACGATTGAAATTGCACCGCTGGCTTATATGCGCGGAAGGACATTAGATGATGCCTTTGTCATTCTTGATGAAGCGCAAAATACAACTCAGGCGCAGATGAAGATGTTTCTGACGAGGCTGGGCTTTAGTTCAAAAATGATTATTACCGGAGACAGAACACAGGTTGACCTTCCAAAGGGTGCAAAATCAGGCCTGATCGCAGCAGAAGACATACTCAAGGGTGTAAGCGGGCTTTCATTCGTTCATTTGGAACAAAGCGATGTTGTGCGGCATCCGCTTGTAGCCAGGATTATTCAGGCATACCAAAAAGAAGATAGTTAATGAACCTGTGAGCCGCCGTTTTTGGCGGTTTTTTCTATGATTGATAAAATAGGGAATTAATTACTATGGAATTATTTGCTATTAATGAATTGTTTAGGTAACCTGTTATTAGATAGGCCATTTTTCATTAGTGAAAACCATCAGAAAAACTGTTATGATTTTACATAATTAATGATTAATGCTAATTAAAGTGTAATAGAAGTTTTTTACCCAGGACAGGAGGGGTAAAGGTGCCAAATCTTCAGCAAAGTATGATTACAATCAGAAATTTGCTTAATATGACTTTTTTTCGTGTTCTCTTATTTGTTCTATTGGGAGTTGCTATGTATTTTTCCATGTATAGCAATGTGAAGCCTGAAAAGCTCGATTTAAGTCTATTCTCTGTCGCAGAACAGACAATAAGGTCACCCATAACCATAGAGGATAAGGCAAGTACAGAAAGAAAGAGAAAAGAAGCAGAAAATAATGTGAAGGATATTTACGTTGTAAAAAAAGAGATTGCACAAAACCGAGTCGACCTGGTTACCTCCATCTTCGGATCCGTTTCGGAAGTGAATGAAGAAGTAAAAGAAGAGATGGAAGAGAAAAAGAAGGGTGCCGGAAATGAATCCGGCAAAGAGGTAGAGGCACCAGACCCTTCTGCCCCTAATCCTGAAGACAAATTGACCATGGTTAAAGAAAAACTCACTGATGACGTAACACGTGAAGTATCTGATAGTGTCTTCCTTGCTTTGCTTCAGGCAAAGGAGGGGGAGCTGAGTATAGCGAAAGACCTTACTGTTACTGCCATCAATAAAATCATGAATAATGAAATTCCGGCTGAACAGGTGGAGAACGCAAAGAAGCGTGTTGAAGAAGAACTGAAGTTTACCAGCTTAAATTCAGATTTAAAAAAAGCAGCAATAGAGCTTGGGCGCTATGCGGTATATCAAAATCAATTTTATGATCCAGCAGCTACGGAAGAAATGCGGCAGCAGACCATTGAAAGTGTCGAGCCAGTCAAAATCCTTCAGGGGCAGATCATTGTTGAAGAAAACCAGCTGATCAGCAGGGACATTTACAGACAGCTTGAACTAGTAGGACTTATTGACAGTGTTAATTCGATTCAGCCTTTTATCGGCTTATCTCTAATCATTGTCATTGTTTTATCAGCCCTTTACTATTATTTCCATGAATTGAATGTGCAGCAGGATTTAAAGCAAAGCTATTTATTGCTGTTCAGCCTTGTTTTTATCCTATCGATATTGCTTATGAAGGTCATAAGTCTGTTCCAATATGCTGATTACTCAGAGATAGGATATATTTACCCGGCAGCTATGGGAGCTATGCTGATCAAAATACTGATTGATGAAAAGCTTGCGATGTATTACACCATTATTATGGCTATCAGTGGAAGCATCATTTTTAATGAAGGTGTTACTGGAACATTCCAGCTGACATCAGCTATTTATATACTTTGCAGCGGCTTGGCGGCCATATTGTTTTTGACAAAGCAGAATCGCCGTTCCAAAATATTGCAGGCTGGTTTATTCGTAACTGCAGTTAACATACTTGTTATCTTTTCTTTGCTTTTCCTAAGAAATGGCCACTATGAGACAATTGAATATGGGTTTTACTTTATAATAGCTCTGATTTCAGGTATTTCGTCAGCAGTCCTGGCGATTGGCCTGCTGCCTTATTTTGAGGCAGGATTTGGAATACTGTCTACTATGAGGCTGATTGAACTTTCCAATCCGAATCACCCTTTGCTGAGAAAGATACTTACTGAAGCTCCGGGCACCTACCATCATAGCGTAATGGTTGCAAATCTTTCCGAGTCAGCATGTGAAGCTATTGGGGCAAATGGGCTTTTGGCAAGGGTGGGCTGTTATTATCACGATATCGGCAAAACAAAACGGCCGCAATTTTTTATTGAGAACCAGGTGAATATTGAAAATCCACATGACCGGCTTCCTCCTCAGACCAGTAAGAATATTATTATCGCCCATGCCGCAGATGGAGCTGAAATGCTGAGAAAGCATAAGATGCCTAAGGAAATAGTGGATATTGCCGAACAGCATCATGGAACCACCTTGCTGAAATATTTTTATTACAAAGCAAAACAGAATGGACTTGAGGTAAAAGAAGAAGATTACCGCTATCCGGGGCCAAAACCTCAATCAAAAGAGTCTGCAGTCATTGGCATTGCGGATAGTGTAGAAGCTGCAGTCCGTTCTATGGCGCATCCTACAACAGAGCAAATAGAGGATTTGGTAAAGAAGATAATCGCAGACAGGCTTCAGGATGGACAGCTGAACGAATGTGATTTAACCTTAAAAGAGCTGGAAACCGTTTCACAATCGTTCTGTGAAACGTTAAACGGAATTTTCCATTCACGTATTGAGTATCCTGAAATGACTAAACAGAAGGTGAAACAGGCATGATTTTAAGTATTGATTTTTTGGACGAAACAAATGAGCTTCAGGAAAGTGATATAGCGAAAATTGAAGAGCTAATTACCTTTGCGGCCTCAAAAGAATCTGTGGAGCCCGAAAGTGAAGTATCCATCACTTTTGTGACCAATGAGCGCATCCGCGAAATCAACAGAGAGTACCGGGATAAAGATCGGCCGACAGATGTTATTTCCTTCGCGATGGAAGAGCTGGGGGAAGGTGAAATTGAACTGGTTGGTGCTGATATGCCGCGGATCCTCGGAGATATTATTATCTCCACCGCGAAGGCTAAGGAACAGGCTGAAGAGTATGGACATTCTTTTATCAGGGAGCTTGGCTTTTTGGCGGTCCATGGCTTCCTTCATCTTCTTGGCTATGATCATGAAAACCCGGAAGACGAGAAAAAAATGTTTTCCCGCCAGAAGGATATACTGGATGAATTCGGGCTCACGAGATAAAAAGGTCCGAACACACAGTGTCCTAAAATCCTTTGCGTTTGCTTTTTCCGGAATTAGAACAGCGTTATTTAATGAAAGGAATCTGCAGATACACTTGGCAGTAGCCATTGCAGTGCTTTTCTTTGGTGGTTACTTTGGCATTTCCCGGCTTGAATGGATAATCATTATTCTGGCCATCGGTGGCATGCTATCACTCGAATTGCTGAATACAGCAATTGAGAGGGCAGTGGATCTGGCAACCGAAGATTATCACCCCTTGGCAAAACAGGCAAAGGATATTGCCGCTGGAGCAGTGCTGGTATTTGCCATTGTATGTATAATTGTAGGCGGAATTGTATTCCTGCCAAAAATTTTTATATTTTTGCAGTAATGTGAAGCTGTCCAAAGGGACAGCTTTACTTTTTTTAAAAGCCTGTTTTCTTAATGTTTGATGTTATTCCTAACCTATTTTAATTTGCTGAGCTGATCTTCGCTGTGGGCACTTGATCCTCGAAAATGCTGACGCATTTCCTTCGAGCGGTGTTCATTCGAGGGAGCTTATTCAATGTCCTGCGGGAGGAGGGAAGTGTGAGACCCCGAAGGCGAAGCCGAGGAGGCTCGCATTCCTCCCCGCGGGTTCGCTGCGTGCCTTTCGCTGCAATCAACGGGCAGAATTCATAGACAACAGACAACAATCTTTTAGTAAAGAAAGCTACTTTAGCAAGGTAGGCTGCAGGTTGAATATATTGATTGGATTGCAGGGAAAGTGCGAGATCTTCTATAATGCCTGCGCATTTTCTTAGTGTGGTCTTTACTCAAGGAAGCGTATTCAGCGCCCAAAGGGACAGAAGAACCCCCGCAGACGTACAGAATCGACTGTTTCACCGCCAGCCCCGCTGAAGACTTGAACATTCTGAATCGGAAATAACCGGGCAGCATTTAAGTGAAACAAAGCGATTTTTGAAAACAGCCATTCATATAAAGACTTACAGCAAGCCCCTGATAAATTCAGTGCCTGAATTTGAAAACGTTCACTGAATCAGCTAAAATGACAGAACAGCAATAAATTTCACAGGCTTGGAGAAATAGCCCATATAGAAAACAAGCCCATAAAATTTAATCTGTCTGCTTATTTTTAGAAAATTCAATTTTTTTATTACGTTTTTGCTACAAACGATGAAAATCAAAGTAAAATGTTGTAAAATAAAAGAGAAGCGGCTGCTTTTTTACAGAAATAGCTTAGAAGGCCCCGTGGTTCATAATTTCTATCCAGGTTTTGATGTCTCGGGGAGCAGCTCCGTTTTACTTGAAAGGAAGAAATATTTGTGAATAATGATCAACTAATTCAAGAAGCAAAGATTGCAAGAGATAGAGCATATGTGCCATATTCAAAATTCAAAGTGGGAGCTGCGCTATTAAGCAGTGACGGACAGGTTTTTCACGGCTGCAATATAGAAAATGCAGCGTACAGCATGTGTAATTGCGCTGAAAGGACTGCGCTTTTCAAAGCGTATTCTGATGGAGTAAAAAGCTTTTCAGCTATTGCTGTTATTGCTGACACAGACCGTCCTGTTCCCCCATGCGGTGCATGCAGACAGGTAATATCCGAACTATGTCCGCCAGAAATGAAAGTTGTTTTAACCAACTTAAAAGGGGATATTAAAGAATTAACAGTTGCAGAATTACTGCCAGGAGCATTTTCACCGGAGGATTTACATGAATAATACACAAAAAGGACACAAATCAGGTTTTATTTCCATAATCGGCAGACCAAACGTAGGAAAATCAACGTTCTTAAATCGCGTAATTGGGCAGAAAATTGCCATTATGAGTGATAAGCCGCAAACAACCCGCAACAAAGTTCAGGGTGTCCTGACTACTAATGACGCACAATTTATTTTTATTGATACGCCAGGAATTCATAAGCCAAAGCATAAACTGGGAGACTTTATGATGAAAGTTGCCCAAAACACTCTAAAAGAAGTGGATGTCATCCTGTTTATGGTAAATGCCCAGGAAGGCTTTGGACGCGGTGAAGAATTCATACTTGAGAAATTTCAGTCAGTCCGAACACCCATTTTCCTTGTAATCAATAAGATTGACCAGGTACATCCTGATGAACTGCTTAAAATTATTGAGTCTTACAAGGAAAAGTACGATTTCAGCGAAATTATCCCCATTTCTGCGTTAGAAGGCAATAATGTAGAGACGCTGTTAGGACAGATTAAAAAATATATTCCCGAGGGGCCGCAGTTTTATCCTGCTGATCAAGTAACAGATCACCCAGAGAGATTTATTGTTTCCGAACTGATCAGGGAAAAAGCCCTGCATTTAACAAGGGAGGAAATACCGCACTCGCTGGCTGTAACTATTGATAAGATGGAGCGCCGCGAAGACAAGGATGTTGTTCATGTCATGGCTACGATCATTGTGGAACGTGACTCCCAAAAAGGCATAGTGATTGGAAAGCAAGGGAAAATGCTTAAGGAAATCGGAAAAAGAGCAAGGGTGGATATTGAAAATCTTCTTGGATCACAGGTTTTTCTAGAGCTTTGGGTTAAAGTTCAGAAAGACTGGCGCAATAAAATGTCTCAGCTCCGCGATTTTGGCTTCCGTGAAGATGAGTACTGAACCAGCCCTAATTAAAGTATTATCCATTTCTGGTTTATATGCATACAGGTTATTGACAATATTTTCGTCTCATGATTTTACAAAGACAGGCTATGATATAGATAAATGTATTGGGATAAAGAATTGCTAGTTGAATAACTGAAAGGTGGGGTTTTCGATGATGGATTTTACCTGGAGAGTGTTTTCCCAGACAGGAAATATTGACACATATCTTCTCTTCAAGGAGCTAGAAAAGGAAACTCAGGATATACCCGGCAGCAATGATGAAGAGCTAGCAGAAGCTGATTTTCCCATCTCATAGGTTTGTCGAAAGACAGGGATGGTGTCACGGTTGCTTGATAAATGTGAAGGCATCGTCATCAGGACAACTAATTACAGTGAAACAAATAAAATTGTTACTTTATATACCCGTGAATGGGGAAAAGTTGGTGTGATGGCACGAGGAGCGAAAAAGCCGAACAGCAGACTTGCTGCTGTCACCCAGCTTTTTACATACGGAAACTTTTTAGTTCAGCGTGGAAGCGGTCTGGGCACCCTGCAGCAGGGTGATATGATTTCATCCATGAGATCAATTAAAGAAGATATTTTTCTGACTGCTTATGCAAGCTATATTGTCGATTTGACTGATAAAAGCAGTGAGGATAAGAAGCCTAACCCATTTTTGTTTGAATTGCTGCATCAAACGCTAAATTTAATAAATGAGGGATATGATCCGGAAATTCTCACCAATATTTATGAAATGAAAATGCTGAATGGTCTGGGTTTATATCCTGTTCTGGATCAATGTACTGTCTGCGGAAGCACTGACGGGCATTTTGTATTTTCAATCCGGGAAAACGGACTCATTTGCCACCGCTGTCTTGACAGGGATCCTTATCATTATAAGGTATCACAGGCGACCATTAAGCTGCTGCGCCTGTTTTATTTTTTTGACTTGTCCAGGCTTGGCAATATTTCTGTTAAGCCCGAAACCAAGGCTGAATTGAAAAAGATTATCTCTGCTTATTATGAAGAGTATTCCGGCTTATCCCTTAAGACTAAAAAGTTTCTTAATCAAATGGATAAGTTTAATGATCTTATGTAAAGCGTTCCCTTGGCTTTTTGCTTAAGATTGACAATCCAAGGTGATTCCGCTATGATTCAAATTAATAAAATATTATTGCAGTGAAGGAGAAGAGTACTTAACTTTTTTCATTAAAGCGAACCCGGGACAGTGGAAGCCGGGTATGGATGGTTAAGGAAGGGCGCTCTGGAGCAATATTGTCTATCGACAACAAAGAGGCTGCGGTAAAATCGCAGCAAATAGGGTGGAACCGCGGGTAAACTCTCGTCCCTATGCCATGTGGCATAGAGACGGGAGTTTTTTATGTTCACTGAAACACGGAAGCCCTGTGATAGATAGCTGCTAAATTTATAACAAATTAAGAAAGAGGTGTCCTATGAATATTCAAAACATGATATTAACGCTTCAAAAACATTGGTCTGAACAGGGGTGTATCCTAATGCAGGCTTATGATACTGAAAAAGGCGCAGGTACAATGAGCCCCTATACATTTTTAAGAGCGATCGGACCAGAACCGTGGAATGTAGCTTATGTAGAGCCTTCACGCCGTCCTGCTGATGGCCGATATGGTGAAAATCCAAACCGGCTTTATCAGCATCATCAATTTCAAGTGATTATGAAGCCGTCGCCGGATAATATTCAGGAGCTGTATCTTGATTCACTCAAAGCATTAGGCATTGATCCGCTTGAACATGACATCCGGTTTGTAGAAGATAACTGGGAAAATCCTTCTCTGGGCTGCGCGGGCTTAGGGTGGGAAGTGTGGCTTGATGGAATGGAAATAACACAGTTCACATACTTCCAGCAGGTAGGCGGATTGGAATGCAAGCCTGTGTCTGTTGAAATTACATATGGTATCGAAAGGCTCGCCTCTTACATTCAGGATAAGGAAAATGTCTTTGACCTTGAATGGACAGAAGGATTTACGGTTAGGGACATCTTCCTGCAGCCGGAGTTTGAGCATTCGAAGTACACATTTGAAACATCGGATCAGGAAATGCTTTTCAATTTGTTCAACATCTACGAGAAGGAAGCACATAGGCAAATGGATGAAGGGCTTGTGCATCCAGCTTATGACTATGTTTTAAAATGCTCTCATACTTTTAACCTGCTTGATGCAAGGGGAGCGATCTCTGTGACAGAAAGAACAGGCTATATTGCAAGATGCCGGAACCTGGCCAGAAAAATAGCCAAAACCTTTTACGAAGAGCGGGAAAAACTTGGCTTCCCAATTTTAAAGGATAAGGAGGAAGGGTCTCATGAATAAGAAAGATCTTCTGCTGGAAATTGGACTTGAAGAAATGCCTGCCAGATTTGTCACTAATTCAATGAATCAGCTTTCAGATAAAGTGAAATCATGGCTTTTGGAAAAGAAAATATCTTTTGACGAAATCAGCGCTTTCTCCTCTCCACGCCGTTTGGCTGTTCTTGTTACGGGAGTGGAAACTGCCCAGGAGGACATTAACGAAGAAGCAAAAGGACCTGCAAAAAAAATCGCGTTAACCGATGACGGTGAATGGTCAAAAGCTGCTATTGGATTTAGCCGGGGTCAGGGAGCATCTGTTGAAGATATATACTTTAAAGAAATTAAGGGTGTTGAATACGCGCATGTAAGCAAATTCATAAAAGGGCAGGAAACAGCTGCACTGCTGCCTGAACTTCAGCAGATTGTTACATCGCTATCATTTCCGAAAAATATGCGCTGGTCTAACCAGGAGCTGCGCTTTATTAGGCCGATCAAATGGCTTCTGGCATTATTCGGAAGTGAAGTCATACCATTTTCAATCACTAATGTTCAGACATCTAACCTTACAAGAGGACATCGTTTTCTTGGGGAAGAGATTGAAATTAACAATCCCTTTGACTATGAAAAGTCCTTGCTGGCACAATATGTCATTACTAATCCTCAGGAAAGAAAAAATGCTATTCTCTCGCAGTTGGAAAAAATTGAAGAAGAGAATGATTGGGTGATTCCTGTTGATGAAGAGTTATTGGAAGAAGTAAATAATCTTGTTGAGTATCCAACAGCATTATATGGAAAATTTGAAGAGGAATATCTGGAGCTTCCGGAAGAGGTTTTGATTACCTCGATGAAAGAACATCAGCGCTATTTCCCGGTAAAGTCCAAAGAGGGCAGGCTTCTTCCTTACTTTGTTACAGTTCGAAATGGATCTCATGAACATTTGGAAAAAGTGGCTAAGGGAAATGAAAAAGTATTGCGGGCAAGACTTTCTGATGCGGCTTTCTTTTACAGGGAAGACCAAAAAACGGAAATCGCATCATCGCTCGAAAAACTTAAAAGCATTGTGTATCATGAAGAAATTGGAACACTTGCTGAAAAGGTAGACCGTGTCCGCCTGCTGGCAGCGAAACTGAGCGGGAATCTTGGCTTCAGTGATGAAGCGAAAGCAGTGACAGACCGTGCCGCTGAAATCAGCAAGTTTGATCTTGTTTCACATATGGTTTATGAATTTCCTGAGCTCCAAGGTTTTATGGGAGAAAAATACGCCCTGCAAAAAGGTGAAAAAGAAGCTGTGGCGCGTGCAATTAATGAACATTACATGCCGCGCAATGCAGAGGACCAGACGCCAGCAAGTGATGCCGGTGCAGTACTTTCCATTGCTGAGAAGCTGGACACAATTGTGTCATCCTTTGCAATTGGAATAATCCCAAGCGGTTCCCAGGATCCATATGCCTTAAGAAGACAGGCATCGGGTATCATCCAGACATTACTGGCTAAAAACTGGGATTTGAAACTCGAAGAATTGATTTCATTATCTTCCGATATTATTCTAAATGCGAACATTGGAAAGAAGTCAAAAAATGAATTGTTGCAGGAATTGGTATCTTTCTTTAAGTTAAGAATTAAATATATGCTTCAGGAAAAAGCAGTTCGCTATGACCTAATTGAAGCTGTATTAGGAAATGATATTGATTCTGTGCCTTCACTTGTCAATAGAGCCCAAGTATTGGAGTCCAACAAAGATGCAGAAGGCTTTAAGGAAAGCATTGAAGCCCTTAGCCGCGTGATCAATATCGCTTCTAAGGCAGAACGTAAAGGGGAAATAGACAGCAGCTTATTTGAAAACGAATACGAAAAAGTTTTGTTCAGTAAATTTTTATCTGTAACGGAGGAATTAAAGAACGAGGTGAATGAGGAAGCTGTCTTTAATTTGTTAGTAAGCATGAAACCAGAAATTGATCAATATTTCGAGCATACTATGGTAATGGATGAGAATCAGGAAATTCGCCGCAATAGGCTTCATCAAATGGCACATTTGGCTGATGTGATAAAGAAATTTGCAAATATGAACGAAATAATTGTTAAGTAGTAAGCTGAAACTTTGCGTTCTATGCTTCAATGAGATTAAAATCTAAGATAGGGACAGCTGCCTGGCTGTCAGGGAAGAGCCTGTTTATTATACTGACGGGCTCTTTCATATTTTGGGCATATCCGGCAGCACAACGTAAACTATATATGAAACACATCTTTTCATTTATGACGAATAGTATATAATAATGATATAAAAGTATAACCTTATTATAGTGGGAAATGAGTGCCAACAGCATTCCTTTTCAGATTAGGTGGTGAGAAAAATCGAATTAAATAAAAGGCAGGAAAAGATCATAGAAATCGTTAAGGAAAACGGGCCGATCACTGGTGAGAGTATAGCGGAACAGCTCAGTCTAACTAGGGCAACACTAAGGCCGGATCTGGCTATATTAACGATGGCCGGCTACTTGGATGCCCGTCCGCGTGTAGGATATTTTTATACAGGGAAGACTGGGGCCCAGCTGCTGACAGAAAACCTTCAGAAGCTTTATGTAAGGGATTATCAATCCATCCCTGTTGTGGTTAATGAGAATGTATCGGTATATGATGCAATTGTGACAATGTTTCTGGAAGATGTCGGCACGTTATTTGTAGTCGATCAGGGCTCGCTGCTTGTTGGGGTTTTGTCAAGAAAGGATTTACTGCGCGCAAGTATAGGCAAGCAGGAGCTAAATTCCATCCCTGTTAATATCATTATGACAAGAATGCCTAATATAACTATGTGTGAAAAAGATGATTTGCTCATAGAAGTTGCTAAAAAGCTGATTGAAAAGCAAATTGACGCCCTTCCCGTTGTAAGAAAGACGGAGAAAGGGTTTGAGGTAAACGGCAGGATAACCAAAACAAATCTGACAAAAGCATTCTTGGCCCTGGCCGGGGAAAAGTAGCAATGTAAGAAGGAGAAGGTGTTGAATGATGGAAAAATTGCCGGTCATTTACGTCGTTTCGGACTCAGTGGGAGAAACGGCAGAACTTGTAACAAAAGCTGCAACAAGCCAGTTTAATGGCAGTGATATATCTATTAAGCGTTTTCCGTACGTTGAAGAGAAAGTACATATTGATGAAGTGATTTCGCTGGCAAAGCTGGATAATGGGATGATTGCCTATACAATGGTCAAGCCGGACATGAGGAAATATATTAACCAGCGGGCTGCTGAAGAAGGGATATATACCTTTGATATTGTCGGGCCTTTAATGGATCAAATCCAAAAAGCATGCGGCATTACACCGCTTTTTGAACCGGGACTGGTCAGAAAGCTTGATGAGGATTATTTTAAAAAGATTGAGGCAATCGAGTTTGCTGTAAAGTATGATGATGGCCGCGATCCCCGTGGAATATTGAAGGCTGATATAGTGCTTATAGGGGTATCAAGGACTTCAAAAACACCTCTTTCCCAGTATCTTGCTCACAAGCGCCTTAAAGTGGCTAACGTACCCCTTGTGCCTGAAGTCGATCCTCCAGAAGAGCTCTTTCTTGTCCCTCCGGATAAGTGCTTCGGTCTGAAAATAAGCCCTGAGAAATTAAACTTTATTCGAAGAGAACGCCTGATATCATTAGGTCTAAGCGATAATGCAAGCTATGCTAATATAGAGAGAATTAAAGAAGAAATAGATTACTTTGAAAGAACCGTTTCTAAAATTAAATGCCCGGTTATTGATGTCACGAACAAGGCTGTAGAAGAAACGGCCAATATGATTTTCAATCAATACCGGAAAAGCTTTCCGAAAAGCTAGCACATAATTCCTTATGTGCCTTTTCTTTTTTTAACTCGGCAGTTGGGATTGCAGGCTTTCGCTTCATGCAGATTTTTTTCAGGGTGAACTGATTGGATCAGAGGGAACCTGACCTCGAAAATACATTCGCATTTTTTTCTGGGCAGGAGAAAAAAACTGCAAAGATAAAATATTGTTGCCAGATAAAATAATGGCAAAATAGAGATTTATGTACTATAATAAAAAATTGTGATAAAAATGTACCCGAATAGGTTTAGACTTCATTGCCAAGGAATAAACTATTTATTGTGGCATGTCAAGCTTTCGGTCAAGAAAAAATTCGACATATCTCACTATGCAAAAGTTATTTATGCAAAGAAGGATTATGCGGAGTGATGTAGAATTATTAGAACATTAGGCAAACCGATCATTATGGTGGATGCAGATTCCTGTCCTGTTAAAGAGGAAATTGTCGAAATAGCCAATTCCTTTAAATTGGACGCGGTCTTTGTTGCCTCTTATGCTCATATGCAAAATGATCTGAGCGGGGCTGTCTGGAAATTTGTAGACAGCAGTAAAGAAGCTGCAGATCTATTCATAATGAATCATGTAAAATCAGGAGATGCAGTTGTTACTCAAGATATTGGATTGGCATCAACTCTTTTGTTAAAGGGTGTTTATGTCCTTTCTCCCAGGGGAATTTTATTTGAAGAAAGTGAAATTCGAACCGCTTTGGAAATGAGGCATCTCTCAGCGAAGGCTCGAAAAAGAGGGGTTTATGGTAAAGGGCCCAAACCATTTAGCCAGGAGGACCGATCCAGGTTTGTGCAGCAATTGACAAAGATTTTGTCGAATCTTGAAGGAATTCGTTAATGTTTATCGAATACCTGAGTAAGTAATGGAGTTGTTCATATGGCAGAACGGATCGCCGAGGAGAAAGTAAATGAAATTCGGCAGGCTGTAGATATTGTTGATGTCATTGGCGACTATATTCAATTAAACAAGCAAGGACGCAACTATTTTGGGCTTTGTCCTTTTCATGGCGAAAATACTCCTTCATTTTCTGTTTCACCCGATAAGCAGATTTATCATTGCTTTGGATGCGGAGCTGGAGGCAATGCCTTTTCTTTCTTAATGGATTTAGAAGGATATTCATTTCAGGAAGCCGCACTAAAACTTGCTGAAAAGGGAAATGTTAAGCTTGAAATTGATGCAGCATCCGCAGCATCAGCAAAATCAATGCCTGTGGATTTACAGCAGATGATGGAAGCCCATGAGCTTCTACGTAAATTTTATCACCATCTGCTTGTAAACACAAAAGATGGTCAGCATGCATTAGAATATTTGCTCAATAGGGGATTTACAATGGAATCGATCGAAAAATATCAAATCGGTTACTCATTACAGTCCTGGGATTTTGTTTTCAAGTTCCTGACTAAAAGGAAGTTCCCCGAAGATGTCATGGAAAGAGCAGGACTGATCATCAAAAGGGAGAAAGATGGGAGCTATTTTGACCGCTTCCGAGATAGAATTATGTTCCCTATTTTCGACCGCAGCGGAAATACGATTGCTTTTTCAGGAAGATCACTTGGGGCTGATGAGCCCAAATATTTAAATAGCCCTGAAACATCAATCTTTAATAAAAGCAAAATATTATATAATTTTCATTTGGCGAGACCACATATTAAAAAATTGCAGAGAGCCGTTCTTTTTGAAGGGTTTGCAGATGTAATCGCCGCTGATCGTGCTGGTGTCGGCAATGGCGTTGGTACGATGGGCACTGCTTTAACTGAAGAACATGTTTCTTCCTTAAGAAGAAATGTTCAATCCGTCACGATCTGTTATGATTCCGATAATGCCGGTATCGAAGCTGCATACCGGGCAGCAAACTTGCTAATGGAAGCGGGCTGCCAGATCAGAGTGGCACTGATGCCTGACGGCTATGATCCGGATGATTATATTAAAGAATACGGCGAAGAAAAATTCCGTCATGATGTAATTGAGTCCAGCATAACCTTTATGGCATTTAAGCTTCGTTATCTCAGAAGAGGCAAAAGGCTTCAAAATGAAGGAGATAGACTCCTTTATATCGAAGAGGTATTAAAGGAAATCAGCAGGCTAGATAAAGCAGTGGAAAGAGACCATTATCTACGCCAGCTTGCAAATGAATTTTCACTTTCTCTGGAAGCTTTGAAAGAACAGCAAAAACAAGTATATTACACCGAGAAGAGAAAAAGCGGCCAGAAGGGAAAAGTTGCTTTCGAGCCTCAAAAAAGGCTGCAGACACCCAAAAGGGCAGACAGTCTGAAACCCGCATACCATACTGCGGAAAGAAGGCTTATTGCCCACATGCTTAGGAATAGTGACGTAGCATTTAAAGTTCAGGATATGCTTCAGGGAAATACATTTAACATCGATGAACACCAGGCAATTATTACCTATCTACTAGGTTTCTACGAAAAAGGCCATACGCCTGATCCGAGCGCATTCATAAATTTTATAAATGATGAAAAGCTTAAGCGCATTGTGGTGGATATAGAAATGATGTCCATAAATGATGAATTAAGCGAACAGGAATTAACAGATTACCTTAAACAGGTGTTGAATTATCAAAAGATGTTAAAAATAAAAGAAAAACTAAATGAAGAAAAAGAAGCAGAACGCCAAAAGGATTATGCTAAAGCGGCTTTAATCGCAATGGAGATTCTTCATTTGCGAAAATCACTATAAAAAGCCTGTGCCTTAATAAATGTTTTGGGATTTAGCGTCTCCTAAGGAATAGTCCCATTTGAAGATGTATTAGAATGTGTGTGATTTTTGGAAGGAGGGGGACATATGGCTGAAAAGTCGGCCCGTTCAAAAGAGGTTGATACAGAGTTGACCCTTGAACAAGCGAAAGATCTATTAGTTGAAATAGGAAAAAAGACAGGTGTCCTTGCCTATGATGATATAGCAGAAAGATTGTCTCAATTTGAACTCGATTCCCACCAAATGGATGAATTCTATGAATTCCTTGGAGATCAGGGTGTTGAGTTAGTCGGAGATAATGAAAATGAAGACCCAAACGTTCAGGAACTTGCAAAAAATGAGGAAGAATTTGACCTTAATGATTTAAGTGTCCCTCCAGGTGTGAAAATTAATGATCCTGTCCGCATGTATTTAAAAGAAATTGGACGTGTTGACTTACTCTCTGCAGAGGAAGAGATTGCACTCGCCAATCGAATTGAGGAAGGCGACGAAGAGGCGAAAAGACGTCTCGCAGAAGCGAACCTCCGATTGGTTGTAAGTATCGCCAAAAGGTATGTAGGACGCGGAATGCTGTTTCTTGATCTTATCCAGGAAGGCAATATGGGACTGATTAAAGCGGTCGAAAAGTTTGACTACCGCAAAGGATTTAAGTTCAGTACGTATGCAACATGGTGGATCCGCCAGGCTATCACGAGAGCAATTGCTGACCAGGCCAGGACCATTCGTATCCCTGTTCATATGGTGGAAACCATTAATAAATTGATCCGTGTTCAGCGCCAGCTACTTCAGGATCTTGGCCGTGAACCAACACCAGAAGAAATTGCTGAAGATATGGATTTAACTCCAGACAAAGTAAGAGAAATTCTTAAGATTGCACAGGAACCTGTTTCATTGGAAACACCTATTGGTGAGGAAGATGACTCTCACTTAGGTGACTTTATCGAAGATCAGGATGCCACTTCTCCATCAGAGCATGCGGCATACGAGCTCCTGAAAGAGCAGCTTGAAGATGTTCTGGACACTCTGACTGACCGTGAAGAAAATGTTTTGCGTCTTCGATTCGGTCTTGATGATGGACGTACTAGAACTCTTGAAGAAGTGGGCAAGGTTTTTGGCGTTACGCGCGAACGTATTCGCCAAATTGAAGCTAAAGCTTTAAGAAAGCTGCGCCATCCGAGCAGAAGCAAACGTTTAAAAGACTTTTTAGAATAAAAAATATTGCCAGTGGATAGTTTACTTCTTAAAATGGAAGTAAACTATTTTTTTTGACAGGATGTGCTTTGGTTGGAAGAAAACAGAAAAGTAATCATTGTTAACGAACTGCTGCATTGGAAAAAGAGCCGAATGCTGCCTGACCAATATTGTGACTACCTGCTTACTCTTTACACCGAGGGAAGTCGGCCTAAGGAAATAAAAAAGCCTAAAAAAACAGTGCTGCTATCTCTTGCCAACCTTATTCTCCTGCTGCTGATTCCAATTTCTGCTTTATTAATTTATTTTACTGAATTGTCAATAACTTTGCAAACTGTCATTTTAACTCTTTTCATTTTTGCATGTATTTTCTTTCTTTTTTATTTTTCTAAAAAAGTAAAAATGATGCATATTCCTATCATTTCGGCAGCTTTGATTTTACTGATGGAATCTGTTGGCTTTGTATCGGAGCTATATCCCAAAAACGAGAACATTCTATATGTTGCCCTAGTACTTAATTGTATTATTTGGCTGTTTGCAGGATTTAAATGGAAGCTTCTATATTTATGGATATCAGGGATGCTTGGATTCTTATTATTAGTTATTTCTATATTCATATAATAAAATATTTTAAAAAGTTTTTAAATGTTGAGAAAACTTAAGTAACCCTTATATAATAGTAATGAAAGCGTATACAACTTTTGTTCTTATAAGGGGGATGGACATGAATTTTGACTTGACTGCAGAACAGAATATGATCCTTAAAACAATCAGGGAATTCGCTCAGGAAGAAGTGGCACCGGGGGCTTTGGAAAGAGACCGTACAAAGGAATTTCCGATAGAAGTGTTTAAAAAAATGGCGGACCTTGGCTTGATGGGACTTCCTTTTCCTGAAGAATATGGCGGCGCAGGGGCAGATACTGTAAGCTTTGCTATTGTAACAGAGGAGCTTAGCAGAGCATGCGCGTCTACGGGAATCACTTACTCGGCACATATTTCACTAGGGGGGGCACCGCTTTATTTATTCGGGACCGAGGAGCAGAAACAAAAGTATCTGGTGCCCATTTGTACCGGCGAGTCTTTTGGAGCTTTCGGGCTAACAGAGCCTAATGCAGGCTCCGATGCTGGCGGTACTCGAACAACAGCAGTCGAAAAAGATGGTGAATATATCATTAATGGTAATAAATGCTTTATTACGAACGCCAGCTATGCTAAGCATTTAGCTTTGACTGCAGTCACTGGTGAAGTGGATGGAAAAAAAGAAATCAGTGCAATTATTGTTCCAACAGATGCAGAAGGATTTACCGTTATTGATAATTATGAAAAGATGGGGCTCAATGCATCAAATACTACTGAACTTGTCCTTGATGACGTACGCGTTTCGACTGAGCACTTGCTCGGCAAAAAAGGCGAGGGCTTTAAACAGTTTTTAATCACACTGGATGGTGGGCGTATTGGTATTGGAGCAATGGCTCTGGGGATAGCGCAGGCTGCTTATGAAAAGGCACTTCAATATGCAAAAGAGCGCCAGCAGTTCGGCCGTTCTCTCTCAAACTTCCAAGCTATTCAATTTAAACTTGCAGATATGGCGATGAAGATAGAATTGGCACGAAATATGGTGTACAAGGCTGCATGGCTGAAAGACCAGGGAAGACCTTTTGCCAAAGAAGCTTCCATGTGCAAGCTCTATGCTTCCGAAATCTGTATGGAAATCACCGACCAGGCTGTACAGATCCACGGCGGATACGGGTATATGAAAGAATACCAGGTAGAACGCTACATGAGGGACGGTAAGCTCACGGAAATCGGTGAAGGCACCTCTGAAGTGCAGCGAATGGTCATTGCGCGCCTCATTGGATGCTAATAACTATTTGCGGTTTACGAGGTGAAATAATTAACATAGACTCCATCCTCAGGATGGAGTTTTTTGTCCAATTTATGAACAAGATTTGACAAAGTTTACAATAGGGCTTTTCCTTCTGTCTTTTTTAAAGTAAAATAGAAATTGTTTGTATACTTACTTAAACTGAATGTGCTTACATAAGGGAGGTTAAATCATGAATCGCAATCCAATCATTCCATTTGTGTTGATTATGGTTTTTGGTGTGGTAGCAATGTTCCTTGTTTCTTTTAAAGGTCTTGGCGATATGGAAGAGCTTGCAAAAGAACAGGAAGGCGGCGGTGCTGAAACTGAAGAAACTGCAGCTGCGACCCCTGAAGAAGTTTACCAGAAGAGCTGTATCGGATGTCACGGTGACCAGTATCAAGGTGGAGTTGGTCCTGCTCTAAAAGGTGTAGGCGATCGTTTATCACAGGATGAGATCGCAGAAATCGTAGTAAACGGTAAAGGCTCAATGCCTTCAGGATTAGTGCCTCAGGACAAAGCTGCCGAAATGGCTGAATGGTTAGCAGGCCTTAAGTAATACCTATAATCAAAGTCCTTTGCATATGTAAAGGACTTTTTTTATACTATAAGAAAGGCTATCGTAATTTGACGATAGCTTTTTTAGCTTTTGCTCAAGGAGAGCAGGCTCTAGGCGCTTTTAACAATACATAAATAAGTGGTGACAGAATGAATACAGAGAAATTATCGAAACGGCTTGAATCTGTAGCAAATTATATTCCCAAAGGAGCCCGACTGGCTGATATAGGCTCAGACCATGCTTATTTGCCATGTTATGCAGTAAAGAAAGGGATTGTCCCTTTTGCCGTTGCTGGTGAAGTGGTGGAGGGTCCCTATCAATCCGCAAAAAAACAAGTGAGACAGGAGGGACTCGAAAATCAGATCTCAGTAAGAAAAGGAAACGGGCTTGTAGTGATTGAGCAAAATGAAGTTGACTGCGTAACCATTGCAGGTATGGGAGGAGCTTTGATTGCGAGTATTCTTGAAGAGGGGAAGGACAAGCTTGCTTCTGTAAAGAGGCTTATTCTCCAGCCTAATTTAAGTGCCATCTCCATTAGAAGCTGGCTGATTGAAAATGGCTGGGAGCTAATAGCAGAAGAAATTCTTGAGGAAGACGGAAAGATCTATGAAATCCTTGGAGCTGAAAAAGGAGAGCCGTTGAAACCTTACAAGAACAAAGAGCAAGGTTTGCTGATGGGTCCTTTTCTAATGGAGCAAAAATCAGCAGCATTTCAAAACAAGTGGCTCAGTGAAATGAAGAATTGGGAGAGAATTCTTCATCAGCTTGAAAAAGCAGCATACTCCAGTGAAACAGAAGAGAGAAAACAGGAGTTAAAGCAAAAAATCAAAATGGCAGAGGAGGTATTGATGCTGTGAAAAAAGTTAACGGACATGAGATTATCCAATTATTTGAACAGTTTTCCCCAAAAGTGTATGCGATGGAAGGAGACAAGATTGGCCTTCAGGTTGGCAGGCTGAATGTTCCAGTTGATAATGTCATGATTGCCCTGGATGTGCTGGAAGATGTCGTTGATGAGGCAATTGAAAAGAATGTGCAGCTGATCATTGCTCATCATCCCTTAATCTTCAGACCTCTGCAAAAAATTCCTACTGATACACCATCAGGGAGAATTATTGAAAAGCTTATAAAACATGATATCGCCGTTTATGCTGCACATACGAATTTGGATATTGCAAATGGCGGGGTTAATGATATGCTGGCTGATGCACTGAGGCTAACCAATACGGAAGTTTTATATCCCACATATGAGACTGTATTGAAAAAGCTTGCTGTGTTTGTACCTGAAGAAAATGCTGAGCCGTTAAGACAAGCTCTTGGAAACGCAGGGGCAGGTTCAATTGGCAATTACAGTCATTGCTCTTTTACCTCTTCGGGAACAGGGCAGTTTAAACCTGGCAGTGAGGCAAATCCTCATATTGGCCAGCAGGGTGAGCTTGAATCTATTAATGAAGTCTGCATTGAGACCATTTTTCCTGAACATATAGAAAAGAAAGTGCTGTCTGCTATGTTCAAAAACCATCCATATGAAGAAGTTGCCTACGATATTTATAAGCTTGAAAACAAGGGTGAAGTCCTGGGTCTGGGTAAAATCGGCGTAATCGGCGAAATGACTCTGGCTGAATTTGCGAAGCATGTAAAGCAAACACTTGAAGTGGAGGGAGTTCGTGTAGTGGGTGACCTTTCATCAAAAGTGAAGAAAGTTGCTGTACTGGGAGGAGATGGGAACAAGTACTTTATGTCAGCAAAGATGAAGGGTGCTGACGTATATGTGACAGGAGACATGTATTACCATGTGGCACATGACGCTATGATGATGGGTCTGAATATTGTTGATCCTGGCCATAATGTTGAAAAGGTAATGAAAAAAGGAGTAGCCCAAAAATTATCTCAGATGTGTACGGAAAAAGGATATAACGTATCCATTTTTCCTTCCTTAATTCATACAGATCCTTTTAAATTTGTCTGATAATCAAAAGAACCGGATTCCCTCAGGGTCCGGTTCTGTTTGTAAGAATTTATTTATTTTATAACTTTGCAGGCTTTTTTACTTTTGGAAGAATTTTATTTAATGGAACTTTCTTCTCACGTGACCATGTGGAATCATCAGACGAATCGAATTGCTCTAGGAAAGTTATAACTTCCTTTGTAATCGGTGTCGGAGTGGAGGCTCCTGCCGTAACGGCAACAGTTGATGCGTCTTTAATCCAATTCAAATCCAGTTCTGAAATATCAGCAATGCGATAGGCTTTTGTACCGGCAATTTCTTCTGAGACTTGTGCAAGACGGTTGGAATTATTGCTTTTTGGGTCGCCTACAACAATTAATACATCGGCCTGGCCAGCTTGTTCTGCTACTGCTTCCTGGCGAACCTGGGTAGCCATGCAGATTTCTTTATGGAACTCTGCATGAGGGTACTTTTCTTTAATTTCATCCATTACATGAGCGACATCCCATTGGCTCATTGTAGTTTGATTTGTCACCAGTATTTTATCAGCCTGGATATTAAGTTCATTTACATCCTCAACAGTCTGTACTAAATGCACTGCATGAGGAGCCACTCCAACTGCTCCTTCAGGTTCCGGATGGCCTTTTTTGCCAATGTAAATGATTTGAAAACCTTCCTTTTCTTTTTCCCTTATCAAATCATGGGTTCTTGTTACATCAGGGCATGTTGCATCAAGTGTCACAAGGCCTTTTTGTTTCGCTGCTTCCCGCACTTCAGGCGAAATGCCATGGGCTGTAAAAATGACTGTGCCCTTATCGACTTTATCCAAGATTTCTTTGCGGTCTTTTCCATCAAGTGTAACGATGCCTTCCTCTTCAAAAGCATCTGTCACATGTTTGTTATGGACAATCATACCCAAAATATAGATGGGTCTCGGCAAAGATGGATCAAGTGCAGCATTCCTCGCGATAACCATTGCATCCACCACACCGTAACAATACCCCCGAGGAGAGATTTTTATGACGTTCATCTGTATATCCTCCCTAATAAAAGCTTATATATGAATGGAACTGAGTTCATCTTTCAAAACGGAAAAACTCCATATTGCCCCTCTATTATATAAGAGATAAACCGATAATACAAAAGGAGTAATTCTTCTTATGAAAAAAGCAAAAAAAGAATGCACCGGCATTCTTTTCTTTAAATATATAATTTCGGTCTGGAAATACCTTCTGCTGATGATGTCTTGGCAGCGGGCTGTTCCACCTTTTGTTTCTTTTTTGTCTTTTTGGGCTTTGAATTCTGTGTCTTTTTTTCTGTATTTGCCTGTTGGGATTCCACCTTGGCTTCTGAAGCTGTCTCATCAGCTTCAGGTGCATCCTTTATGCCTCGATATAGCTTCCACATGGCAGGCAGATTCCTGACCAGCGGTCCATACTGCTGAACCATGGGGCCGATTTGCTGTGCTGTATTTAATACCTTTTGAGTGTTGGTTAGAAAGCCGTTTATGGACGAAGGATTGCTTAATGCCTGCAGTATGCCTCCTGATGAGGGAGAGCCTCCTGCAGCTCTGGCAGCTCCCATCCCTGCAGCGGGCTGGGCATTTCCTTTTCCTAATATTTTAGAGAGCAATCCTCCGCCTCCACCGCCGCGTTTCATGCCCGGAGGGCCGCCCATCATTGGCCCCATGGGAGGTCTTCCCTGCATGGGGGTCATAAAAGGGTGGGGGGGCATCCCTCCGCGCATAGGGGGTCTCGGTCCTGGCAACATATTCATTGGCCTCCTCTCATTGCATATTTCTGCATCTTAAATAAAAATTTCATAATATAAAGTATGCGTATATCCCATTTTGGTTTAGGCATAATTCAGAAGAAACCAATTTATTTATTAAAATCACCTAAAAAGCTCATCATAAAAATATAAAAGCCTGTTTGAGTGGTTATTTGCAGAAAACTTTATTATAATAACAGGATGTAAGAAAAGCTCGGAACCAGCAAGTTGTCAGTTGATACTAGTAGATCTTACTCACTAATATATGTTTTGGATACTGCCTTAACGTAAGGCGAGTCTGAATAATTGAGGAGTTTTTATATGAACGAAACGAGATTTGACCGATTTAACTTAAAGCCCTTTATTATAGAAGCGGTTAAAGATTTTGGCTTTTATGAGCCGACAGAAATTCAGGAAAGAATGATCCCTGCTGTGCTGAAGGGAGAAAGCGCAATAGGGCAATCACAAACTGGCACAGGAAAAACCCATTCATATGTGCTGCCTATCCTTCATAAGGTTGATCCTTCCCGCCAGGAGGTTCAGGCTATTATTACAGCTCCAACCAGAGAGCTTGCCAATCAGATTTATCATGAAATTCTTAAGGTTACAGAGCATTGTCCGGAGGGAGAAGAAATATCTGCACGCTGCTATATCGGCGGTACGGACAAGCAGAGAACCATTGAAAAGCTGAAAAAACAGCCTCATGTGGTTGTAGGTACACCGGGAAGAATAAATGACCTCGTAAAAGAACAGGCATTGTTTGTGCATACTGCCGAAATTCTTATTGTGGATGAAGCAGATTTAATGCTTGATATGGGATTTATTGAAGATGTTGACCAAATTGCAGCAAGGATGCCGGAGAAGCTGCAAATGCTTGTATTCTCAGCTACAATTCCTGAGAAGCTGAAGCCTTTCCTGAAAAAATACATGGAAAATCCAAAATATGTTCACGTGGAGCCAAAGCAGGCCACAGCAGCAAATATTGAGCACTGGCTTCTGCCTTCCAAACACCGCAATAAAGTAGAGCTGGTATATCAGGCACTGACTTCCTTAAACCCTTACTTAGCCATTGTATTCACCAACACCAAGAAAAAAGCGGACGAAGTGGCAGACGGATTAATCAGCAAAGGCCTGAAGGTCGGACGTATCCATGGGGACCTTAACCCGCGTGAACGAAAGAAAATGATGAAGCAGATTCTAGACCTTGAGTTTCAATATATTGTGGCAACAGACCTGGCTGCCAGAGGCATTGATATACAGGGGATCAGCCATGTAATTAACTATGAACTTCCAACCGATCTTGATTTTTATATTCATCGGGTTGGGCGGACAGCGCGTGCAGGTTTCTCGGGAATTGCGGTAACAGTGTATGAAATCTCCGATGAAGATGCATTGAACAGACTAGAAAAAATGGGAATAGAATTCAGGCACAAAGATCTTCAAAAAGGTGAATGGACAGACCTGGATAATCGCAACAAGCGAAAAACAAGACAGAAACAAACAGATGACATTGATAAAAAAGCCGCTTCATTGGTGAAAAAACCTAAAAAAGTAAAACCAGGCTATAAAAAGAAAATGAAATGGGAAATGGACAAAATTAAAAAACGCGAAAGAAGAATCAAGCGTAAATAAGGAACTAAAGGGAGAGGTATTTTCATGTTGAAGATTGGATCACATGTTTCCATGAGCGGGAAAAAAATGCTTTTAGCAGCAAGTGAAGAAGCTGTTTCATATGGCTCCAATACATTTATGATCTATACAGGGGCTCCGCAAAACACAAGAAGAAAAAAAATCGAAGATCTGAACATTGAAGCAGGGCTGAAGCATATGTCAGAGAACGGGATTGCTGATATTGTTGTACATGCTCCTTATATCATCAATATCGGAAATACTACAAACCCTTCAACATTTGAATTAGGCGTAAATTTTCTGCGCTCTGAAATCGACCGCACCGAAGCGATTGGAGCTAAACAGATTGTACTCCATCCCGGCGCCCATGTTGGAGCAGGAACAGAGGCCGGCATCAAAAAAATCGTAGAAGGCTTAAATGAAGTTCTGAACGGAGAAGAAAATGTGCAGATCGCACTTGAGACCATGGCTGGAAAAGGATCAGAGTGCGGGAGATCCTTCGAAGAGCTGGCTATGATTATTGAGGGAGTCAATTATAACAATCACTTATCTGTATGCTTTGATACTTGTCATACACATGATGCAGGATATGATATTGTGAATGATTTCGATGGAGTATTGGAAGAATTCGATAAGATTATTGGACTTGACCGTCTGAAAGTCCTTCACATTAATGACAGTAAGAATGAGCGCGGAACGCGTAAAGACCGTCACGCTAATATCGGATTTGGCCATATCGGCTTCAATGCCTTAAATTATATTGTCCATCATCCGCAATTAAAGGAAATCCCTAAAATTCTGGAGACTCCTTATGTAGGCGAAGATAAAAATAATAAAAAAGCCCCTTATAAGCATGAAATAGAAATGCTGCGCAGCCAGGAATTCAATGAAAGCTTATTGGAAGTCATTGCGGCTGTATAAATATAGTTCAGTTTGATTGGCTGAGCCTTGAAAAAAGAGTCAATAGTAAAAAGCTGTGCCTGGAATGCACAGCTTTTTTGCGTGAAAAATTAAGTATGATAAGTGAGATTTATTTTGTAAATTGCATAAAAAGCCTGTTTACTTCCCTTGCAGTTTCCGGGCCGGCAATCTTTGCAATTTCCTTTATGATTTTTGTCCTTTCGCGGTCATCAAAGATGTTTACTTGTTTGCCTCTCAAATGATCTGCAATTTTCTGTGCTTGCGCTTTCGTGATCTGGATGTTGAACTGTTCTCCATATTTTAATAATTCATCTGCTGTAATATTGCTTAACTTATGATTAATGATGTTTTCGAATATTTTCATTTTTCATCACTCCTCCTCAGTACTTTATGAGTGAAGACTGTGAATAGTGACTATAAGTTTCAAAATTTCCGACAAAAGCATGTACCTTTACTTTAAATGCATGTTCTTGTATACTGTGTTAGTAAATCGTAATGATTCTTAATATGTAAGGTGATAATAATGGCAAAGCCAATAATTGAAATAGCTCATGTCTCTTATAGATATGAGAAAGAAAATGTACTCGAGGATATCAATCTGACCATTAATTCAGGAGATTTCCTTGGAATTGTAGGTCCCAATGGTTCGGGTAAATCAACCCTTTTAAAGCTTATCTTGAATTTGCTTAAAGTGCAGAAGGGGAGCGTCAAACTGTTTGGCCAGGAAATTAGCCGATTTAAGGATTGGCAGAACATTGGATTTGTCTCTCAAAAGGCAAATTCATTTAATACAGGATTCCCGGCAACGGTCTTTGAAGTGGTTTCAAGCGGGCTTACAAAGAAGCTGGGGCTTTTTAAATTTATGGGCAAGACAGATCAGGCAAAGGTTATGCGTGCGATTGAATCTGTTGGCATGCATGAGTATGCAGGGCGTAATATAGGCGAGCTTTCAGGCGGTCAGCAGCAGCGGGTATTCATCGCCCGGGCATTGGTAAGCGACCCGAAATTATTAATATTGGATGAACCCACAGTAGGTGTGGATGTGAAAAATGTTCAGTCCTTCTATGAAATGCTGGATGATTTAAATAAGGATCTTGGCATTACTTTATTGCTTGTTACACACGATATTGGGACAATTTCTGATAAAGTCACCCATGTGGCGTGCCTGAATAAGAATTTGCATTTCCATGGAAATACAGCTGAATTTGAAAGCTTAAATGTAAATGAAATGTCGGAGATCTACGGACATGATGTACATGTCCTGACACATGACCATGATCATCACCACCATAAAGGAGCAGGCAAATGATTTCGGGAATCCTTCAATATGAATTTTTACAAAATGCTTTTTTAACTGGAATTATTATCGGGATCATTGCTCCTCTTCTGGGTGTGTTTATAGTTGTCAGAAGGCTATCTTTAATTGCGGATGCTTTAAGCCATGTAACACTTGCAGGCATTGCTGCAAGCCTGCTGCTAGAAAAGAAATTTATCGGATTGAGCGGATTGAATCCTTTGTATATGGGGATGGCTTTTTCAGTTGCCGGTTCGTTGTTTATTGAAAAGCTGAGAGCTGTTTATAAGCATTATCAGGAGCTGGCTATTCCTATTATTTTATCTGGCGGCATTGGTCTTGGAGTCATATTCATTTCACTTGCTGACGGATTCAATACAGATTTATTCAGTTATCTGTTTGGCAGTGTCAGTGCAGTCAGCCGGCTTGATTTATGGACTATTTTGATTATCAGCGTGCTTGTCATAGTACTTGTGGTCCTGCTCTATAAAGAATTGTTTTTGCTGTCATTTGATGAAGAGCATGCCAAGGCATCCGGAATAGCTGCTAAAAGTGTTCACTTCATTTTTATAGTCATGGTAGCACTGGTTATAGCTGCTTCCATGAGAATAGTGGGGATATTATTAGTTTCCTCTCTTATGACATTGCCGGTTGCTGCAAGCATCAGAATTGCAAAAGGCTTCAAACAGACCATATTCCTGTCCATGCTTTTTGGTGAAATTTCGGTTCTTGGCGGCTTGACAATTTCCTACTATATTGATTTGGCACCTGGCGGAACAATCGTTATGATTGCCGTATTTATACTGATTGTAACAATATTGCTGAAAAAACTTGCAGGCATGAGAGCCGCATAAATGTGAATGACTTCTATCCGGGTTGATTTAAGAGCAAAAAAGAGGTGGAAAAAATGAATGTTGATGAAGCCATGCAGCTTTTAAAGGATAAAGGCTATAAACATACCGGGAAAAGGGAAGAGATGCTTCAGCTGTTTGCTGACAGCGATAAATATATAACGGCAAAAGAAGTTCTCGAGAAAATGAAAGATAATTATCCTGGACTTAGTTTTGATACTATTTACAGAAATTTATCGTTATTTGTGGAACTGGGTATTTTTGAAATGACAGAGCTATCAGGTGAAAAACATTTCCGCTTTACTTGCTCTCATGATCATCATCATCATCATTTTATATGTCTGGATTGCGGCAAGACGAAAGAAATTGAAGTCTGTCCCATGAAGCAGGTGCAGGAAAATCTGAAGGGCTATGATGTTTCCGGACATAAGTTTGAAATATATGGGAAATGTCCGGAGTGTTTTTAATACAGAAATAAAAAAAGAAGCATGGAGCTATTTTTCCATGCTTTTTTGCTTTAGCCAATTTTCAGTCCAGGCATGGGCTTCCTTCCAATTTCGGACGCGGATGACGCCATTGGGAAGGGAATCCTGATTATAAGGTGTATCGAATAAAAGGACAGGTATTCCGCAGGCCTCATGAATCATCACTGCATTATCATGTTTATCTTCGAGAAAGATATCGACCTCATACTTTTTTGCAGCTTCAATTTTATCATGGCTCCCGATCAATTCAATATGATCAAACTCTAGTGCATTTTCTAAAAACCATTCCTCTGTTACTTGCTGCAGGTGAGAGCCCCTGGCGCTGATAAAATACAATTCATGCTGCCGTTTCCAGTTGGTCAGAACTTCCTTTGCACCTTCCGCAAGTGGAGATTCCTTATAGATTATTGGTTCATTCTCAAAAAACCAATGGGCAAACTTCTCCTCTGAAATCGTCACTAATGGTGTTAAATCATACTGCTTAATATCATTTAACGTAATATTCAAGTTAAATGCTTCATTTAAATACGGAACCATTGCTTCGGGGCTGGTAACCGTTCCGTCTATATCGATGCCAAAGCGTTTCTTCATTTTATTAAATCTCCTTTAATGCATATATCCCTTATCTTAACAAAAGTCAGAGCCTTGCAAAAGAGTGTTGCTGCCAGGTTTGACAGTTAAACATTAACATCTTAAAAAAGACCTTTATCGCAAACACTATAAATGCTCCATTAAGCAAAAGTTTTAGGAACACAGCAAAGAAAGAGAGGGATCATTGATGGCAGATCAAGATCGCACCAATGAAGAGTATGACCTCCGATACAGTGAGCGAATTGGCGAAGCGAATGAAGCGGATTATTCAGAAGAAGCTGCTGCAGAAATAGCGGCGCCAGGTGTCTATGACAGGTCGCTTGATCGTAATGAGGAAATCGAAAGAGAAGCAGTTCAGGAAAATTATTCTGAGGAAACCGCTGCAGAAATAGCAGCGCCAGGTGTCTATGACAGGTCATTGGACAGGGATGAAGAGAATGAAACTGTTACAGCCGGAAGAGGAGTCGGTTATGCAGCCCTGGCACTTTCCATTTTATCTTTGTTTGTACTGCCAGTTCTTTTTGGAGCAACAGGAATTGTCCTTGGTTTTATCGCTCGAAGAAGGGGTTCAGAAAGCCTTGGAGGCTGGGCGATTGCAATTGGGGCAATTTCCATTATTATCGGTATGTTTATATTGCCGTTCTTTTAAAAATAAGAAAAAAGCCTGGTTCCCAAATTGTATTTGGGGCCAGGCTTTTCTATTTGTAAGATACTTGTTTATTCTGCTGTTATTATTATGGCTGCAGGCTTTCAGCCTGTAATTTCTCTTCTGCCTGTTTTGCAAAATATTCTTCAGCTATTTTGTCGATTTCGATCTTAAGTTCTTCGACCATTGTTTCTTCCGGAACCTTCCTGACAATCTGGCCCTTACGGAACAGCAGGCCTTCTCCGCGTGCGCCGGCTATGCCGATATCCGCCTCCCTGGCTTCACCAGGCCCGTTAACCGCACAGCCCAATACAGCAACCTTAATAGGCGCTTTAATTTTTTGAATATATTCTTCCACTTCATTAGCGATGCTGATTAAGTCAATCTCAATCCGTCCGCATGTTGGGCAGGAGATCAGTGTAGCGGCGTTGGAGGATAATCCAAACACTTTAAGAAGTTCACGGGCAACCTTAACTTCTTCAACTGGGTCTGCACTCAATGAGATTCTTAATGTATTTCCAATGCCTTTGCTTAGGATAGCTCCCAGTCCAGCAGCGCTTTTTACAGTACCCGCAAAAAGTGTGCCTGATTCTGTAATACCTAAGTGCAGAGGGTAGTCAAAAGCCTTGGATGCTTTCTCGTATGCTTCAATGGCCAAGTTGACATCAGATGCCTTCATGGAAACGATGATGTCATGGAAATCAAGATCTTCTAAGATTTTGATATGATGAAGTGCGCTTTCAACCATGCCATCTGCTGTAGGGTATCCGTATTTCTCAAGAATTCTTTTCTCAAGGGAACCGGCATTTACCCCAATCCGGATAGGTATTCCTTTTGCCTTGGCTGCCTTGACGACTGCTTCCACCTTTTCGCGTTTACCGATATTGCCAGGGTTTATGCGGATTTTATCTGCTCCGCCCTCGATAGCCTTTAGGGCCAGCTTGTAATCAAAGTGGATATCAACAACAAGCGGTATATTAATTTGTCTTTTTATATCTGCTATGGCATTTGCGGCTCTTTCATCAGGGCAAGCAACACGTACGATTTGACAGCCTGCTTCTTCCAGCCTTTTAATTTCGGCTACAGTTGCCTCAACATCATGCGTTTTTGTTGTAGTCATACTCTGGATGAAAAGCTCGTTGCTTCCGCCAATTGTTAAAGGCCCAACTTTTACAGGCCTTGTTTTTGTGCGGTGTATAATTTCACTCAATGGAGATTCGCTCCTTTTTATCAATTCATATAACAGATGAGTAAAGTTCACTGTTAGAGAAGTTCCACTCTATTGTATCAATGAACTGCTGAAATTGACAAGAATGATGATTAGTTATCCTGACTGTATTTAGGAAATTTGTAGGTTTTACCGGATTTGATTTCTTCAGGCCTCAATCCATTATTCAACTCAGAGAAATCTGATACCACTTGGTCTATGCCAACCGGAATTGGGCCATCAAGGTTTAGTTCAATTATAGAAAGAACAGTCTCTCCCGGATTGACCTTTTTTTCAAAAAAGACTGGGTCTGATTCTGCAGATGGAATTGTGCTTGCCTCGATAGACTGGCTTTGTCCAGCGGGGAGTGTACCATGATTCAGGTCATAATAAATTACATAAATTACAAGAATGGAAAGCAATACTCCCGCCATTTTTTTCATATTGGCCAAACCTCCTGGAATAGCTTGTTTACCCAATATGTATGCTTGTCCCATCGTACTTAGACCAACAAAAGTTCTCAGTTTATTATTCTGCAGATAGGAGGAATTTATTTTATTCCAAAATAAAAACGCACGGGCTGCGCGCGTTTTACTTAGCGTTATGAGCAGGTACTTCCTTAATGGCCAGCAGAAGAATAATAAGGGAAACCAGCCAGTTAATCATTGCCCCGTTTTGCACTGTGGTTTGCAGGGCTGACATGATTGCAAAGAAAATGGTCGGTAAAGTTATGCTGTAGGCAGACATGCGCCATAAATGGCGGTATTCCAGTCTTTTGGAAAGAGCTTTTTTGACTAGAAGGCCTGCCAGTGCTAACAGAGATATCTCAATAAATCGAATGCCAGCTCCAAAAATATAAATGACTATTCCTATTAAGGGAATAATAATTGGCATAAGGGATTCTGCCGAATCAAGGAACCCGGAAAGGTCATTCTTAGAAATTGAGCCGTTTGACAGCATCGAGTATGGATGTCTCTGTTCCTGTCCTTCTGCTATTATGTAGACTTCATTTGTCAATAAGGCAATCGTATTGCCGCCTTCGGTTAGAACTGCAGGATCAACTGTACCTGTCGAATCAACAATGATTGTAAAGTTATCCTTATTGATGGTAACTGGAACCTTTTCATCTGTATGAAGCTGACCATCTGCTATTTCAAAATCAGGTAATTCACTGTCAATGGTTTTATCAATAGCATTGAAGCCGGAAATGATTCCTGCCCCGGAATAAAAAACGGTTGGCAATACTGACAGCAGGGTAAGGAAAAACACATACAGAATGGTTTTGCCTATTCCCTGATGCCTAAATAAAGCGATATCTTTAGGAGAAAACAGACTTTTATAAAACTGAACAAAAATATTCATTTGCACACACCCTTTTTGAGATTCACATACTTATTTTAGCCAAATCCCAAGGAGTTACAAGGGGAATGCTCTTTTAGTATTAAAGCAATACCTTTTCTGTATTTGTAATGAAACTGTAACATTTATGATCAATGTTAAGGTATTGTAAATTCGTGTCTGATTATATTTACTTTTATCTTCATTACCATTAATAATTGTATGGGGTTTGATGAAACATGTCGAAAAAAATATAGGGGTTGAATAGTTGTGGAACTTAATGTTCAGCAAATGCTTTTTGAATTTTTTGGAGGGCTTGGTATTTTTCTTTATGGAATCAAGTTCATGGGTGATGGGCTCCAAAAATCAGCAGGGGATCGGCTGAGAGATTTATTAGATCGTTTTACTACAAATCCAATCATGGGTGTTTTGGCCGGGATTCTTGTAACGATGCTAATTCAAAGCAGTTCAGCTACAACAGTTATTACTGTCGGATTGGTGTCAGCAGGTTTCATGACGCTGCGCCAGGCAATCGGGGTAATCATGGGTGCTAATATAGGGACCACTGTTACAGCTTTCATCATTGGAATAGATGTTGGTGAGTATGCTTTACCCATCATTGCACTAGGATCTATATTGCTATTCTTCTTCAAGAAACAGAAAATCCACAATGTCGGACAAATTGTTTTTGGCTTTGGTGCATTATTCTACGGACTGGAATTAATGAGTGGAGGAATGAAGCCTCTTCGCACTTTGGAATCTTTCCATGACTTGACCGTCAGTATGAGTTCAAATCCAATTCTGGGTGTGGTTGTCGGAACTGTATTTACAGTTATTGTCCAAAGCTCTAGTGCAACAATCGGTATTCTTCAAGGATTGTTTTCTGAAGAGCTGATCAATCTGGATGCTGCACTGCCGGTTTTATTTGGGGATAATATCGGTACAACCATTACAGCGGTTTTAGCAGCTATTGGGGCTTCTGTTGCTGCAAGAAGAGCTGCAGCTGTACACGTATTGTTTAACTTAATTGGTACAACCGTTTTCTTGGTTTTATTAAAACCTTTTACATTTATAGTTGAAACACTGCAGGGGAAAATGGATCTAAATCCTGAAATGACAATTGCCTTTGCACATGGAATTTTCAATACGTCGAATACACTTATTCAGCTTCCATTTGTAGCTGTATTGGCATGGATCGTGACAAGGCTCATTCCGGGCGAAGATGCGGTGGCTGATTATAAAGCTAAGCATTTGGATCCTATGTTTATTGAACAGTCCCCATCGATTGCACTTGGACAAGCCAAGGAAGAAGTGCTCCGCATGGGAACATTTTCTGTACACGGACTGGAAGAAACGGTTCAGTATTTAAAAACAGGCAATCAAAAGCATTCCGATACAGCATACCAGCTGGAAGATGCAATCAATAATCTAGATCGAAAAATTACTGATTATTTGATAAAACTATCTTCAAGTTCACTTTCGGCAAATGAATCAGCCGAGCATACTGTGCTGATGGATACGGTAAGAGATATTGAACGTATTGGTGATCATTTCGAAAATGTAATCGAACTGATTGATTATAAACAGGCAAATAAAGTGTCCATTACTGATTCAGCTATGGCTGATTTAGAGCAAATGTTCAAATTAACCATTTCTACTGTAAAAGAAGCGCTTCAGGCGCTGGACCATAATGATAAAATTGCTGCAGAGCATGTAGTTAAAAAGGAAGAAGAAATTGACAAGATGGAAAGAAAGCTCCGCAAACAGCACATCCTTCGTTTGAATGAAGGTGTATGCTCAGGCCAGGCCGGCATAGTGTATGTAGACATTGTCAGCAACCTGGAGCGTATAGGTGATCACGCAGTGAATATTGCTGAAGCTGTTTTAGGGGAAGAATAAGTGGTAAAATAAGCAAGGGGGATCCCTTGCTTATTTATTTATAAAAAAAGGGTGCTGATTATGGAAATATTTTATTGGATACTGATTATTGTGTTGTTTATTGTCGCTTTTGCAGGCCTGGTTTTTCCGATTATTCCAAGTGTGCTGTTTTTGCTTGGAGGTTTTATTCTTTATGGAGTCCTATTTTCTTTTGAGCCATTTAACTGGCTATTTTGGACGATTCAGGGGCTATTTGTACTCCTTCTTTTCGGAGCGGATTACGTAGCAAATATGATTGGCGTGAAAAAATATGGAGGTTCAAAAGCTGGTGTATGGGGAAGTACAATTGGCCTTTTAGCTGGCCCATTTGTCATACCTGTGCTGGGAATACTTATCGGGCCATTTCTTGGAGCGGTTATTGCTGAACTCGCAGTTAACAGGACAAACTTTAATGATGCATTAAAAATTGGATTCGGGTCTGTAATCGGATTTGTCAGCAGCGCAGCAGCCAAAGCTGTAATCCAGGCAGTTATGATTATTTATTTTTTAGTTGTAGTTCTATAACTAAGCATACTGCTGCGGATTAAAAAATACTAATTTGGATAATGTATATATGGAGCAAAGCTTTTTGATTGAAACAAAAAACCAACTTTGGTAATCTTAAGCTAAAGACCTTAGAAACATTCTAAAATCAGAATTTTATAAATGATTGTAAATGTTTCAGGGGGCTTACTAAAACAGATACATAGGGAGGAATTTTATTATGGCATTTGAATTACCGCAATTACCTTACGCTTATGATGCATTGGAGCCAAACATCGACAAGGAAACGATGAATATTCATCATACAAAGCATCACAATACTTATGTAACAAATCTTAACAATGCTTTAGAAGGAAACGAAGAGCTTCTTTCTAAAACTGTTGAAGAAGTAGTATCCAACCTGGATGCTGTTCCTGAAGCTGCCCGTACTGCTGTGCGCAACAACGGCGGCGGTCATGCAAACCATTCTCTTTTCTGGCAGATCATTTCTCCTAATGGCGGCGGAGAGCCAACAGGCGAATTAGCAGATGCCATCAGCAGCAAATTCGGAAGCTATGACAGCTTTAAAGAAGAGTTCGCGAAGGCGGCAACAACTCGCTTCGGTTCAGGCTGGGCGTGGCTAGTTGTAAACAATGGCGAACTTGAAGTAACAAGCACACCTAATCAGGATTCACCATTAATGGAAGGCAAGACTCCAATCCTTGGCCTTGACGTTTGGGAGCATGCTTACTACTTAAAATACCAAAACCGCCGTCCTGAATACATCAATTCTTTCTGGAATGTTGTTAACTGGGATGAGGTTTCTAAGCGTTACAGCGCTGCAAAATAAGCTATCAAACAGCACGGCAGATTTTATATCTGCCGTGTTTTATTTTTTAAATAATGTATTGTGCTAATTTCTAAATCATTGCATAACCGCACTGGCTTTGTAGGAGACTACCCTTAGAAGCAAAGGGGAGTTTTTTTATGAGCAGATTTAAAAAACTGATCGGTAATGTCGATTTAACGAAAGATTTAACATTGCTTTTATTTATTGGGGGGCTATATTCTTTAAGTGCTGCCCTCTCAAACACATTTGTAAATATCTATCTTTGGAAGCAGTCAGGTGAATTCAGTGATTTGGCTTTGTATAACCTGGCCATTGTTGTTCTGCAGCCTTTGACTTTTATTCTGGCGGGGAGATGGGCGAAGAAGATTGACAGGGTCATTGTACTGAGAATAGGTGTTATTTTTTTAGCCCTTTTTTATCTGACCGTTCTTTTTATTGGTACAAGCGCCTCGAAATATCTATTGCTTCTGGGAGCACTGCTGGGAGTAGGATACGGGTTTTACTGGCTTGCTTTCAATGTACTGACCTTCGAAATAACAGAGCCGGAGAATCGGGATTTCTTTAATGGCTTCCTTGGAATACTAACATCCGTTGGGGGTATGATTGGACCGATAGCAGCGGGTTTCATTATTTCAAGGATGGAAAAGTTCACCGGCTATTCAGTTATCTTCGGAATCTCCCTGACCCTTTTTTCAATAGCTGTCTTTTTAAGTTTTTTCCTTAAAAGGCGGCCTGCAGATGGAAGGTATTTTTTTACGAGAATCCTAGCAGAACGAAAAAACAATGTAAATTGGCGCATGATTACAAATGCCCACTTTTTTCAGGGGCTCAGAGAAGGAACCTTTATTTTTGTTGTTTCAGTGTATGTCTTCATTTCAACTGGCAGCGAACTGGCTCTTGGAACATACGGTTTGGTCAACTCAAGTATCTCTTTTTTAGGATATTATCTTGTATCAAGACTTTTGAAAAAGGAGTACCGGAAAAGAGCCATACTTATCGGGGGATTGGTACTATATGCGGCCATATTCTTTATTGTATTTGATGTTACCTACCCAAAGCTGCTGATGTATGCAGCAGCAATTGCTATAGCGTATCCACTTCTGCTTGTCCCATATATCTCATTAACCTATGATGTCATTGGAAGGGGCTGGAAGGCTGCTGAGATGAGGATTGAGTATATTGTCGTCAGGGAAATCTTTTTAAATGCAGGGCGCATAGTATCGATTTTAGGTTTTTTAGCTGCGGTATCTTTTTTTCAGGAGGAAAAAAGCATACCAATCCTTCTTTTAATAATAGGGGCGGGACATTCGGTCATTTATTTATTCATAAGAAAAATTCAATTTCAGTCAGCGTAAGAGAGAGGAAACCCTCTCTCTTTTTTTACCAGTAAATTTATTTATGTAGAAAAAGGGTTCTTTATAGAATTAATTGTTTTTTTCTTTTAGAATGGGACTAAGAGAATTTTTTAAAGGAAGTGTGCGTAATTGAATAGGAAGAAAAAGAAGACCCATGTTCCTTTCCGTCTGAATATGCTCTTCTTTGCTGTGTTTTTATTGTTTTCATTGCTGATCCTCCGGCTTGGGATGGTTCAGATTGTTTATGGCGATGATTATAAGCGTGAGATTGAAAGAACGGAAGATGTTACAGTTAACAGTCCTGTGCCGAGAGGTAAAATGTTTGACCGGAATGGACAGGTGATTGTCGATAATACCCCGCAAAATGCCATCACCTTTACTAATAATGGGTACAAGCAGGATGAAATGCTTGAGGTGGCGGAGAGGCTGGCCAAGCTGATCGATAAAGATACCAAAAAGGTTCAGGAACGGGATAAAAAGGATTACTGGATCATGAAGAATCCTGATAAGGCAGAAGCAAAGGTCACTAAAAAAGATAAAGACGAACTTGAAAAGAAGTATGAGGGTAAGGATAAGGAACTGGATAAGGCCATTTATCAGCTCACTTTGGACCGGATAACTAAAGAGGAATTAAGTGAACTGACAAAGGATGATCTTGAAGTCCTTGCTATCTACAGAGAATTTACAAGCGGATATGCTTTGACCCCTCAAATTGTTAAGAATAAAAAAGTAACACCTGAGGAATTTGCAGTTGTCAGCGAAAATCTGCAGATTTTACCGGGTGTAGATACAACAACCGACTGGGAAAGGTATTATGCCTTTGGAGATACTTTGAAATCGGTGCTTGGAAAAGTAACAAGCTCTGATGAAGGTCTTCCGGCCGAACAGATTGAATACTATATGGCACGTGACTATAGCCGCAATGACCGTGTAGGCAAGAGTTATATCGAGATGCAATACGAAGAAGTCCTTCACGGCCAAAAGGCAAAAGTAAAAAACGTTACAGATAAAGCCGGGAATGTTCTTGAAACTGTACCCATCACAGACGGTCAAAGAGGCAAGGACCTTGTGCTGAGCATAGATATGGATCTTCAAAAGGAAGTTGAGAAAATCATTGAAGAGGAATTGCGTAAAGCGAAGGCATCAGCAGGAACAGCTTTACTGGACAGGGCCTATGTAGTACTGATGGACCCGCATACGGGAGAAGTTCTTTCAATGGCCGGCAAAAAGATTGTGAAGGATAAAGAGACAGGCCAGTCTCAAATGCAGGACGATGCACTGGGCAACATCACAACTACTTATAATGTCGGTTCAGCTGTGAAGGGTGCTACAATACTTACCGGTTATAAAACGGGGGCTATTAATCCCGGAACCGTTTTGTATGATCGTCCTTTAAAAATTAAAGGAACACCTGTGAAAAAATCATGGAGAAATTTTGGCTCTTTAAATGATATTAATGCACTAAAGTTTTCCTCAAACGTTTATATGTTCGAAACGGTCATCAGGATAGGCGGGGGGAGATATGAGTTTGAGAAGCCATTATGGATAGATGAAAAAGCTTTTAGTACTGTAAGGGAATCGTTCGCTCAATTCGGTCTTGGCGTTCGGACAGGGATTGATTTGCCAAATGAGCAAACAGGCTTTAAAGGAATGAGTGTTTTGCCTGGTTTCATGCTTGACCTTTCGATTGGACAGTACGATACTTATTCCAACATGCAGCTTGCACAATATGTTTCTGTCATTGCCAATGGCGGAAATAGGATGGAGCCTCACATCGTAAAGGAAATCCGTGAGCCATTAATGGAAAACAATGAACTTGGCCCTATTGTTCAGGAGATGGAGCCAAAGGTTCTTAATAGGGTCGAACTGGAAGAAGGCTGGATGGACCGTGTGCAGGAAGGTTTCCGCAGAGTAATGCAGGAAAGCGGCGGTACAGGTTATTCCAATTTTGGGGGCAAAGAGTATAAACCAGCTGGTAAAACAGGTACAGCTGAGGCCTTTTACGATGGACCTGAGCGCAGCAAATTTGGAAAAGAGCCTCCTGAAGTCATGAATCTTAGCCTTGTTGGCTATGCACCATCAAATAATCCCGAGATTGCCATGGCTGTTTTAGTACCTTGGGCCTACCAGGGAAGCGTAGATCATGGAGCAAATAAAAAAATCGGTGAACGTGTTCTGGATGCCTACTTTGAGCTTAAAAAGGAGCGTCAAAAGAAAGGCGAGAACAGCAAGGATTCTGTTCAAAAAGTAAATAATATTGATGAAGTAATCGAAGGGCAGGAAGATGCCCGCAGAGAAAATGAAGAGAATGAATAAGCAAGATGGACTGTCTCCCGAATAGGGAGACAGTTTTTTGTGTTATTGAAAATTGGGAAGAGAGTTACTTCAAAGTTATACGCCACTTCGACATATTTACACAAGAATTGCCCACATTTACAAAAGCTTTACATTCGGTTAAAACCGGGTTAACAGTCAACCCTTATTCTAAACACGTAGGACAAAACAACCAATTTTCTTAGGGGGAATTCAGGAATGAAACGTCTTAAAAAAATGAGCCTTTTATTAACGCTTGGAGCTGTAATGGCTTTTACAGCTGCTTGCAGTGGAGATGAGGGCACCAGTGCGAATGGAGATAACAGTGAAGAGCTGGAGGGCAGTGTAGTTATAGACGGTTCTGGGACAGTTTATCCATTTATGGCTCGCATGGCTGAAAACTATATGGGAGAACAGGAAAATGTCTCTGTAGAAGTCAGCCGCTCAGGAACTTCAGCAGGCTTTAAGAAGTTTCTTGCAGAAGACGGAACAGATTTTAACGACGCTTCCCGCCAAATTAAAGATGAAGAGAAAGCTTCCGCTGAGGAGCTTGGCATTGATGTACAGGAAATGAAGGTTGCTTTGGATGGAATTACGATCGTAATCAATAAAGAAAATGATTGGGCAACTGAACTTACCCAGCAGGAAGTTATCGACATATTCCTTGCAAGCGCAGGAAAGAAAAAATGGTCAGATGTCCGCCCTGACTTCCCGGACGATGAAATTAAAACGTATGGCCCAAATGAAAACCATGGAACGTATGAATTTATGTTTGAAAATATTCTTGAAGAGCAGGATCTTCCTGAAAATATCAACTTACAGCAGGACTACTCAACGTTAGTGGATCTTGTATCAAAAGATAAAAATGCCATCGGCTTCTTTGGTTATGGATACTATGATAGTAATAAAGATAAATTGGCAGCAGTAAAGATAGACTTTGGAAATGGGCCTGTTGAGCCATCATTGGACACAATCAAGGAAGACGGAGAGTATGCTCCATTCACTCGACCTGTGTTCACATATCTGAATACGAATATGGCGAAAGATAAGCCGCAAGTACTTGACTATGCTATTTATACAATGGAGAATGCGCAGGATGTTGCCGCTGAAACTGGATTTGCGCCATTATCAGATAAAGATGTCCAAGCTTCACTTGATGCTTTGAACGAATTGAAATAAGAAGAAGTACCGTCATAAGAGGATGAGAAGTTTGCTTTCTCATCTTCTTGTGATGGGCTTGTAAAGAGTGCTTCTTTGGATGAGAAGGCTGAAAGGGGTTTTGACGTGGCTAAAAGTGCTGTTCACTATGACAAAAAAAAGCTGAATGTGCGAGAAATCATTCAACAAAAGAAAAGATCTCGAAGTGTCAATAATTACACAGAAATATTAATACCGAAAATATTATTCGGCATTGCAGCAATTTCAGTTTTCACTACTATTGGAATTGTCCTTACCTTAATCACGGAAACAATCGCCTTTTTTAAAGACGTTCCTTTTATAGATTTCTTTACAGGTACTCAATTAAAGCCTTTGGGTGAAAATGCCGTCTTTGGTGTTCTTCCCTTACTGACGGGAACCATTATTTCCACTTTAATAGCCATGCTGGTTGCGATTCCGGTGGGTCTGATGACAGCCATATTTTTAAGTGAATATGCATCAGAAAAAACAAGAAAGGCGTTAAAGCCCCTACTTGAAATCCTGGCGGGTATTCCTACCATTGTTTATGGATTTTTTGCTTTTACGTTTGTAACACCTTTACTAAAATCTTTTATTCCTGGCCTTGAACCTACAAATATATTGAGTCCCGGGATTGTAATGGGAATTATGATCATTCCGATGGTAGCCTCTCTTTCCGAGGATGCCATGAGCTCTGTGCCAAATGCCATGAGGGAAGGAGCCCTTGCGTTAGGTGCCACTAAGCTGGAAGTAACCTGGAAAGTGGTTGTTCCAGCAGCTATTTCTGGCATCATTGCTTCATTCGTGCTCGGAATATCAAGAGCAATTGGGGAGACGATGATCGTAACTATAGCAAGTGGAAGTTCGAAGAATTTCACCTTTGACGTAACGCAGTCCATGCAGACTATGACGGCTTACATTGTGGAAGTAACAGGCGGGGAAGCAGCCGCAGGAACAACATTATATTACAGCCTTTACGCAGTTGCTATGACATTATTTGTTTTTACGCTGGTTATGAACCTGCTCGCTCAGTATATCTCTCGAAGGTTCAGGGAGGAGTATTAAATGAAATATGTAGATTCGGATCAAGTGCAAAAAAAGATGGGCAGCCGCCTGCTTGCAAATAATCTGGCAAAAACACTCTTCTTTTTAGCAACTTTATTTGGCCTGGCTGTGTTAATTGTATTAATCTATCGAGTCCTCGCTGATGGATTAAGCTGGATCAACATGGATTTTCTTATGAATCGCTTATCAACGGATCCTGAAAGGGCTGGAATCTGGGGAGCCATAACAGGAACATTTTGGCTGATGCTTGTTGTTGCTCCTGTCACGATGATTCTTGGAGTAGGCACAGCCATTTATCTTGAAGAGTATGCCGGAAAGGGGCGTATTTCATCATTTATTAAAACGAACATCTCCAACCTGGCAGGCGTCCCGTCAGTTGTTTTTGGGATTCTTGGTTTAACTGTTTTTGCAAGAACATTGGATTTGGGTTCTGTAGTTCTTGCTGGCGGTCTGACAATGTCGCTGCTGGTTCTTCCGGTAGTTGTAGTTGCCAGCCAGGAAGCCATTCGGGCAGTACCGCAATTCTTAAGAGAAGCTTCATACGGAATGGGTGCGACTAAATGGCAGACCATTAAAAATGTGGTTCTTCCCGCAGCTCTTCCGGGAATTCTTACTGGGGTCATTCTTGCCCTGTCCAGGGCAATCGGGGAAACAGCGCCATTGGTTGTAATCGGCATACCGGCATTGTTAATTCCCGTTCCTGATGGAGTCTTTGATAAATTTACGATTTTGCCGGTCCAGATTTATTATTGGACAGTTGACTCTGCTCTTGTTGCGGAATATGCCAACCTGGCAGCCGCGACCATTGTCATATTATTAATGGTTTTGTTTGTGATGAATTCAATCGCAATAATGATCCGAAATAAATTCCAAAAAAGATACTAAGCTGGAGGTTTTAAATAATGACTGCAGTTATGGAAAAAACCAGTCCAAATATTCATACAGCTAACCTAAACCAAAAAGTTAATGAGAATAACAAAGTTGTTTATCATACAAAAGATCTTAACCTTTGGTATGGTGAGGGCCATGCGTTAAAGAATATTAACCTGGCCGTTCATGAAAATGAAGTAACGGCCATTATCGGTCCATCCGGATGTGGAAAGTCCACCTATATCAAAACCCTGAACCGTATGGTCGAACTTGTACCTTCTGTGAAGATTTCCGGCGGAATTTTATACCGCGGCCGCGACATTCTGGATAAGTCGTTTAAAGTGGAAGATTTAAGAACAAGTGTAGGCATGGTTTTCCAAAAGCCCAATCCTTTTCCAAAGTCCATTTATGAAAATGTGGCATATGGACCGAAAATACATGGAATCCGTGATAAAAGGATCCTTGATGAAATTGTTGAAAAAAGCTTAAGAGGAGCTGCAATCTGGGATGAAGTAAAAGATCGCCTGAACCAGAATGCGTACGGCCTATCAGGCGGGCAGCAGCAGCGTCTTTGCATTGCGCGCTGCCTTGCGATTGAACCGGATGTCATTTTAATGGATGAGCCAACCTCTGCACTTGATCCCATTTCTACTTTAAAAGTAGAGGAGCTCGTGCAGGAGCTTAAGGAAGAATTCAGTATCATTATTGTTACGCATAATATGCAGCAGGCAGCCCGTATCTCTGATAAAACTGCTTTCTTTTTAAATGGGGAAGTAATCGAGTTTGCTGAAACTGATAAGATTTTCTCCACTCCTTCAGATAAGCGGACTGAAGATTATATCACTGGGCGATTCGGTTAATTGCATGATGATGATTCAGACTGGCATAAATATATGGGGGTAGGGGGATTACAATGATGGCAGTACGTGAAAGGTTTGAATATGATCTTCAGGAGCTTCAAAAAATGCTTATAGAAATTGGCAATTTTGCTGTAGAGGCACTGCATAGATCAGTTGAAGCGCTTGAAACCCAAAACATTGAATTGGCACTTGAAATCATTGATGACGACAATCAGGCTGATGCATTATATGAAGAAATAAATGATCTAGCCATTCTGTTAATTGCTAAACAGCAGCCAGTGGCTATTGACCTCCGCCGCATCATTGTGGCTATAAAGATCGCAACAGACATTGAAAGAATTGCAGACTTTGGAGTCAATATTGCGAAATCTGCCATTCGGATTGGATCTGAACCGCTAATTAAGCCGATTGAACATATAAAAAAAATGTACGATATCTCTGCTGAAATGCTCCGTTTATCCCTGGAAGCTTTCACTGAAGAAGATATAGCAAAGGCAAAAAAAGTTGCCGATATGGATGATCAGGTAGACGATCTATATGGTGAAACAATTAGAGATCTGCTGCAAATCAATCTGCAGAAACCTGAATACCTTCCTCAGATTACCCAGCTGTCTTTTGTCTGCCGATATTTAGAAAGAGCAGCTGACCATGTGACCAATATTTCTGAACATACCTTCTACCTGGTTAAAGGACGCCAGTATGATTTAAATAATTAACAGGCTTTGGATCTAGACAGTCAAAAAAGCTAAAAGGAATTGTACCCTTTTAGCTTTTTGTTATGATTTTTGCAATTTCTTTATAGCTCATATTATGGTTCAGTTCGAATGTGCCAAGCTGTATTTTTTGGCTGTACCCGTATTCCTCCAGGTAATTGCCGAAGTCTGCTGCCTGGTCAATAACACTTGCTTTTTCAAGCAGCAACGCGATTTCACCGGGAGTCATGCCGCTTTCAATGGTTAGCTGAAAGACTCTCTGAGCCTCTTTTGCCTGCTCCGTATTTTCCTCTGAAGTTTCTTCATTAACTTCTTTCTCATTTGGGTCTTTAGCATCCGTCTGCTGCAGGAGAGCATATTCTTCGTTTGTTAATACTGTATAGCCGTTTGCCTCCAGAAATTTTCTTGCGCTGTTTTCATCAATTTTTCTATCTTCCGATTGCTCCGGTTTATTCAATAGATAGGCTGTGCCAAAGGCTGCGACAGCAATAAGAATGCCAAATGCAAATGCACGGGTATTTCGTTTATTCATAGCTATGGCCCCTAAATTTCATTTCTGTTTGGATAGTCCTTACTTCATCAGGAGAAAGGGATGATTGTCTTGCAATTTGTTCTACTGACAGCCCTTGCCTGGTCAGGAGCATCACCTGATTTTTTATGATTTCATGAACTGCCCTTTTTTCTGCAGAATGAACAGAAGGCTCTGAAGGAACATGCTTAATAAATGGCTCATCTGCCACCAGCAGTTCTTCTTCCAATACTTTTAATTTCTTTTTAATTTGATAAATTTCCTGGATCTGCTGCATGGACATTTGGTCCATTTCATCGCGCAGCTCTTTATAAGGATCTCTCAAAAATACTGAAAGAATTATTAATCCTATAGAAAAGACTAATAATGACAGCAAGATTAATTCCAATAAAACTCACCTCTATTCATTGCACAGATGTATTTTACCATCAAAATTGACAAATTTCGATATATATTCCATAAACAGGTGAAACTTAAAGATTCCTGTCAGAGGAATCCTGTCGATTAAGAAGCTCAGCAAACGTTTATAAAATTTTTCCTGTGAATAATCGGGAAGGAATGTACATTCGCAAGAAGCGACAAATTCCGTTTATTGTAGGCGACTCATATCAGTGATAACATTAAGTTATATAAATAGTCATAAAATTTTGCTTTTTGTCATATAGAATGGTTTTATGAAATAAATGCAAGAGGTGCCGTTATGATAGATGAAATTATTAAACTTCGACGCAGGGGGCTTTCCTTTCGTAAGATTGCCAGTGAGCTTGATACAACAGTAGGAAAAGTGCAGTATCAATGGACCAAACTTATCCAAAATAAAGGAAAGCGCGATAGCGGGGAGGTTACGGGGAATAAATTAAATGCTGAAGTAAATCCTGTGCGAAATCAATCAATAGATTGTTTGGCATTAACCCGCTCAACAGATGATAGGGTAATAGCATCCTGGGAATTATCAGCTCAGAAAGAGAAGATGCTCTCACGATATTTGGACGAGCCTTTCTCTGCTTTTAGAAAATCTTTAAGAATCTATGATGTTACCGGAGTCCTTTTTGATGGAGCTAATTCAGTCTGTGACCATGAGGTAATCCTGTCCGGGCAAACTGAATGGCTCTTTAAAGGGCTCAAACCTGACCGAGTGTACTGTGTGGAATTGGGCATTAAAATCACAGATATTCAATTCCTCCCTTTACTGCGCTCAGAAGCACTTCATACTTCAGAGGAAATACCCTGCCATTCATACGGAAAAAGCGAATCTGGGGTTCAGCCTGAATGGACTGTGAATGTGAGTACATACACGTATTATGAATCAGTCAGTGAAGGAGCAGGTAAAGAATGATTAACTCGAGAATTTCTGAATTAAATAATAATAGTTTCATTAACGATAAACCAAAAATCCTTCTTCTTACCTGGGAGTATCCTCCACATGTTGTTGGCGGTTTATCAAGGCATGTGCATGGACTTGCCGGAGGATTAAGACAGGATTATGAGGTTCATATTCTGACTGCCAATCCTGGCACACTTCCGGGCTATGAATGTATTAACGGTATCTATATACACAGGGTAAAGCCGTTAAATGAAAAGGATCCTAACTTTCTGCACTGGATTTTGGGATTGAATTTGGCGATGGAGCAAAAGGCCATTGAACTGTCATCCTCCCACCTCTTTGAAATCATTCATGCACATGACTGGCTTGTAGGTGCAAGCGGCCTGTCCTTAAAGGAGAGCTTACACTGTCCTTTGATTACAACTATACACGCAACAGAATATGGGAGAAATAATGGAATTTACACAGAATTGCAGAAATTTATCCATACAAAAGAAGAGCAGCTGATCCATGGGTCAGATCAGGTTATTGTTTGCAGCGAGTATATGAAGGAAGAAGTACTTCATCAATTTTCAATTGCAAGCGAAAAAATATCTGTTATCGCAAACGGTATCAGCAAAGAAACACTTCTTGATGATCCAGACAGCTTATTAGAAGGACTTTCAGTAAAAAAAGGAGGAAGGCTGATATTCTCCATTGGACGGATGGTGAGGGAAAAAGGGTTTGATACCTTAATCGAGGCAGCGCCTTTGATTAAAGAGAAGTATCAGGATGCTTACCTGATCGTTGCCGGCAAGGGTCCTATGCTTGAAGCACACAGAAAAAAAGCAAGAGAGCTGAAAGTCGATGATATCATACATTTTCCAGGATTTATTAATGACATGCAAAGATTAGCTCTGTTTCAGAAGTGTGAAATCGCTGTTTTTCCAAGTTACTATGAGCCATTTGGCATTGTAGCCCTCGAAGCCATGATTATGGGAAAGCCGGCGATAGTATCCAATACAGGCGGATTAAAGGGTATCGTTCAACATGAATACACCGGCCTGCTCATGGCCCCTGGAGATCCATATAGCTTTGCAGAGCAGGCTTTCACTCTCTTGGAGGATCCTAAAGCTGCCGATACAATTGGCAAACAAGGTCAAAAGGTTGCAGAAAGCCTATTCAGCTGGAGACGCATTGCGGATGAAACCAAAAGAGTATATCAAGAAACCCTGATCAGCCGGAAGCTGGAAGATTTAGTGTGATATATATTATCTGTCATTGAAAAGGCCGTTTGAAAAACTTATAGAAAAAGGTGCATAGGAATGAATACATTAAATTGGATTCAATCTGATGTTTATGAGGAAATGGAGAAAGCGCCGGCCGGGAAATTGAGAATGATACCCGGATTGCGGATAGACGGTAAAACTTACTGGATGGAAAATGACAGTAAAGAAATGTTTCCTGATGAAAATATCTCTGTTCAAATTAAAACAGAACAAATCCATTCTAAAATTTCGTATTTTAGAAGCTATATTACTAACCATGCGAACAAGCCCAGAACGATTAAGCTTTTATTGCAGCACAGGCATGAGTTTTCTTCCCGTGAACACCTTTCTTTCATTTCACCTGCTGAAAATGTCATCTTTCATATGGCTGACTCCAAGCTATTTTTGGTTAACGGCCAGATAAACGGCAAAAAAATGGAAGAGTGTACAATTCAGCCATACTGGAACACTTTCAGTGACCAGATATGGAGCTGCAAAAAGAAAGGAACATTAAAGTACAACCCTATGGCTCAGGGCAACTCAATTAGTATTATCGCCCTTACAGCTGTATTTAATGGAAGAGGAACAGCAGAAGGGGAGTCATGGATAATTAACGGGAACAGCAAATCAGAAATGCTTCAGTATAATAGCCTGCTGATAGACAGGGGGAAAGAGGATACTTTTAAAAAAACGTACTAGCATTTCGATTTAAAAAGTGATATTATAGAAAAGTCGTATGAACGAACTAGTTTGAACATAGTTTGGAGGGAAATTACATGCGTGTAAACATTACGTTAGCTTGCACAGAATGTGGAGATCGTAACTATATTTCTAAAAAAAATAAACGAAATAATCCAGATCGTCTTGAGCTTAAAAAATATTGCCCAAGAGACAAGCGTTCGACTACACATCGTGAAACAAAATAAGCAGTAGGATCATTCCTACTGCTTTTTTTGTTGATTTTTTTAATGGTTAACATTCCCTTTATTGGATAAGTTATTGAGAACTTTGCAATAGTAACTATTGTTGGAGGTTTTAATATGGAAAACGATAAAAAGCTCCTTAGAAAGCAAATGCTGGATCAAATGAAGGAATTGAGCAAGCCGGAGTATGAACAGCTGTCCTATCAAATTGCCTGCAGGTTTTATAACAGCGCTTTATGGAGACAGGCCAAAACAATTGGAATAACAGTTTCAAAGGTACCTGAGGCTGACACATGGCAAATTATCAGAAGAGCCTGGGAAGAAGGGAAAAGGGTCGCTGTACCGAAATGCATACCTGAATCCAAACAAATGGTATTTCGTGAATTGAATAGCTTTATGGATTTGGAGTCTGTATTTTATGGATTATGGGAGCCGAATCCGGAAAAAACGGAGGAAATCCTCAGTGAGGAAATCGATACTTTAGTCGTTCCCGGACTGGCATATATGAAAAACGGTTTCCGGCTCGGATTTGGGGGAGGCTATTATGATCGTTTTCTCGAGCATTATAAAGGAAGAACGGTTTCACTGGCATTTGAAATGCAGTTCATAACAGGCTTTCCGGTGGAAGACCATGATAGGCCGGTGGAAATGATTATTACCAATCAGCAGGTGTGGGAATTTGGCAATGCTTGAATCTATTGCAATCATTATTTTTATATTAATCACAGCGCTGGCCGGGTATTATTTCCGCTTACTGACCCTTTCAGGCAGTATAGCGGCATTCATTGTAGGTGCAGCAGCAGCCTTTGGGTTTGGTTTGGATGGCCTTTTTGTCCTGGGGTTCTTTTTTGCAAGCTCAAGCTTCTGGTCAAAATTTAAAGGCCATAAAAAAAAGGAATTCGAAACTAAGCATGCCAAGGGATCAAGAAGAGATTGGCGGCAGGTTGCTGCCAATGGAGGCATAGCTGCTATTGCCAGCATATTCTATCTTCTGGATCCATCACAGGCATGGCTGATTGCCTTTCTTATCGGACTGGCAGCAGCAAATTCAGATACATGGGCATCAGAAATTGGCTCATTAAGTCAAAAACCCCCCATTTCATTGAAGACGTGGAAAGCAATCGAAACAGGTACCTCCGGTGCTGTCAGCTCTCTAGGAACGATTGCAGCTTTGTCAGGTTCTTTTACAATTGCTCTTCTGGCATACATGCTTTTTCCCCTATCAACATATGAGGTTCTGCTGGTTGGCACTTTTGGGTTTACAGGGAATTTGCTTGACTCTTTATCAGGTGCTTATTTTCAAGCTGAATACAAGTGCCTGGCATGCAGGTCAAACGTGGAGGCATCAGAACATTGCGGACAGCCGGCCATTTTGGTAAAAGGCTGGAATTTTGCAGATAATGATTTTGTTAATTTTTTTTCAGGTTTAGCTTCTGCCTCGGTGGGAATGCTTCTATATATCTTATTGGCATAAAGGGACTTTGCAGTTCTCTATACAATAAAGTAAAGGGGAGTTATTATGAATAATCGGGTAAACAGAGTGGTGCTGATCGGAACTGGCTTTGTTGGATCAAGCTATTCGTTTGCACTCTTGAATCAAGGTGTTACTGAGGAACTGGTTCTGATTGATTTAAATAAAGATAAATCTGAAGGAGATGCCATGGACTTGAATCACGGCATGCCCTTTGCCCCTTCCCCAACTTCAATCTGGTATGGAAATTATTCCGATTGCACAGATGCTGATTTGGTTGTCATAACTGCTGGAGCGAATCAAAAACCAGGAGAGACCCGCCTGGACCTTGTGGAAAAGAACTCTAAAATCTTTAAAGAAATAGTTAATCATGTCATGAACAGCGGTTTTGATGGCATATTTTTGGTTGCGACAAATCCAGTGGATATTCTCACCTATGCTGTCTGGAAGTATTCCGGGCTTCCTAAAGAAAGAGTAATCGGATCTGGAACGATATTGGATACAGCCAGATTCAGATTTCTGCTCGGAGAATACTTTAAAGTCGATGCGAGAAATGTCCATGCTTATATTATTGGTGAACACGGAGATACTGAATTGCCTGTATGGAGCCATGCAGATATTGCTGGGAAATCCATTGAAGACTGGATGAAGAAAGAAGAGAACTTTAGACAGGAAGATCTTAATGAGTTATTCCTTAATGTCAGAGATGCAGCTTATCATATAATCGAGCGGAAAGGCGCGACTTATTATGGAATAGCCATGGGTCTGGTGAGACTGACGAAAGCGATCCTCCAGAACGAGAATTCTGTCCTCACAGTGTCAGCTTACTTAGATGGAGAATATGGCCATGAGAATGTTTATATTGGAGTGCCTGCAATTGTCAACAGAAACGGCATTCGTGATATCGTTGAACTTCACTTAAGCATCGAAGAGAAAAATCAGTTTACCCATTCCGTTAATGTTCTCAAGAAAACGATGGCACCAATATTGAAGAATTAATCAGCTTGAGTTAATAGTGAAATTTATTTTGTTTTAGAGAATGGATAAAAATTATTCTCTCTTCTCACAATAAGGAAGAGGAGGGAATTCAATGTCTCGATTACTTTCTATTTTTATGATTGGGCTCGGTACTTATTTTGCCTATCATAATCGTTATCGATTGATAAATGTAATTTTTGGAAATGTCTTTTTGCGGAAGCTTCTGGTTACTTCAGTCATGAGTTTTCCGCTAGTCCGCGACAGGATGATGAGCTCTGTTTTTTCTTCCGGGCCATCTGAAGGGCGGCAATCATAAAGTAAAAAGACCGTAAAAGGTCTTTTTATTTTGCTGTTTTCGCAAAGTTTGTTGCTATTTAAATTATATTTATTGAGTTGATTGCAGCGAGCATCCCTTCGCTGCAATCAACGGACAACATTGATAAGCGAAAACAATAATTTATACGAAAAGAGCCTTTTATTTTGCCTAAATCTTTAGGTGCTTTTTCTTTTACAAAAGGTTCCTTTTTTGCCTATAGTTAAATAAAGTAAAGTAACTATTGCAACATATAGAGAGTGGGGGAAGAATTGGCCGTTCAAGAGGATTATGTATTTTGGAAACTTGCTGATTATTTCATATCTGACCACGGGTACAGAATGATTCAGCTATCTGGAGATCAGGATGAATTATGGCTTGAAAAAATGGAGGATAAAACTGTAAAGGCGATCAGGCTTTTAAAATATAATCTTGACTGGAGCAATTGGATGCAGCGGGATATTGAAGTGACTGCTCAAAAAGCGGAATCGGTCAGGAAGCAGCTTGGAAAAAGGGAAATGCCGGTTTTAAATATATATGTTTCAGCATATCTCCCTGTTGATGACTATGAATTCCGCATCACAGACCCCTTCATGCCTGAAAGTGGGAAAGCCTCTGTTCAAACTATGATCATTGAATCCGGAAAAACTGGAAGCCTGAACGAGGTTGAAGAGATTTTCGAAAAACCGCTAACTTTTCCTGATGGAAATTATACGGAAATGGATGTTGATGCCCTAAAGCATGCTGCTCTTTCTAAAGCGGTGAAAACAGCAAAAAAAGAAAAGGAAATGTTTAACATTGGGAAGCCCTTTTTTACTTATATATTTATAGGTATTCAAGTTGCTTTATTCTTACTCATGGAAGCAATGGGCAGCAGTAAGGATACAGCAACTTTAATTAAGTATGGGGCTAAATTTAATCCATTAATTCTTGATGGGGAATGGTGGAGGTTTTTAACTCCGATTGTCCTTCATATTGGACTGCTGCATTTATTAATGAATACACTTGCTTTATTCTATCTTGGATCAGCAGTGGAACGGGTGTTTGGAAACATAAGATTCCTATTTATCTATTTGGCTGCTGGTTTTGGCGGAACATTAGCCAGTTTTGTTTTTAGTCCTACACTTTCCGCAGGGGCAAGCGGAGCAATTTTTGGCTGCTTTGGAGCACTTTTATATTTTGGTCTCATTTATCCAAGCCTTTTTTTCAGGACCATGGGATTTAATATACTTGTTGTATTAGGAATCAACCTTGCATTTGGCTTTACCATTCCGGGAATTGATAATGCTGGACATATAGGAGGGCTAATTGGCGGTTTTCTGGCTACTGGCATTGTGCATTTTCCCAGGAAGAAAAAACCCTTGCTTCAGCTGCTGTTTTTAGCTGGATCATTCTGTCTGGCAGCCGGCTTGCTGAAATATGGATTCGATGAACCGGGAAGATTATTAAATGAACAGACTGCTATGGTAATGGCCCAAGAACATATTAAGAATGAAGAGTTTGAAAAGGCCCGTTTAATGCTGGCTGATTTTATTGAAGAAGGGAATGCTTCACCGGAAGCCTATTTTCTATTATCATATGCTGAAATAAAAGAGGGGAAATTAAAAGAGGCAGAAGTGCACCTTCTACGTGTCATTAAGGAAGACCCTTCTTTTCATGAAGCACATTATAATCTGGCGCTAATTTATTTAGACAAAAAGCAGCCGGATCAAGCAAGAAATCATGCCCAAAAGGCTGCTGATCTTCATCCGGATCAGGAGGATTATCAAAAGCTGTTAAACCAAATAGAGTGATATTACCAGAATTTTCAGCTTACTTCCTGGGAAATAGCAGGTGCATTTCCCTGTGAATTTTCATGAATCATGCCATTCATTGGTATGATTTTTTTTTTGCATGTCAATGATGTTGAATAGTATGCAAGGAAAAGAATGGAACAGAATGCTGAGGTGGGGATTTTGGAGAAAGCGAGAAGAGAGCCTGTAAAGGATTCTCTGAAAGATAATATTGAATATCTTAGAGATGCTCTGGGTGTAGATAAAAGCTTTGATGTGATTCAGCTTGATGTTGAATATGCAGAAAGAGAAATGGCTTTATATCTGGTAGACGGCTTTGTAAAAGATGACATTTTGCATTATCTGATGAAAATGCTTGCCGGCCTGGATGCAGAACAGCTCGAAGGAGATACACTTTCCAGACTGATAAAAACGTATATACCATACGTTGAGGTTGAAACAACCGATGACCTTGATAAAGTTGTGGATATGGTACTGGCAGGGCCGACTGCTCTAGTAGTCGATGGTATTGATGAAGTAATTCTTATTGATGCCCGTACATATCCTGTAAGGGGTCCACAGGAGCCGGATATTGAACGTGTTGTCCGCGGCTCAAGGGATGGGTTTGTAGAAACGCTTGTTTTTAATACAGCTTTAACGAGAAGAAGGATTAGAGACAGGACACTTCGCATGGAATATATGCAGGTGGGCAGGCGTTCCAAGACAGATGTGGTTGTCAGTTATATTGAAGACATTGCAGACCCGGATATGGTGAAGAAAATAAAGGAGGCTATCTCAAAAATTGATACTGATGGTTTGCCGATGGCCGAAAAATCAATAGAGGAATACATTTCAGGCAGGCATTGGAATCCGTATCCCATGGTAAGGTATACCGAAAGGCCTGATACGGCAGCGACCCACCTTTATGAAGGACATGTCTGCATTATTGTTGATGGCTCGCCAAGTGTTATCATAACACCGACTACCTTCTGGCATCACTTGCAGCATGCTGAGGAGTACAGGAATAAGCCGCTTGTAGGCGCCTATTTGAGATTTGTCCGATTTTTAGCTGTATGGGCTTCCATTTTCCTTTTGCCATTATGGTACTTATTTGCAATAGAGCCGCAGCTGCTTCCTGATGTGCTATCTTATATCGGGCCCAATGAAACGGGGGAGCTTCCATTAGTCGTTCAGTTCCTGATGATTGAGCTTGGTCTCGATATGCTGAGAATGGCAGCGATCCATACTCCTTCTGCCCTGGCCACTGCATTGGGGCTGGTGGCGGCCCTGATGATTGGTCAGGTAGCAGTTGAAGTGGGATTATTTATTAATGAAGTCATTCTCTATTTAGCGATAGCGGCAATCGGTACCTTTTCAACCCCAAGCTACGAAATGAGCCTGGCAAACAGGCTATTAAGAATTGGTCTGCTGATATCAACCAGTATATTCCATACCTACGGCTATGTTGTTGGCATCCTGCTGATGATAATCATGCTTGCCAGAATGAAGTCTTTTGGTGTGCCCTATTTGTGGCCATTCATCCCTTTCAATCTGAGAGCATTCAGGGATGTATTGCTAAGATCACCAATACCATTGAAGAACAGGCGGCCGCGCTTCCTGCATCCCAAGGACCCCGACCGCTGATTCTAATAAAACCCCTTCCTGGCGTGGAAGGGGTTTTTACATAATTCAAGAAATCTTACATCTTTCCTGGAGCTTCTCTATCTTGAGAAGGGGAGGATTTTAGATTATACTTTAATGTGGTATAAACTTATTGATAAGGCAGAGGTACAGAATGAAAACCATTTATGATATACAGCAGTTTCTTAAGAAATATGGGACTATCATCTACATAGGGGATCGTGAAGCTGACTTGGAGCTTATGGCAGCTGAATTAAAAGAGCTATATGATTCCCAGCTTATTGATGTCAAAGATTATCAGAGCGGCGTCTTGATCCTGAGGACTGAAATTCAGAAACTTAAAGAGAATAAATAGAGAAAAGGTGATGGAGATTGGCAGAAAAATGGCTGGTTGGGGTAGATTTAGGCGGAACAACAACAAAGCTTGCTTTTATCAATTACTATGGGGAAATCATTCATAAATGGGAAATACCCACGGATAACAGTGAAGAAGGGAAAAATATTACAATAAATATAGCGAAAGCCATCGATCAAAAATTGGAAGATTTGGATTTAAGCAAGGATAAAATTATTGGCATTGGAATGGGGGCCCCAGGTCCCGTAAATCTGGCAACGGGTGTTGTATATAACACTGTTAATTTAGGCTGGCGAGATAATTACCCGCTGAAGGACTTGCTTGAAGTAGAGACATCACTCCCGGTCATCATTGATAACGATGCTAATTGTGCTGCACTTGGGGAAATGTGGAAGGGTGCCGGAAATGGCGCTAAAGATCTGGTGTGTGTAACACTTGGCACAGGTGTCGGCGGGGGTGTAATTGCCAACGGTGATATTGTACAGGGAGTAAGCGGGGCTGCTGGTGAAATAGGCCACATTACATCCATTCCTGTTGGCGGAGCTCAGTGCAATTGCGGTAAAACGGGCTGTCTCGAAACCATTGCATCTGCTACAGGAATTGTCCGGCAGGCTCTTGAAAACCTGGAATCTGGCGGAGAAGGCACTCTATCTCAATTGTATAAAGAAAATGGGTTTATTACTGCAAAAGATGTTTTCGACTCGGCAAGGAATGGGGATGAAACATCACTTCAGACAGTCAATAATACAGCTATGCACCTTGGATTGGCATTGGCCAATATCGCAAATACGTTAAATCCTGAGAAAATAGTATTGGGCGGTGGAGTTTCCAGAGCAGGGGATATCCTGCTTAAACCGGTTATTGCAAATTTCGTTAAATTTGCGTTTCCACGGGTGAAGGAGTCTACAGTCATTGATATTGCGACACTGGGCAATGATGCTGGAGTAATTGGGGCAGCTTGGCTGGCAAAAAATAAGTAAATTGAGAGGAATGCACCTGATGCCCAGGTGCTTTTTCTTTTTCATAAAGGGTGTTTTCACAAGGTTTGCTGCTTTGTTTCTAATTCACTGAATTGATTGGAGCGAGCGGCCTGGAGAGCGGAAATCAACGGGCAGCGCTTAGAGAAGGATAAAACAGCAATTAATACTAAAAAAGCCTACTCAAAAAGTGGATGTATTGAGGTAAAGCAGACCCCTGGATTAAAATCAGCTGCTCACTTTTACACAGCTAAACAGTCATCTTTTTTTCTTTTTCTCATAAAATTGAAATGATGGAAAGGGGGAGAAAGATGAAAGTCAAAGTCCGCTCAGGAGATTCATTATGGTATTATAGCCAGCTCTTTATGATGCCTGTTAATCTCATTGCTGATGCTAATCCCGGGATTAATCCTGCATCACTAAAAATAGGCAGCGAAATTAATATTCCCGGCTTTACATTGCAAAATTATACGGTTAAATCAGGTGACACTTTTTGGAAGCTGAGTTCTTCCCGTAACCTCTCAGTGGATGCTCTTCTCCTGGTTAATCAATCCCTTAATCCGAACAGTCTGATTCCTGGTACGGCTATTAAACTGCCGAGGCGCGTTATTTCCCCAATTGTATCAGGCAGGAGAGAGTATGATTATAAAGCATTAACAGCCGATATCTCCATGCTGGCAGATATTTATCCGTTTATAAAAGTAAATACAATTGGACGCAGTGTTCTTGGAAAGCCAATTCAGGAAATACGGTTAGGTAAAGGAACTAAGAAAGTGCACATCAATGCATCCTTTCATGCGAATGAATGGATTACAACCCCAATATTAATGGCTTTACTGAACAGTTTTCTTTTATCTCTTACAAATGTCCGGCCAATAAGAGGAATTTCAACAATGCCCCTGTATAATTCCGTCGACCTTTCCATAGTTCCGATGGTTAACCCTGATGGTGTTGACCTGGTATTGAACGGGCCTCCAGCGGAAGTCAGGGAGGAAGTTATCAAAATAAATAGGGGAAGCACAGATTTTACAGGCTGGAAGGCCAATATTAGAGGGGTTGATTTGAATAATCAGTTTCCTGCCAAATGGGAATTCGAGAAACAGAGAAGTGAACAAAGCGGTCCGGCACCAAGAGATTATCTTGGCGAAGCCCCGTTAACAGAACCGGAAGCCATAGCAATGGCGGAACTGGCAAATAAGAATCAATTCGATCGGATGCTGGCATTCCATACACAAGGTGCAGAGTTTTATTGGGGATATGAGGGAATGGAGCCGCCGGAATCAGAGGTTATAGCGCAAGAGTTCGAGCGTGTAAGCGGATATAAGGCAGTCCGGTACATTGATAGCTTTGCGGGTTATAAGGATTGGTTTATTCAGGAATTCAGGAAGCCTGGATTCACAATTGAATTGGGCAGAGGCATTAATCCGCTGCCCTTGTCACAGTATGATGATATTTATGAAGAAGTGCTGGGCATTTTTCTTGCATCGCTTTATATGTGAAAAAATCAGCTTATAAATTTTATTCTGTATTGTATTTTAATCAAGCAGACATTAAAATTACTATCATACTAACTTCACTAAGCCAAAAGTTCTATGGATAGTTCTATGGAAACAGGCCGCTTTTCCAAACTGAAGACGGAAAGACGGCTTTTTCCTATTAAGCTTATTAATTCTATTATTATTGAAACATTTCCCTGCAGTTTACGTACTTATTATTAGGGAGAAAAGGAGGTGCGGATTTGTTAAACACCAAATCTACATATCAATGGAAGTTTCTTTTTTTGTTCTTAATTATGCTTATTTCTTTATTTTTAATAACCGGCTGTGCACAGCCAGAAAAAGCTGAGATGGGGCAGAATAAGGATCAGGAAAATGAACCACCACAGTCATCCGCACCGCCTGATGAGACTGAAATCAGGACCATTGAAACGATTCATATTAAAGACGGGGAATTTCAGGGAGCAAATGGCTGGCTCAGCAATGATCAGCTAGTTTACACTGTAAAGGATGGAGCAATTTCCAAAGTTATTGCTTATAACCTGTTTTCAGGTGACCAGGAACTTCTCTACGAAAGTTCGCATCCGATTGCGTCCGTAACCGTAAGCCCAATGGGAAAATACATTTTGATTCGGTCTTCACCCGGCACTTATGACGCAGCCTTAACGGTTATCAAATCAAATGGAAAAATTGTCTGGGAGGAAAATATTACAGGCTTTGATTTTGCTGTTGAGTGGAACCCTTATCATGAAGAGTCGATATTCTTTGCTTCATTTACTGAAGACTGGGACTTTACAACCTACCATATTGATATTGCAGAAGGTACATTCAGAGAATTAAAGTTAAGAGAGCCTTTTGCCAAATGGGGGGATTCAAATCATCTGCTTTTTCTTGATTGGGATAATGAAAACCCGTCACTTTTTGCACCGCTTGTTAAACAGACAATTGATGGAGATAATGAAACACTGGTTGAGGAAGACATTTTTCAATTCGATGCTGCAAGGGACAGGCTACTGACTATTACTGTGCCGGCAAATCAATCAGACCAGGCACTGTATACTTTTATGGATAATCAATTTAATGAGCAGTCTTCCTTCTCGATTCCCCATTTGACAAGGTTTTCGGATTGGCTGGTGCCGTATTATGACTGGACTCCCAGAGGGATCATTACTTTTCAGCCATTGTATAGCGCTGAAAGTGATATGTATGCAGGGGGATTTCAGCTGATATCGTTTGACAGTCAAACCGGCGATAAGGAAGTGCTGCTCGAAGGTATGGAAAATGCACCGCTCAGCTGTTCACCAGACGGAAAAGCCTGTTTAACAGGTTTCTATCTTGAGGAACTGATAATGACCGATAGAAAAGAGGTCATACGATTAGTTGAACAAAGCGAGTAATTAAGCAAGTAAAGGAGCAGAAATATGGCAATTGCAGATGTTACAGTCATTCCAATAGGAACAGAAACACCAAGTGTCAGCAGCTATGTGGCAGATATACAGCGGGTGTTAAAAAAATATGAGGAAAGCGGCAGAATCCGATTTCAGCTGACACCCATGAATACAATTATTGAAGGGGAGCTTCCTGACCTGTTTGAAGTCATACAGGCCATGCATGAAGTCCCGTTTGAAAAAGGCTTAATGAGAGTGGCGACAAATATCCGTATTGATGCCAGAAGAGATGTTAAGAGGAAAATGGAAGAAAAGGTCCAAAGAGTTGAAACCCGGCTAAATGGCTAAAATAAAAGGGCTCCCTACAGAGGGAAGCCCTTTTATTTCTTAGTGAACAGCAGGATATCCACTGTTAATTATGGTCATTACAGAGAACCATCCGAAAACGGCAAGTGTCCCTACAGCAAACACCAGGCCAAGGAAGTTCTTGTTTTTCAGTGCGCTAAATGCACCAAAAGCTGCAAGAACTGCAACTAGTGCAAAAATGATTGGTAATCCCATTAAAACAGCCCCCTTTATTTGTGATCAGCAGGCAAAAGCCATATGAAAATCATTCTTCAGGTTATATACCCATTATGTAAAAACCCAAGTATATACATTCGTCCTTTATTTTATATTTTTTTCTTCTGTTTGTCGAGGTCTAAAAATGACACTTGTATGTCATATGCATGAGCAATGCCGGTTATTAACTCCTTTAGGTGAAGTTCTGAAAAATAAACTGCTGGCATTTTTTCACCTTTCGCGGTAAAGACTAAATGCTCATGAAATTGAAGGACAGCCATCCGGATATCTTCTTTATTGCCACCGGTTATAGTGAAGGCGCTAAGGTGCTCGGCGAACAGGCAGACTCCGCTTTCTGTTTCAATCGCAAAGTCTTCAAAAGTTTCTCCTTTTACACCGGATTTTATGTAGCAGAGTATAAATAATTCTTCAAAAAGACCTGCATCGGTGAGGACGCTTTTGGTAAATTCAGCATCAGTCCTCTCTGCAAACAGAAAAATGCTCTGCTGAAAATCGAATAGTTCAGTGTTATTTTTTATTAAGTTCATGAATTCAGGCACATCTTGAATAATATAGCCGGCTTCAACGCCATAAAGGATTTTCATGTTATGCTCCTTTTCCAGATATAAGGCATTTCATTCTGATATAGTGTAAAATAATATACAAATCAATCAACATTGGAGGTGTAGGCAATGGAATGGAATCAGATCCCTCTAGGCCCATTGCAAACAAACTGTTATGTCCTTTCGAATGAAAACAAAGATTGTTTAATCTTTGATCCGGGTGAAGAGAGTGGAAAACTGAGCAGTATTATCAAACAAAAAGGACTGAAACCTCTGGCTGTTATTCTTACACATGCCCATTTTGACCATATTGGCGCTGTGGATGAAATAAGAGATGCATTTGCTATACCTGTATACATACATGAAAAAGAAGCAGCATGGCTTCCTGATCCAGCCTTAAATGGTTCTCACCTGTTTAGAATAGGCAAGCTGATAAAAGCAAGGCCTGCTGATCATATTATAACAGCAGAACAAGAGTTGAGCATAGGTGAATTTACCTTTGAAATTCTGGAGACGCCAGGTCATTCGCCAGGGAGCATTTCTCTTTATTTTAGAGATGCTGGCCTTGTGGTTGCCGGTGATGCGCTGTTCAGCGGCAGCATTGGAAGAACAGATCTTCCGGGCGGTAACCATCAAGAGCTCCTTGATAGTATCCATAATAAGCTTTTGTCTTTGCCTGAAGAAACAGAAGTGCTTCCTGGTCACGGACCGGTTACGGCAATTGGCAGGGAAATGGATTCAAATCCATTCCTCAATGGGTTCTGATTGGGAAATAGAAAAGCCCTTCTCCAAAGAGAAGGGCTTTTCTGGGGGATGTTTTATTCATATAAAATGGGAGGGGATATAGTTAAGCTACTACAATAACAATATATCAGGAAAAAACCTATGTCAATAGTGGAAACTGTGTAAAATAGCTGTTTCCGAAAATCCAGATTCTTTATTCGAAAAGGGAGTCAATATGCTGAATTTTATAATTGATTATATAGAAAATACTCCTCAAAAAATGATCAGCTATGCTGATTATATCCAGCAGGCCCTTTATCATTCGGAATACGGCTATTATATGAAAGAAACGGAAAAAATTGGGCCTGGGGGAGACTTTATTACATCCAGCAATGTGTCTGATATATATGGAAGAACTATATCGAAGTGGTTTCAGCGAATGGCAGGGAAATATAAGCTGCCTTTTCATGTCTGTGAAATCGGTGGCGGTAATGGGCGCTTTGCGAAAGCTTTCCTTGATGAGTGGAAACTTATTTCTGATGAAGAGATTCATTACTATATTTTTGAAACCAGTCCCTATCACAGGAAACTGCAGCAGGAGCAGATTGTCTTTTCCGAACAGATCAGACAAATTGATAGCTGGAATGAGATCACTCCATTTTGCGGCCTGATATTTTCAAATGAGCTGTTTGATGCATTGCCTGTACATGTTGTTGAAAATAGGAATGATCAATTGTATGAAATTATGGTAACCGTAAAAGAAGGAAAGCTTGCAGAAAATACTGTGCCATTAACAAATAGAGAGATTTTCTTGTTCCTTGAAGAAAGCGGTTTGTCACTTAGCAATGGCCAAAGAATTGAAATCCCTCTGCAAATGGAGCAGATGATTAAGAGTTTGTCTGCTGCTCTGTCTCAAGGATTGGTGCTGACTGCTGATTATGGCTATACAAATGAAGAATGGCAAGAGCCAATGAGAAGGGATGGAAGTCTCAGAGGTTATTATAAGCATTCCTTAATTAATGATGTACTCGAGCACCCTGGCGAGATGGATATAACCAGCCATATTCATTTTGATTCCCTGATTCGGATGGGAGAGAAAGAAGGCCTGGATTTTCATTATAAAATGAGACAGGATGAGTTCCTGCTGTCTGCAGGCATTTTACAGGAGCTTGAAGATCATTATGATCCTAATCCGTTTTCACCCATCAGCAAAAGAAACAGGGCAATCAGAAGTCTGATAATGTCCTCAGGTATGAGTACAGCTTTTCATCTAGTCCTTCAAGCAAAGAATATAGGGAAAAAATAAAAAAGCGATGGATTCATCGCTTTTTTATCGGCTATTAGTGGCCGCCCGCGCCAGGTGTCATCATAAATGTTGACCAGTAAGTGAAGCCTACGAAGAAAACAGTTAAGTATGCTCCAAAAACATAAATATACATACGTTCGGAAAGCTTTAAGTAGCTTAAAAGCAGGAAAAATCCTGTTTGGCCGAAGAAAATCAAGGACGTTGTATACATATCGCCAAGATAAAACATTACAGCGAATATTCCCGTCCAGAATCCTAATACTCTGTACATACGATCCATATGTATCCCTCCTTTTACCCTTACAAGTCCATCACTACAATATTATAAAGTAAATGCTTAATAAAAGTAAATAATGGTTTCTAAATAGTCAAGAAAAGGGCGTGACAAAATGCATTGTGCCTGCTTTAAGAATGGTCTTTATCCGCAGATTTTCCCTTTATGACATTAATTTCCTACTATTGCTTTGTATGCGCATGAATCACAGCCGGTTAACATATTTTGCTTTTCCACCAGCTGAATGGATTCAAACAGACTTTCAAACATTCCCTTTAAAAATTCATAGTGCATATTGCACACTGGCTCTGCATGCCGGGCTGCAACTTCTTTAAATGGGCAATTATAAATTTGAAAATAGACGATGGTCCTTTCATCATTGGCATCAAATTCTGGATGGAATCCTGACAAATCGGCAGCATGCTTTAAGATGTTCAGTTTCTGGTCAAAAGTAAGTTTATCTATGTTTCCATACCGTTTAAGCTCTTGCAAGATCAGCTCGCTGCCAAACTTTTTCCCCGTCGAATACAGGGCTTTTCTTCCTTCTTCACCTAACTCAAGCATACTTTCCATGGCTATTTTGGCCAGCAGCTGATAATCCCTGTAAGGGAAATGAAGCTGAACTACATCATCAGATAACCGGTATAATCGGCTGGGCCTTCCGCCTTTGCCGGTTTTTTTTGTTTCAGAAACAAGCATGTTTACATCTTCCAGCTTGGATAAATGCAATCTTGCAACATTGGGATGGATGCTGAAATTATCTGCAATCTCCTGTACGGTAACATCTTTATGTCTCTTGGTTATATATTGATAAATATAATAGCGGGTTGGATCGGATAACACATTTGTTATTTTTAATGTTTGCTCCATTTATTGTCACCTCAAAAGGGTTATTTATTCCCGAGGTCATCAGCTGTCAATAAAAACTCTGCTGGCGCCTTCCCGGCCTGCTTCCATTATAATACAGCCGTTTAAGGTTAACACTTTATTCACTATAAGTTTAGAAAATGTTCACAAATGAAGTTTAATTATTTACTTATATGTGTATACATTAATTGTACAAATATTATACAAATAATTTAAGTTAAATTATGAATTTGTGAGGTGAAGAGGTATGAGCCAATTGACATTTTTCACATATCCCAGCTGTACTTCCTGCAGAAAGACGAAAAAATGGCTGACATCCCATTCTATTGATTTTGAAGAAAGGCATATCTTCAGGGAGACTCCATCATCAAGAGAACTATTGAAGATCCTTTCTTTAACCACAAGCGGACTAGATGAGCTTCTCGCGACCCGAAGCCAGACCTATAAAGAATTGGGACAGAACCTTGAGGAATTAACTTTATCTGAAGTGGTGCAAATGGTCATTAAGGAGCCAAAACTTTTGCGTAGGCCGATTCTGACAAACGAAGATAAGCTTGTTATCGGCTATAATCCTGATGCATTTAAGTCTATGGCTAAATAGGCTTTTCTAAAAGTGAAAAAGGAAGGACATCGCGTGCCCTTCCTCAGCTACTGGGCTAGCAGGATTCGAACCTGCGCATAACGGAGTCAAAGTCCGGTGCCTTACCGCTTGGCTATAGCCCATTGATTCCTCAATACACTTTTATTATGAAAAGAAAAAAAATTTTTATTCACAAATTCGTCAAAAAAATTTGCCGTAAAATGAAGGAAAGGCTCCGGTTAAGTCGAATAATAATCCTGAATAACTAAAAAAGGTGGTGCATAACTAGTTGAGTATAATTGAAAGAATGGCAGAACGAATTATTAAGGATGCTGTCAGATGCCATGCTTCTGACATCCACATCATTCCCCGGAGAAAAGACACATTAATTCAGCTGAGATTCGGCAATCAATTAACCCCCAGGCTTTATCTTCCCAAAGAAGAGTGCGACAGATTGATTTCTCATTTTAAATTTACAGCTTCGATGGACATAGGTGAAAAAAGGAGGCCTCAGAGCGGTGCTTATTCACTCGAAGTAGACGGACAAATGATTGGTCTGCGCTTTTCAACTCTCCCATCAAGCCACAGTGAAAGCCTCGTTATCAGAATCCTTCCCCAGCAGGAACAAATTCCCTTTTATCAAATCAGCCTTTTTCCAGACATGACAAGAAAAATGCTTGCACTGCTGAAGCATGCACATGGATTAATTATTTTCACTGGCCCGACAGGCAGCGGAAAAACCACTACATTGTATTCTCTTCTAAATGAAACCTCCCATATGTTCCATCGAAATGTAATCACCCTGGAAGATCCCATTGAAAAAGAAAATGACCTGGTACTGCAAGTTCAAGTGAATGAAAAAGCTGGCGTATCTTATTCTGCTGGCTTAAAAGCAATCCTTCGCCATGACCCCGATATCATTATGGTGGGGGAAATCCGGGATGCAGAAACGGCAAAGATTGCAGTTAGAGCAGCTCTTACTGGACATCTCGTTTTAAGCACCATGCATACCCGGGATGCCCAGGGGGCTGTATATCGTTTAGCTGAGTTTGGAGTGAACATGCTGGAAATTGAACAGACTTTAGTGGCTGTTACCGCACAGCGTCTTGTCGAATTGAATTGTCCCTATTGTGAAGGGGAGTGCTCCCCATTCTGCTATGGATATGGCAGGTGGAAAAGGGCAAGTGTGTTTGAGTTGCTGGCAGGAAGGGCGCTCAATGCCTCCATTAAGAAGGCAAGAGGCGAAAGCAGTCTAGTTAAATATCGAACACTCAAGGAAGTCATAACTAAGGGGATTGCCCTTGGCTATATAAAGGAAACTGAGTACAACAGGTGGGTGCACGGCGATGGAGAAACATAAATGGACCATTCAGGAACAGGGTTTGTTTCTGAAGAATACAGGGGAACTGTTGTCCAGAGGGTACCCTTTATCTGAGGCGCTTGAGTCACTGGTGCATCAGCTCCCTTCAAAAAGAAAACATGAAATCACGGAGTGCCTCTCTCAATTAAGAGAAGGGTTTCCATTTTATCAAATACTCGCAACCATGAACTTTAATAAAAATCTGATTGGCTATGTTTTTTTTGCTGAACAGCACGGAGGCCTTGCTTCTGCATTTCTTGAAGGAAGCGAAATGGTGCTCCGAAAAGGCAAGGACATTGAAAAATTGAAAAAACTGATGGCCTATCCGATTTTCCTGATGCTCATTACCGCATTCTTATTTATTTTCGTTGATAATGTCCTGTTGCCCCGTTTCTCTTCCTTATTCGTTTCAATGCAGCTTCAGCCTAATTTCTTTACAAAAGCAGTTTATTTATTTGGTGACTTTCTTCCATTACTTTTTCTGATTCTGGTCTGCAGCTTGGCCGGTTTGCTTATATACTACTGTGCCAGATTCAGAAAACTGTCCCCTATCCAGCAAAAAAGGATCCTAGTAAGAGTGCCTGCAGCTGGCCATTTTCTTCGCCTTTACTATACTCATTTCTTTGCTGTACAGCTGAGCTATCTTTTAAATGGCGGTTTATCCATACATGAGGCACTGAGTCTTTTTGAGAAAAATGATAAGCAGCCTTTTTATAGTGCCCTCGGCAAAGCTGTAAAGATCAAGCTCCGTGAAGGGAATAAGCTGGAAGACATTCTGATGAGTTTTCCATTTTTTGAAAAGGAACTTGCTAATATTATCAGACATGGTCAAAAAAATGGCAGGCTGGACCAGGAATTAACTTTTTTTAGCAGGCATTGTCTGCGTAAAATGGAGGAAAACACAGAAAAGCTCCTTAAGATCATTCAGCCCACTTTATATATGTTTATCGGTTTTTTAATCGTTTCGATGTATTTGGCAGTTCTGCTGCCTATGTTTCATCTACTGGAGGGATTTTAATGAAATGGCGCAATTTAAACAATAACAGAGGTTTCACGCTCATTGAAATGATGATTGTTTTATTGGTGATATCAGTACTGTTAATCATCACCATTCCCAATGTAACGAAACACAATTCAAAAATAAACAGCAAGGGATGCGATGCGTTTGTCAAAATGGTGCAGGCGCAGGTTCAGGCATATGAAATCGATAAAAAAGCACTTCCTTCGAATATACAGGACTTAGTGGCTGCCGAATATCTCAATGAAGATACCACAACTTGTCCTAATGGAGATGCCGTTAAGATTTCTGCGGATGGGAAGGTTGAATCAGTAGAGTCATGATAAAAGACAAAGCAGGCTTTACATTGATAGAGTCGCTATTCGTTCTCAGTATTTTCCTTATTATTGCCTCGGTTACAGCCCTGCTTCTTAAACCTCATTTTTTCTATCTTGAAAAGATAATGTTCTTTTCCCAATTTAGATCTGACCTCCTTTATGCCCAAAACTATGCCATAACCCATCAGACAGATGTAACTATTCAGATTATTCCTGAGGAGAATAGGTATTTCGCTAATGAAAAGCTTGCAGCAGATCCTATCTTTAGCAGAGAATATCCCGAGATCATTAAGATTAAACCGGGAACAATGCCAATGTACTTTCTATATGGACCAGGTGGTATTACAAAAGATTTTGGAAGCTTCTATATTAAAGCAGACAAGGAGCTATATAAAATAACATTTTTTATCGGAAGAGGACGATTTAATGTGGAGAAGGAATGAAGGCTTTTTTCTGGCTGAGCTCCTGCTGTCTTTATCAGGGATGCTGCTTGCAGCAGGAATAATTTTTCCCCTTATCATAAAGGCAACTGAGCAGGCAGAAGAAGTAAAACAGGATTATGAAAGCACCAAGCTGCTTTTTGAAAGTCTTATGGAGGCTGCATCGGAAGGGAGTTTTCCTGAGGGGAAAGCCATGGAGGTAAATCAAACGGTTTATAAAATTCTCCCTAAGGAAAAGCAAGGAGTTATGGAGGTTTGCATAAGGTATGAGAATGTACGGGGTAAAGCAAAGGAAAAGTGTGAGGTATTTTAGTAATGAGGGATTTACAATGCTTGAAATGCTATTTGCATTTTCAGTTTTTTTATTGATTGTTTCCTTATTGCCGGTTAGCTTAAATTTCCTTTCTCATGACTGGAAAATGGAAGCCAGGACACAAAGGCTTGAATGGCATGTATTTATTAATCAGCTGAAAAAAGAAATCAGAATGGCTGATGCTTCAAAAATAACACCTGCTTCAATTGTGTTAACTGTAGACGGGAAAACTGTTCTTTATGAGAAATATGGGTCCAGCTTGCGAAGGAGAGTAGATATGAAAGGACATGAGATTGTCCTTCAAAAATTGAAAAGCATTTCATTTGCGTCTGCCAATGGCGGAGTAGTAATAAATGTTTCAGATAATTTTGATCAAGAGCATTCCGCATTTCTTTATTACTTAATGGATATGGAGGATATTGATGTACCGTAATCAAAATGGATTTGCTTATCCTCTTACTTTAACAATCATTCTGGCTGCACTTTTCCTTCTTACCATTCAATTAGATCAATTTATTTCTGAGAAAAGGATTGTGAAACAGACTGAAACCGTAATGATGCAGGAATATTACCTGCTTTCTTCCTTTAAAAAAACAGAAAAAATGCTAATGGAAAATATTACTCCGGAAGAGTCAGGAGTTTATTTGTTTAAAGATGGGAAGGTCTCTTATGAAATTTCTCCTGTGGCAGCAAGCCTAATTCAGATTACTTTCAAAACAAAAATTGGCTCTGCTAAGGAAATTACCGGTTATGCTTACTATGACACAGACCTGCAAAAAATGATAAAATGGATTGAAAAAAACTGAGTGGGGATAAAGATGAAGCCAATTTACTTAATCGGATTCATGGGTTCCGGCAAAACAACTATTGGAAAAGAGCTGGCAGCCTGCTTAAATCAGCAAGTAATCGATACAGATGAAGAAATAGTTAAGCGGGAAAATAAGAGTATTAATGATATTTTCGCGCAGCATGGAGAGCAATACTTCAGAAACCTTGAATCACTTATTTTAAATGAATTGGATGAAAGAGCGCGAGTTATAACTACTGGCGGGGGAATTGTGATAAAGCCTGAAAACAGAAAATGGCTTAGCGAAAAGGGGATTGTTTTCTTCCTTTATGCGTCTCCTGAAGAAATTTTCAAACGGATAGAAAAGGATCATACCAGACCGCTTCTGAAAGGTGATAAAAAAAAGCTGATTCACGAAATTTATGAAAAAAGAATGCCGCTCTATAAAGAAACAGCTCATGTGACCATTGATACAACTAATAAAGATACATCAGAAATTATACAAGAGATAATAGATTGTTTAGAGTGAAAACCCGTTGGACATACTTGTAAATGATAAAAAGCAGGATGCCATGGCAATTCTGTGCGGAATAAAGGCGGTATGAGTATGAAATCCAACGATTATGTAAAGTATCTTACACAGACAGTAGTAAAATATATTGACCAGCCAAAAGATGAGCGAAAGCGGCATCGAATTGAAAAAAAGGACATGAAAGAGCCGTTTTTATTCAGATGGTTTGGCATGATTTCTTATCTATTCTACTTGGGGATGAGAAGAAAAAAAAACAAATAGCTCATGCAAAAAACCGGCAAAGTCTGCCGGTTTTTTGCCATTTTAGACTGCGCTGTCTGTCAGATAAAAGAGACCGCCATTTATTATGGAGATATTAATCTTTGGCTCATATTGCTCCTGAAGGGCAGTTTTTTCGTTTCCATAACTTTCCCCTTTTTCTTCCGCCTCTTCGTAGAAATGTTCAAGAAGTCTAAGATCTTTTTGCCAGCGCTCACGGGCTTCCTCTGCCCATATATGATCTTCTTGTTCAATTTCGGCCTTAATGAAATTTGCTACCCTGAATACTCCACTCCCCGGCTTAATAAGCGGAGACAAGGTAAACGAGTAATCTGGGATTTTAGGTGTAAGGCTCATGCCGAGCAATCTGTCATGAAAATTTTCGACCATTTGGCCATTAATTAGTTGTAGGCCGATTGATTTAAAGACATCCCGTTTTCGGTCGCATTGATAAGATACGCGAATGTTCATTCCTAGCCAGGGCCTTAACGGAACCTGATTTCCAGGTGCCTGCCGGTGATTTTCATATAATCGTATATAGCCTGCCAGTTTCCGGGCTGAATCAAAGATCTGGTGAAGCCTCGGTGAGCCGAAGTGAATGACTTCCCCCTTTATATGTGGCGGCGCCAGCTGCTGGTTTGTAATAAGCGTCAGCTGCATGGGATTTGGAATTCCGCCTGTTTTTTCGAGATAATGCCAATAAAAGGGCCGATTCATTAGTTCCTTATCCAAATCAATCGTCAGCTGCACGGTCATATACCCTGGACCTTTATCAGTTATTTCACACCCATTTGCGTGAAAATACCTTTCAAGGAATTTATGAATTTCCTGTTGCTGCATTCAGTTCACCTTCCTTCAGATCCTCCGCGAATTGGATCATGCTCGTCAAGTTTTCCATTTTGATTCTCATTTCACCTTCTGAAGCTGATCTTCCAAATATATCAACAAGGTGATCATCGATACTGCCAAATTCAAGCTTGGTTAAAATATCGTCCAAATCACCGATAACTTTTTCGAAAAGATGTATTTTCTCATACAAAAGCTTCATAATATGTTCTTCGACTGTTTCTTTCGTGGCCAAATTATAAATCATAACATCCTTTTCCTGGCCGAGACGATGGATTCGCCCAATCCTTTGTTCGAGCCGCATGGGATTCCAAGGGAGATCAAAATTAATGATATGATTACAGAATTGCAGATTTATTCCTTCTCCTCCTGCTTCTGTTGCAATCAGTACTTGAGCATTATTTTGGAAAAGCTCTCTCATCCAGTCCTTTTTGCCTCTTTTAAATCCCCCTCTGAAGGGAACTGATGTAATCCCATATTGCTTTAAAAACCACTGAAGGTACATCTGCGTTGCCCTGTATTCAGTAAAGATTATGACCTTGTCATTTATTTTCTGTATTAATTCCAGAGCTTTTTGCGCTTTGGAATTTTGCTGGACAGCTTCAACCTTTTTGATAAGGTATTGAATTTGCTTCTGAAAAGCTATTGAAGGATGCTCCTGTCTTTTTATCATATTTTGAAGTGTAAAATAGACAGCTTCTCTGCTTGAGCACGCCTCTCTTTGCAGAGTCATTACCGAAAATTGGCTGGAACTGACCCAATCTTCTTCACCCCGGAGCTCTGTTACAGCTTTATAAAGTTCACGCTCAGCCTGCGAAAATTCAATCGGTATGGTTTCCACATGTCTCTTGGTCCATTCGATCCCGGTATCCGCCCTGCGGTTGCGGATCATAACTTTGTTCACGAGCTCCTTTAGATGTGCATCATCGTTCAAAGAACGGGAGTCCTTTTTATAGTTCTCATAAAAAGCTGATTCGTTGCCCAGATGCCCGGGTTTGAGCAGGGACACAAGATTGAAGATCTCACTGATTCTATTCTGAATGGGTGTTGCTGTTAATAGCAGGCAGAACTTCTTTTTAAGGTTTTGTACAAATTCATAGTTTTTTGTTTTATTATTTTTTAGCTTGTGAGCTTCATCTATAATAATCAGGTCATAATCAAGGCTGTAGATAATATCACGATGGGGATTGCGCTTGGCTGTATCGATAGATGATACAACTACATCACATTGTTCCCATACATAGCTTTTCCGCTGCGCCACAGCCGGTATGAAAAATTTGCTGTTCAGCTCCATAGCCCATTGTGAAACGAGGGAAGCTGGAACGAGTATAAGGACTTTTTTTACAAGTCCTCTAATCATATATTCCTTTAATATCAAACCAGCTTCAATGGTTTTGCCAAGACCGACTTCGTCAGCCAGAATAGCTTTTCCGTTCATGTTCTCGACTACCTGCTTGGCCACTTCCAGCTGATGTGGAAGCGGAGTAAGGTTCGGCAGATGCTTCGGAGCCTGCAGGCCTTCAAAATCAGGAATAGTTGTATGGTTCTCAACCTCAACAGCCAGTTTATATAGCTCCCAATTTCCCCATGGGCCGTCATCGTCAATTCTTTTTAAGAATTCATCCTGCCAGGCAGAATCAAAGCCAATTTGCACTGTCATAAAAACAGCTCCTTTTATCTATATAAAGATATTGCCCAAACCCTGTTTAGGTGGTACGATGTTAGTAGCTTTGAAAGTTTTGAAAGTTTACAAATTACATTTAGTTAACCGAAGTAAATGAAGCTTTATTTTTTCTGTTTGGTATAAGTATGACCATCTTGGAAAATTTTATAAATGCGAATGACAACAAGGGGAGAGACTACGTTTGTAGCGCCGAAGGAGCAAGCAAAATTTGTGAATCTCTCAGGCAAAAGAACTCTTGTTTGACGCAGCTCTGGAGAGTGCTTTTAAATAAGCCACCCAAGGGGAAAGCCGATTTCGGTAAACTTTCAGGTGCAAGGACAGAGATCTTCTCATATTTGAGGGGATACTCTGTCCTTTTTTATGTTCCTAAAACAAATTAAACAGATTTAAGGGGGACGAGTAAATGTCACAGTTAAAACGCACGCCTTTATTCGAGGTGTACAAAGATTACGGAGCTAAGACCATCGACTTCGGCGGCTGGGACCTTCCTGTTCAATTTTCAAGCATTAAAGAAGAACATGAAGCAGTCCGCACAAAAGCCGGCCTTTTTGATGTATCCCATATGGGAGAAATCGAAGTGAAGGGGACGGACAGTCTTAAATACCTTCAAAAAATGATGACAAACGATATTTCCAAATTAAAGAACTCAGGTGCTCAATATACAGCCATGTGTTATGAAAATGGCGGAACTGTTGATGATTTACTTGTCTATAAAATAGAGGAAGACTACTATTTGCTAGTTGTTAATGCTTCCAACATTGAAAAAGATTTTAACTGGCTTCAGGACCATGCTGAAGGAAATGTGGAATTAAAGAACCTTTCAGAAGATATGGCCCAGCTGGCAATTCAGGGGCCGCTTGCCGAAAAAGTGCTCCAAAAGCTTACTGGTACAAATCTGGCGGATATCGGATTCTTTAAATTCCAGCAGGATGTTGATTTGAATGGCAAGAAAGCGCTTGTCTCCAGAACGGGTTATACAGGAGAAGACGGATTTGAAGTTTACTGTGATTCCAAGGATGCAGCGGCATTATGGAATGAAATCCTTGAAGCGGGCAAAGAAGAAGGCGTTCTCCCATGCGGACTTGGTGCAAGAGATACGCTTCGCTTTGAAGCCAACCTGGCACTATATGGCCAGGAGCTCTCTCCTGATATCACACCGCTTGAGGCAGGAATCGGCTTTGCTGTAAAAGTTAATAAAGAAGCTGAATTTATCGGCAAAGAAGTCCTTAAGAATCAAAAGGAAAATGGGATTCCGCGCAAGCTGGCCGGAATTGAAATGATTGACCGCGGTATTCCGCGCCATGGATATCCTGTATATAAAGGGGAAGAACTGATCGGAGAGGTGACAACAGGCACACAATCTCCGACGTTAAAAAAGAATATTGGCCTTGTTCTTATCAAGAAAGAGCATGCGGAGCTCGGAACTGAATTGGAAGTGGAAATCCGCGGCAAAAGATTGAAGGCTAAGGTTGCAGCAACACCTTTTTACAAAAGAGAAAAGAACTAACCGGGGGGAGAAAATAATGAAACATCGCTATTTACCGATGACAGAGTCTGACCAGAAAGCCATGCTAGAAAAAATCGGCGTCAGTTCTGTAGAAGAATTATTCAGTGATATTCCCGAGAGTGTAAGGTTCAAGGGCGAATATAATATCAAGCCGGCGAAATCAGAGACAGCCTTAATGAAAGAGCTTACGAAAATGGCTCAGAAAAATGCTGATCTCCGCACAAATACATCTTTCCTTGGCGCAGGTGTTTATGATCACTACATGCCGGTCATTGTGGATCATGTATTATCCCGTTCAGAGTTTTATACTGCCTATACTCCTTACCAGCCGGAAATTTCCCAGGGAGAGCTGCAGGCAATTTTCGAATTCCAGACTATGATTTGTGAATTAACAGGAATGGATGTTGCCAACTCATCCATGTATGATGGCGGGACGGCTCTTGCTGAAGCAGCAATGCTTAGCGCAGGAAGCACACGCCGTAAGAAAATCTTAATCTCAAGTGCAGTTCACCCCGAATCAAAGGAAGTAGTAAAGACATATGCAAAGGGGCAGTATATTGAAGTTATTGAGGTCCCTCATAAAGAAGGCATCACTGACCTTGAAGCCTTAAATGAAATGATTGGCGATGATATCGCAGCTGTGATTGTACAGTATCCTAACTTTTTTGGAAGAGTCGAGCCTTTAAAAGAACTCGAGGAAATTATCCACGCCCATAAATCCATGTTTGTAGTCTCAAGTAACCCGCTTGCTCTTGGCGCACTTACTCCTCCAGGAAAGTTTGGAGCAGACATTGTAGCAGGAGATGCACAGGTTTTCGGTATTCCGACTGCTTTTGGAGGCCCTCATTGCGGATATTTTGCCGTAACCTCCAAGCTGATGAGAAAAGTGCCGGGCCGTCTTGTCGGACAAACGGTAGACGATCAGGGACGCCGTGGTTTTGTGCTTACCCTTCAGGCGCGTGAACAGCATATACGCCGTGATAAGGCAACGTCCAACATCTGTTCCAATCAGGCTCTTAATGCACTGGCGGCATCTGTAGCAATGACTGCTCTCGGCAAGAAGGGTGTAAAGGAAATGGCTTCTGCCAATATGCAAAAAGCCCATTATGCAAAACAGCAATTTAAGTCCAGCGGTTTTGAAGTTCCATTTGAAGGTCCTTCGTTTAATGAATTTGTTATCAAGCTGAATAAGCCTGTTAAAGAAGTTAATCAGAAGCTCCTTGAAAAGGGCATTATTGGCGGCTACGATTTGGGCCGAGATTATGCTGGCCTGAAAAATCATATGCTTGTTGCTGTAACAGAATTGAGAACGAAGGAAGAAATTGATGCATTCGTTAAAGAAATGGGGGATTACCATGCATAAGGAAGATCAGCCACTCATCTTTGAACTAAGCACAGAAGGCAGAATCGGCTACAGCCTGCCTGAAATGGATATTCCGGAAGCTGACTTGAGCGAACTTCTTCCAGAAGGCTACCTGAGAGAAGAAGAGCCAGAGCTGCCGGAAGTGTCTGAACTGGATATCATGCGCCATTATACTGCACTCTCCAATCGAAATCATGGGGTTGATTCAGGATTTTACCCACTTGGATCCTGTACAATGAAATATAATCCTAAAATCAATGAAAATGTAGCTCGCTACAATGGTTTTGCACACTTGCATCCTCTGCAGGATGAAAGCTCTGTTCAAGGTGCACTGGAATTAATGTATGATCTTCAGGAGCATCTCATTGAAATTACAGGAATGGATGAAGTTACACTTCAGCCTGCTGCAGGTGCGCATGGAGAATGGACTGGATTAATGATGATCCGTGCTTACCATGAAGCGAATGGTGATACCAAACGCACAAAAGTTGTCGTTCCTGATTCTGCTCACGGAACAAACCCAGCATCTGCAACAGTCGCAGGTTTTGAAACTATAACGGTTAAATCCAATGAAAATGGGCTTGTGGATTTAGAGGACTTAAGAAGAGTAGTTGGCGAGGATACTGCTGCCCTTATGCTGACTAACCCTAATACTTTAGGTTTGTTCGAAGAAAACATTCTTGAAATGGCTGAGATTGTTCACAGTGCTGGCGGTAAGCTTTACTATGATGGAGCTAACTTGAATGCTGTACTTTCAAAAGCACGCCCAGGAGACATGGGATTTGATGTTGTTCACCTTAATCTTCATAAAACATTTACAGGACCGCATGGAGGCGGCGGACCGGGATCTGGTCCTGTCGGCGTAAAAGCGGATCTGATTCCATTCCTTCCGAAACCTGTTTTGGTTAAGAATGGTGACCAATATGAGTTTGATTATGACCGTCCGCAATCAATCGGCCGCGTAAAGCCGTATTACGGAAACTTTGGCATCAATGTCCGGGCTTATACTTATATACGCACTATGGGGCCGGATGGGCTAAAAGCTGTAACGGAATATGCCGTATTAAACGCAAATTATATGATGAGAAGGCTGGAGCCGTTCTTTGACCTGCCATTTGACAGACATTGTAAGCATGAATTCGTTTTAAGCGGAAAGCGCCAGAAGAAGCTTGGCGTGCGCACATTGGATATAGCCAAGAGGCTCCTGGACTTTGGCTACCATCCTCCAACCATCTACTTCCCGCTTAATGTGGAGGAGTGTATTATGATTGAGCCGACAGAGACAGAGTCTAAAGAGACGCTGGATGCTTTCGTCGATGCCATGATCCAAATTGCTAAAGAAGCTGAGGAAAACCCTGAGATTGTTCAGGAAGCACCTCATACAACAGTTATTGGCCGTCTGGATGAAACAATGGCTGCAAGAAAGCCGGTTCTTCGCTATCAAAAAGTATAATGTCAAAAAAGAGTGTCCTAAACGGGCACTCTTTTTTGATGCCTATAATGGATTGTTGCCGGATGTAAGAGAATAGAGATATTCTGGTATAAAATCCGAGGGAAACAGCCAAAAAAATGAAAAGCGGGCTGGAAATGGGGATATGGCAGTGGTTAAGAAGAGTTTGAAGATGGGACAGTTCAAAACAAAATAGGCCCCGTTAAACTAACGGGGCCTTTTCAAGCTAATGCTATTATTTTTTCACTTTCACTTTTCCGGACCATTTTTTAAATCCGCCCTGCAGGTGTGAAAGGTCTTTGTAGCCTTTACGGTGCAAAAACTGGGCAGCTCTCGCGCTTCTCATGCCGCTCTGGCAATATAAGTATACTGGCTTGTCCGGACGCAGTTCTTTCATGCGCATTTTCATTTGTGAAAGCGGTATATTGCGGGCACCTAAAATATGGCCGTTTTCAAATTCATTTGGTTCGCGAACGTCGATTAATTGGGCTTTTCTATAGCCTTCTCTAAACTGGTCTTCAGTAAGTGTTTTAACAATGCGGCGCTGATAAAACCAAGTTATGACAGAATAGGTAATGATTGCACCCAAAATGATTAGAATGAAATAAAGTGTTTCCAATATGTCTTTCTCCTTTCACACATAGGTAAGCCAACTAATATTATATAAGTCTTTCCTAATGGGAGTAAAGGAAATCTGGTAAATTTGTTTTGGAAATTCAACATGCTTTTAATTTCACATCAATTTTGGTAGACTAATAACCGCAAATGACTAGTTAAAGAATCTGAAAACGAGGGTTATATATGACTAAAGAAGTTTGGCGATTTATTGATTCTAAAGAGGGGTCACCCTCCTTTAATATGGCTTTGGATGAAGCTTTGCTTGACTGGAACAGTGAAGGAAAGATGCCTCCGGTAATCCGGTTTTATGGCTGGAACCCCGCAACTCTTTCGATTGGATACTTCCAAAAGGCTGAAAAGGAAATAGATATGGAAGCAGTGAAGCAGCATGGTTTGGGTTTTGTCCGCAGACCAACAGGCGGAAGAGGGGTGCTTCACGAACATGAACTCACCTACAGCGTGATCGTTCCTGAAAACCACCCGGAAATGCCCACTACAGTAACGGAAGCGTACAGAGTCATTTCTGAAGGAATTCTAAAAGGTTTTCACGCACTTGGTATGGAGGCGTATTTTGCTGTGCCAAAGACTGCTGAAGAAAGGGACTCTCTGAAAAATCCAAGATCGGCTGTTTGTTTTGATGCCCCAAGCTGGTATGAACTTGTAGTTGAAGGCCGTAAAGTAGCAGGGAGTGCACAGACAAGACAAAAAGGTGTCATCCTTCAGCATGGCTCTATATTACTTGATTTGGATGAAGACAAGCTCTTTAGCTTGTTCAAATATCCTAATGACCGGGTAAAAGAGAGAATGCAAAAGGCTTTTAAAAATAAAGCTGTGGCCATAAATGAGCTGACAACAGAAAATATTACTCTTGAGCAGGCCAAGGCAGCTTTCAAGAAGGGGTTTGAGGAAGGCCTGAACATTGTGCTGGAACCTTACGAGCTTTCAGATGATGAGATGGCATATGTACAAAAAATCGCAAAAGAACGATATGAAAGCGATGAATGGAACTATAAGAGATAAAAGCGGCTAAGTCGCTTTTTCTCTTTTTTTAAGGATGTTTTCGCAAGTTTGCTGCCATTTGTTTTATTTTTACTGAGTTGATTGGAGCGGGAAGGTGCAAGATCCTCGAAAATGCACGTGCATTTTCTTCGTGCGGTGTGTACTCAAGGAAACTTATTCGGAGTCCTGCGGGAGCAGGGTATCCGGGTGCAAGATTAATGAATATTTTTCCAAATAATGAACAAAAAAAGTGCAAGCTTCAAAATGTGTTAAAATTTATCGTTAATTGTCGAAAATCGGTCATTAACTCTGTTTTTCTTCAAATTTTAGTATTTTTTAAGTTTGACAAAACGATAATTTGCTGAACTCAACACAACATGTAGTGTTGTCGAAAATATTAATAACACTATATATTGATTTTATGGTTTAAGATGTGGTAACTTTAGGGTACTATTTTGACAGATAGATTTACTCTATCTGTCAAAATGTACTTCCATATTTGATTTAGAAAGAAGGAGTTGTAACAATGTCTGTTGCCCTAGGACAAAAAATGAAATTAAACATTGAACGTTTAAACAAGGACATCCGTCTCTTTCCTCAGGTTCACCCTGTAACCCCTGATATGAAAATGACCCACAAAGGTGTTTCCCGCTTGGTTATGCTAGACCGCTATACCTTCAAAGACACCGAGAAAGTGACACTCACAAACGGTGACTTTGTTGTTCTCACCATAAAGGAAGATCCAAAATTTCCTGCACGCGGATTAGGCTATATTCTCGACATAGACTGGGAAAACAAGACAGCAAAGGTTTTAGTAGAAGAAGATTACAGAGGAGTGCTGGATGATCCGGAAGAAGTGAGAACAGGCATTATTACAAAGCCTCTTGATGTAATCGAGAAGCCTCTGGAAATCTATTATGAGCAAATCGCCAAGCGTAATGCAACTGGCCTTGCATCTGTTGAAAAAACCGAAGAAAAAAGAAAAGAATGGTTTGAAAAATTCTATCAGGAATTGAAAAACCTGAATTTTATTCCGGCTGGCCGGGTGTTGTACGGAGCAGGTGCTGAAACAGATGTTACGTATTTCAACTGTTATGTAATGCCATTCGTGCAGGATTCCCGTGAAGGAATTTCCGAGCACCGCAAGCAGGTAATGGAAATCATGAGCCGCGGCGGCGGCGTAGGGACAAACGGTTCAACTCTTAGACCGCGCAATACACTCGCAAAAGGAGTGAACGGAAAATCCTCCGGTTCAGTTTCCTGGCTGGATGATATTGCGAAGCTTACACATCTTGTGGAGCAAGGGGGATCCCGAAGAGGTGCACAGATGATTATGCTATCTGATTGGCATCCGGACATTATCGAATTCATCATTTCGAAAATGCAAAACCCAAGAATTTTACGCTTCCTTCTTGAAAATACAAAGGATGAAACCATAAAAAAATATGCTAAAGAAAAATTAAAATTCACTCCGTTTAATGAACAGGAAATTGCCATGTACCAGGGCATTATTAATTACAAAAGCATTCCAGGCTATGGCGGCTTCAGTGAAAAAATCATTAAAGACGCAGAGGAAAAGCTTGCGGCTGGAGGTACTTATAGTGTTCACAACTCTGAGTTCCTGACAGGAGCAAACATTTCAGTCTGCCTCACGAAAGAATTTATGGATGCGGTTGAAAATGATGCAGAATATGAGCTTCGTTTCCCGGATGTTGAGTCCTATGATGCCGAAACGATGAAAACATACAACGAAGAATGGCATAAAGTAGGTGATGTCAGAGAGTGGGAAAAACTAGGCTATAAAGTGCGCGTTCATCGTAAAATTAAAGCGAAAGAGCTATGGAACCTGATTAACATCTGTGCAACATACTCAGCTGAACCAGGCATTTTCTTTATTGATAATGCCAACGACATGACGAATGCACAGGCTTACGGACAAAAGGTCGTAGCTACAAATCCTTGCGGCGAGCAGCCTCTGGCGCCAAATTCCGTATGTAACCTTGCAGCAGTAAACCTTGCAGAAATGGCAGATAAGGAAAATAAAACAGTTAATTTTGAAAAGCTGAAGCGTACTGTTGAAGTGGGTGTACGGATGCAGGACAATGTCATAGATGCTACACCATACTTCCTTGAAGAGAACAAAAAGCAGGCATTAGGCGAGCGTCGTGTTGGTCTTGGTGTAATGGGGCTTCATGATCTGCTGATCTATTGTGAAACAGAATATGGATCTGAAGAAGGCAACGTGCTGATTGATAAAGTCTTTGAAACCATTGCTACTTCAGCATACAAAGCTTCTATAAAGCTTGCAGAGGAGAAAGGAAGCTTCCCGTTCTTAACAGGTGAAAATCCTGAAGAAACGAATCGCCTGCGCAAAGCTTTTACAGAAACAGGCTTCATGAAGAAAATGCCTGAAGATATCCGTGCTTCTATTTTAAAAAGCGGAATCCGCAATTCGCATCTTCTAACCGTTGCTCCTACGGGATCCACAGGAACCATGGTGGGAGTATCTACGGGCCTTGAACCATATTTCTCCTTCTCATACTTCAGAAGCGGCCGCTTAGGCAAGTTCATTGAAGTGAAGGCAGATATAGTTCAGGAATATTTAGACCGTAACCCGGATGCTGATCCTGAAAATCTGCCTGAATGGTTTATTGCGGCGATGGATCTTGCTCCGGAGGCACACGCAGATGTCCAATGTGTGATCCAGCGCTGGATTGACAGCTCAATCAGTAAAACGGTCAACGCACCAAAAGGCTATAGTGTTGAACAGGTTGAAAAGGTATATGAACGCCTATACCGCGGCGGAGCAAAGGGCGGAACAGTATATGTGGACGGATCGCGCGATTCTCAGGTACTGACGCTTAAAGCTGAAGAGAACACCTTTGATAGCGATGATACAGTCAAAAAAGAAAAATCAAAGCAGCATGTAGTGCTGGTTGACACAATTAGCGACCTGCGCTCAACCGATGTAACAATCGGTTCAGAAGTAGGCAATACATGTCCGGTATGCCGCAAAGGAAAAGTAAAAGAAATCGGCGGCTGCAATACTTGCACAAACTGTAATGCACAGCTTAAATGCGGATTATAAATATAAATGAAATGAGAGAAGAAGATGGAAATATTTGTTCCATCTTCTTTTTTTGCTGCTCGTTTATTTGGCTCATACTACAGTCATAGGATCCAGCCAGGATTATCTGCTGGCCGACAAATTGACAAAGAGAGGTTAACCAATGAAGCCATTTATTCCTCAGCTAGTTTATATAGAGCCTCAAGCTCTTGAATACCCCTTAGGAAGAGAGCTAAAGGAAAAATTTGAAAAAATGAATATAGAAATCCGGGAAACAACTTCACATAATCAGGTGAGGAATATTCCGGGTGACAACGAATTACAGAAATATCGCAATGCAAAGTCCACTTTAGTAGTAGGGATCAGGCGGACTCTAAAATTCGATACATCCAAGCCCTCTGCAGAATACGCCATTCCTCTTGCTACAGGCTGCATGGGGCATTGTCATTATTGCTATCTGCAAACCACACTTGGAAGCAAGCCGTATATTCGGACATATGTAAACCTCGAAGAAATTTTTGAGCAGGCCTCTAAATATATGGAAGAGCGTAAACCGGAGCTGACTCGATTTGAAGCTGCGTGTACATCCGATATCGTAGGGATAGATCATCTAACCCACTCCCTGAAAAAGACCATCGAATTTATTGGTCAGACTGAATATGGACAGCTTCGGTTTGTCACAAAGTATCATCATGTCGATCATTTGCTGGATGCGAAACATAATGGGAAAACACGTTTCCGATTTAGTGTTAATTCGCGCTATGTAATAAAAAACTTTGAGCCGGGAACTTCCTCATTCGACGACCGGCTTGAAGCTGCCCGTAAAGTAGCCAATGCCGGCTATCCGCTTGGATTTATCGTGGCGCCTATTTACATGCACGATGATTGGCGTGAAGGCTACCATGAACTTTTTCAGAGGTTAAGCAAAGCACTTGATGGCATCAGCCTTGAAGGCTTAACTTTTGAACTAATCCAGCACAGATTTACGAAACCGGCCAAAAAGGTCATTGAAAAGCGCTACCCAAAAACAAAGCTTGAAATGGATGAAGAAAAGCGCAAATATAAGTGGGGACGATATGGTATTGGCAAGTATGTATATCCGACTGATGAAGCAAAGGATCTGGAACAAACAATTAGGGAATATATTCACTCATATTTTCCAGAAGCAGAAGTGCAATATTTTACGTAATTATTAAATTTTGCTTGTCAGCCGTACTATTTTAAAAAGCTCCTGATTAAAGATGTATAAGTAAAGGTTCCTCTATGAGCAAGTACATCGACAGGAGTGGCTTTCATGTATATAGATGGGGTTTTTTCAGGGGGAGGCATCAAAGGATTTGCCTTAATCGGCGCATATGATGTGGTTCATAAAAAGGGATTTCGCTTCAAACGGGTTGCTGGTACAAGTGCAGGATCCATTGTGGCTGCATTAATAGCTGCCAATTACACCAGTGAGGAAATATATCAGCTCGTCGATGAATTTGAAATCCGAAAGCTTCTTGATGAAAGAAAGACGTTTATCCCCTTTGCAGTGGGTAAATGGCTTAACTTGTATTGGCATCTGGGGTTATATAAAGGAGCTGAGCTGGAAAGCTGGATGGCTCAGAAATTAGCCGACAGGGGGATTAAAACATTTTCAGATCTGCCGCCTGATTCCCTTAGAGTCATAGCATCTGACCTGACCAATGGAAGACTGGTTGTACTGCCTGATGACCTTGTGAATTATGGCATTGATCCAGCTTCATTTCCGGTAGCCAAAGCAATCAGAATGAGCTGCAGTCTCCCGTATTTTTTTGAGCCGGTTAAACTGAAGGGATACAGCAGTACAAGTGTCATTGTGGATGGCGGAGTTTTAAGCAATTTTCCGATGTGGCTTTTTGATAAGGAAAGTGTGAAAAAGACGAGGCCTGTGCTCGGGATAAAGTTAAGCCATGAGCTAAGTGAACGGCCTCCTAACAAAATCGACAACGCCATACAAATGTACGCGGCGCTTTTTGAAACGATGAAGGACGCGCATGATGCAAGATACATCTCGAGAAAGCATGCACAAAACATTATTTTCATTCCAACGGATGGTGTATTGACTGTGGAATTTAATATTACCGAGAAGAAGAAAAAAGACCTCCTGGAGCATGGCAGACAATGTGCGGAGCAGTTTTTTACATCATGGAGCTACTAATAATAAAAGCCAGGAGCTATAAGTCAAAAATATTATCAACATAAAAAATCGAGCCCTGATTATAGGGAGGCTCGATTTTTCTTTTTGCCTTTTTTGCCTTCTATGACTGTCAAATGTGGAGAGGATTTTTTTCTGGACTTTTTAATGGAAGTAATCGATCCGACAGATCCCTTTCTTCCATTGGCAGTGCCAGATTCTTTATTATTATTAAAACGTCTTTTTGATTTTTTGGCTGCCTTTATAAAAGCTCGCTGCTCTCGCTTTGAGGGATTATATCTGTTAAAGCGCTGAAAAAGAAAGTATACTGCAGCTCCAATGATAACAATGACAGCTATTCTCTGCAAAAAACCGGCAGGATTTGAGATCAGGCTGACGGCAACTCCGATAACAGCTAGAATTATGAGACCGGAGACAATATAAAATGTAAATGGTTTTTTCAAGAAAGCCACCTCCCTAAAAGCATGATGAGCAATTTTATAAGCTTTTAAACTCTATAAGCTAAAGTTTATCGAAATAATTAATGAAAGTAGTCTTTATTTTTTTATTTTCCTATTTCTTTACAATTTAAACAGAGGAACATTAACTTTTCATGAGGCTTAGTAAGGTTTTCCATATTATCGGGAATATTGCTTATACTTAAATTTATGCTCTGCACCCCAGTCCCGGAACTCGCATAACCGGAAATAAGCAAAAATTATAGAGCTTCATCCTTAATTATTTTATTCGACTTAAAATCCCATAAAACCTCTATATTAAAGGAAAATATATAAAAATATATATGGTTTTTGCAGCGGAAATTATTCAGGATGCTTTTAATTGAAATTGATGCAATGGAATAATTGTGTGTGGACATAATAGGAAAAGGAGGTGGCGCAAAGTGGCAGAAGAAAAAGAGCGCTTGGAACAGAATCAAAGGGAAAAACCAATGTCTTTTATGGCAATGGTGGTCATTACCGGATTGGTTGGAGGCATTCTTTGGAGCGGACTGGCCTATCTTGCTTATGTGTTTAATTTCACGGAAATTCGCCCAAATGTCATTCTCGAGCCCTGGACGATTGGAGCATGGAAAGAGGGATGGCTGGGGACAATGATCTCGATCTTCCTGATAGGCGGAATATCTATTATAGCTGCCCTGATTTATTATGCAGCGCTGCGGAGATTTCAAAGTATTTTGGTCGGAGCAGGCTATGGAATTGCCCTTTTTTTACTGGTATTTTTTATACTCAACCCTATCTTCCCGGGCATCAGCCCGTTTTGGGAGCTTGAGCGAAATACAATAATTACCTCAATTTGTTTCTATATTTTATTTGGTGTATTTGTTGGGTATTCCATTTCATATGAAGCTCATGAACTCAAAGGCAAAACTGAAGATGAAAAAAAGGCCCGCACTGATCCAGAAATAATTTAATGGATTGGATGTTTTCGCAAAGTTTGTTGCTATTTGAATTATATTTACTGAGTTGATTGCAGCGTAAGGTGTCCTCGAAAGTACATGCGCATTTTCTTCGTGCGGTGTGAACCCAAGGCAGCCTATTCAATGTCCAGCGGGAGCAGCGGGACAGGTGAGATCCCGCAGACTCGAAGCAACGAGGAGGCTCAGCGCCCGCGCTGCGGAAAGGGTGCATCCCCTCGCTGCAATCAACGGACAACATTGATGAGTGAAAAACAATTTATACGAAAGAGTCTTTAAAAAAGAGCCTAAACAAGAGTTATCATTCGTAAATGAAGATTAAATCAGTATGAGCTGAAGGCTAATGTCAATGGAGGGAATAATGAAAAATAAAGCGAAAAGTGCTATACGTCAGAACTGTATGAAAGTTTGCTTTATGATAGAATGTTCTTAAGTGGGCATTCTTTTTCAGTGCTGTCAGCAGGATATTAAAGAGAAGGGAAAGCCTGTAAGCAATTGTTAAAAAGGTGGTTGAATATGGGGAAAATACTCCTGTTAAATGGGCCGAATTTAAACCTGCTCGGCAAAAGGGAACCAGGTGTTTATGGAAAAGAAACACTTGATCATCTCGAGCAAAAAATGAAGGCGTTGGGTGCTTCATATGAAACAGAAGTGATCTGTTTTCAGTCAAATCACGAAGGTGAACTTATTGATAAGCTTCACCTTGCCAATGAAGATGGCACACAGGGTATAATTTTCAATCCCGGAGCATTTACCCATTATAGTTATGCAATAAGGGATGCTGTTGCAGGAATTCAGATTCCTGTGATCGAAGTACATATTTCAAATGTTCATGCCAGAGAAGAATTCAGGCATATTTCTGTCATTGCCCCCGCTTCAATGGGACAAATAGTCGGCCTCGGCTTTAAAGGGTATGAACTGGCGTTTTATGCCTTAATGGATTTTGACAAGGGGAGAGAATAAAATGGAGAAAATACAAAAATTGCGAGCGCGTTTTACAGAGTCTGGGATAGATGGCATGCTGATTACCAGCACCTACAATCGCCGTTATATGACAGGGTTTACCGGTTCATCGGGCGTCGTGCTCATCAGTGCGGATAAAGCACTCTTCATAACCGATTTCCGCTACACGGAACAGGCTGCTAAACAATGTGAAGGATATGAAATTGTGAAGCATACTGGTGCAATTCCGGAAGAAGTCGCCAAACAGGCAAAACAGCTCGGAATCAAAAGGCTTGGTTTTGAAGAGAATCATGTTACTTTTGCTTCCTATAAAGCCTATGATAAAGCTGTTAACGCTGAGCTGATCCCTGTTTCTGACACTATTGAAAAGTTACGCTTGATAAAGGACGATTCAGAGATTAAGATAATAAAGGTGGCGGCAGACATTGCAGATGCTGCGTTTAAACATATTCTTGATGTCATTCGGCCAGGTATTACTGAACTGGAAGTTTCGAATGAATTAGAATTCTTTATGAGAAAAGCGGGTGCAGATTCATCATCGTTTGACATTATCGTAGCATCCGGGTACCGTTCTGCTCTTCCGCATGGAGTCGCCAGTGATAAGGTAATTGAAAAAGGCGATTTTGTCACTCTTGACTTCGGTGCTTATTATAAAGGGTATGTTTCTGATATTACCCGCACAATTGCTGTTGGAGAACCAGAAGATAAGCTGAAAGAAATCTATGGAATTGTGCAGGAAGCTCAAGAGCGGGGGATGGAAGGCATCAAACCTGGAATGAGCGGCAAAGAGGCAGATGCCTTAACTCGTGATTATATTGCAGGCAAAGGCTATGGCGAATATTTTGGCCATTCTACGGGACACGGCATCGGCCTTGAAGTCCATGAAGGTCCTGCATTATCCTTTAAGTCTGATGTTATCCTTGAGCCCGGAATGATCGTAACAGTGGAGCCGGGCATATACATACCGGGAATTGGCGGTGTCCGAATTGAGGATGATACAGTCATAACAAACGATCATAATGAAACACTTACTCATTCTACTAAAGAATTAATTATTCTTTAAATGTACACATTAGGAGGACACACTCATGATTTCAGTAAACGATTTTCGTACGGGTTTGACAATTGAAGTTGATAACGGCATATGGCGTGTAATGGATTTCCAGCACGTAAAACCGGGAAAAGGAGCGGCTTTTGTACGATCCAAACTGCGGAATCTTCGCACTGGTGCCATTCAGGAAAAAACCTTCCGTGCAGGAGAAAAAGTAGCGAAGGCACAAATCGATAACCGTAAAATGCAATACCTATATGCAAATGGAGATCAGCATGTTTTCATGGATAATGAATCTTATGAGCAGATCGAGCTGCCTGCATCAGCAATTGAGTATGAATTAAAATTCTTAAAAGAAAACATGGAAGTCGCTATTATGCTTTATCAGGGAGAGTCTCTTGGAATCGAGCTTCCTAACTCTGTTGAACTTACAGTAACAGAAACAGAACCAGGCATTAAAGGGGATACTGCATCCGGCGGAACAAAGCCTGCAACAGTTGAAACAGGCCTGACTGTACAAGTTCCTTTCTTTGTTAATGAAGGGGATAAATTGATCATCAATACAACTGATGGTTCATACGTTTCACGTGCATAAATGGAAAAAATCCCGAGCAATCGGGATTTTTTTATCCTTTATATTTCCTGCCCTCAGCGCCGGGGGATATGTCAGTGTCATTGCGATTATTATAGTCAGGGTCAGATGCAGGAGCAGTTCTGTTATCACGGGTTCCTCCCAGATAAGCCCTGTCGCCTTTTTTCTGATTCTTTAAAAATTCATCCAGATTTTCATTCATCTCATAACCTCATTTCTATAGAATTCCTCGACACCTTATTAGTATTAGCTTCTTTTCCATGATTATAAGCAGAAGCTTCCTAGCTGTAATATATGAACTCAGCCGTGATGCGACTTTCAATTTCTATGGTGCCAGGCTGGATCGGTGTGCTGACGGCACTTTTGACAAAAGCGGAGGATTGTATAGATACAGGCTGCTCCATCCCTAAAGTTCCTTCTGTCACGGATACTGGGGTGCTGATCAATTGTACATTTAGTGCAGCAGCGATTGTTTTAGCCTTTTTGTAAGCATCCATTACAGCCGCGTTTAAAGCCTGCTGGTACAAATCCTGCTGAGTTTCAGTTTCGAAAGTAATTTCTCTAACCGTGTTTGCACCGTTTTCCACTCCTGTATCCACAACAAGTCCTGCATTATCTAATTCAGCAACAGTAATGCCGAGTATATGCTCAACTCTGTAACCGCGGAATATTTGCTTGCCATCCACAAAATCATACTGTGGAAAAATAGTGAAATCTGACGTTTGAACTTGCTTATCTGTTATTCCTATGGCATTAAGAGATTTTTGGATATTTGAAATGGCAGCAGTATTCTGCCCCTGTGCTTTTTGAAGCTCCTGATCTTCTGTTATAACTCCCAGCTTTATATTAGCCAGATCTGGCTGTGCAGCTAACTTTCCCTCACCTGAAACCCTTAATGTATTTGGCTTGGATCTGAAATGGCTCCCACTCTGTACAGTATTGCGGACAAATGGCTGATAATAATACATAACTTTCATTCCCCGCTTTCATTAATGTATCTTTCTAGAATTACGCGGGAGAAAGAGAAAAAATGCGTATTTACATTAATGCCAGCTGTAATCCATCAGTCCGGCAATCTTTTTCGGGATATCCGTATTCTCCAGCACTCCTGTAAAAGCTTCGCTCCCATTGCCATAAGCAAATAAAGGAATCATATTGCCTGTGTGGCCGCCGGTAGAGCTAAGAGCTCTTACTGTACCCGTTAAAATACCCCCATGATATTTCTCAGCAATCAGGCTCCCTATTTCCCATGCTGCTAAGGATTGAGGATAAACCTGGCTGTCTGTGTTCTGAAGCTTCCGATTAAATGATTCTATTTCCATCTCAGTTAAGTCAATATTTGCATACTTTTTTAAAACATTCTTCACACTTTCTGACCGATAAATGCCCCTATTATCATCTTTTGCCAATTGACTGGCCATATATTGCGGAGATGCCTTAACTTCCTTTAAATGGTGTATATCCAGCGGTTCTGATGCAGATATCCCCATGGTTTCATGATCTGCGACAATCAGCACCAAAGTTTCTTTGTCCTTTTGTGCCCATTCGACGGCAAATTTGACAGCTTCATCAAACTCAATCGTTTCTTTCCAGATGCCTGTAATATCACCAGCGTGTGAAGCATGATCAATTCTTGCTCCCTCGGCCATGAGGAAAAATCCCTGTTCTCCTTTTGAGAGGATATCGATTGCTTTTTCAGTCATTTCTTTTAAGCTGGGTTCTTTGCTCTCCAGTATTTGCCGGTCCGATTTAAAGTTCATATATCCCTCGTTAAACAAGCCAAGCAGCTTTGAGCCTTTCGCAGACAGCAATTCTTCCCGATTCACTGCATAAGCATATCCCTTTTGCTTTGCCTCTTTCAATAAATCCCTCCCGCTTTGCTTTTCCGGTTTGAAGTATGCTCTGCCGCCTCCAAGCAGCACGTCTACCCCGGATTCAAGCTGCTGGCGTGCAATTTCCTCCTGTCCCGACCATCTGTTTGAAACACTTGCTGTAAAGGCTGCAGGTGTTGCATCTGTAATTGTATTGGTGGATATTATCCCTGCTTTTTTACCGTTTTTCTTGAATAAATCCAGAATACTGTCTGCTTCCTTCCCATCAGGCGTAACTCCGATCATTCCATTATTCGTTTTTCTTCCAGTTGCAAGAGCCGTACCGCCGGCAGCTGAATCTGTCACAAGATTATTGGCAGATTCGGTATGCACTAATGCGGTGTGCGGGAGAGATTCCATGAACAGCCTCCCGTCCTTCCCGTACTCCAGCTTTCTTGCAATTTCTATCTGGCCCATTCCCATTCCATCGCCAATCAACAGAATGACATTTTGCGGTCCTTTTGTATTTTTCTGATGAGCCCTTCCTTCTGCAGTAAAGAAACCAAGAACAATCAGCTGAAAGATAACCATAATGTATATGCATTTTGTTTTCATAACGGGCACCAGCCTTTCATTATATTCGTTTTGAATATTTTTTGAAGAAAGACATCTTTTTAATCAGGCAATAGCTTGTACTAAATAAATGTGAAGCTTGCAAATCTAAGTCATATTGTTTTGCTGCAGGCATACATTTTAAATAATGAGAAGCTAGTCCGAAATCAGATTGTGAAAAAGGAGGAGCAGACGTGGATACGATTATAGCCTTTTTGCCGAAAAAAATTGCCGAACAATTACAGAGAATCCCTCCGAACATCTTAAAGGATCTGGAGGAAATCAGGGTTCGAATTTCGAGGCCTATTGAATTAACAGCGAGGGGAGTACCCCATTTTCTCCCTTATATAGTTGAATCAGAGGATGCCGTGCATTTACTAAATAAAATAAGCCATTTCTCAATTTACACACTCGAGGAAGAGCTTAAAAGAGGTTATATCACAATTGAGGGCGGCCATCGGGTTGGGCTTGCCGGAAAGGTCATTCTTGAGCAAGGCAAGGTTAAGGCGATCCGGGATATTTCCTCTTTTAACATTAGAATTGCCAGAGAGAAAGTTGGCATTGCCCAAAAGCTGATTCCGAGGATTTACAGAAATGGCTGGATGCATACCATGATCATTGGACCGCCGCAGACTGGCAAGACTACATTGCTTCGTGATATTGCAAGAATCATTTCATCTGGTGATCCAAGCAGTGACCTCCCTGCAAGTAAGGTTGGGATTGTGGATGAACGCTCCGAAATAGCAGGATGTGTCAATGGAATCCCGCAGATGACTTTTGGAAACAGAATTGATGTCCTTGATGCCTGTCCCAAAGCTGAGGGAATGATGATGATGATTCGTTCCATGAGCCCTGAGGTTCTGGTAGTCGATGAAATTGGCAGGCTTGAAGATGCTGAAGCCATAATGGAGGCAGTAAATGCCGGAATAAAGCTGATTATGACTACACATGGAAATTCCCTGGAGGAAATTAAGAGGCGCCCTACTTTACAGGCGTTACTTGAAATGGGTATTTTTCAGCGATTTATTGAATTGAGCAGAAAAGATGGACCTGGCAGCATTGTCAGCATTCGAAACTCAGACGGTGCGGGATATCAGCATCAAGCGGGCGTGATGTAAATGATGAAGCTTATAGGAGCTGCTTTGATTATTATTGCAACAACATGGGCAGGCTTTGAGGCCTCAAGGCATCTGACCGAACGGCCGCGCCAGCTTCGTCAGCTGAAATCGGCACTGCAATCCTTAGAAGCTGAAATTATGTATGGCCACACACCCCTTCATGAAGCAGCCAGACGGCTTTCGGCCCAGCTTTCCAAGCCTTTATCCTGTATCTTTGAATCCTTTGCAAAAAAACTTACCGAATCAGAGACGACAGTAAAGGATGCATGGGAAGAAAGTTTGGAGGAAATATGGAGCATGACCGCTTTTAAACAAGGGGAATTTGAGATCATGAAGCAATTTGGCGAAACACTTGGAAGACATGACCGCCTTTCACAGCAAAAGCAGATTATGCTGACCCTTTCCCATCTGGAACGTGAAGAAGCTGATGCGCAAGACAGACAAGCAAAATACGAGAGAATGGTCAAAAGTCTGGGGTTCTTATCCGGATTGCTCTTAATCATATTACTAATGTAGGAAATGCCGGCTTTATTGCCGGACGCTGATCAGAGCTTAGGGGGAGAAAAGATGGGCTTAGAGGTAGATATCATTTTTAAGATTGCAGGTGTGGGAATTGTTGTAGCCTTTTTGCATACCATTCTAGATCAGGTGGGCAAAAAAGAATACGCCCAATGGGTAACGCTTTTCGGATTCATTTATATCTTATTCATGGTTGCTTCCATTGTAGATAACCTTTTCCAAAAAATTAAATCAGTCTTTTTGTTTCAGGGATAAAAGGGGGGCTCAGCCATTGAAATTCTCCAAATAGTCGGATTTTCGCTTGTAGCCACTTTCCTGGCACTGATAGTTAAGGAGCAAAAGCCGAATTTTGCTTTTTTGCTGATTGTATTTGTCGGCTGTGCCATCTTTCTTTTTTTGGTCGACCAAATTTATGCCATTATCCATATGATTGAAAAGATTGCCGTCAATGCAAAGGTGAACATCGTCTATGTTGAAACCATTTTAAAGATAATTGGAATAGCCTATATTGCTGAGTTTGCTGCCCAAATTACGAAGGATGCAGGGCAGGGAGCTATTGCAGCAAAAATCGAAATGGGCGGGAAGATTCTTATTCTTGCCATGGCCATTCCGATCCTTACGGTATTAATCGAAACCATTATCCGTATGATTCCAAGCTAGACGGCAGCCTTCTAATAACAGGCTGCCGGACTGGACAGGCACATATTGCTGGCATTAGACAGGGTCTTTTAAAAGAGGTGAAAAAAATGAAGCAAAGGATGCAGATGATTTTAGGGTTCAGCTTATTTATATTCTTTTTCCTGGCACCAATTGTACAAGCCTCACCAAAGACCGGCGAAGCAGAAGAGACAATATCCCCGCAGGATTTAATTGAAACTCAGGTTGAGAAGTTAGATCTTAATGAAATAAAAGGATTTTGGGAAGAAATTACAACAGAGTATGGAGGATTTTTGCCCGAAAGTCAAAAGGGGAGTCTCTATGAATTCATTAAAGGAGATAAGGAATTTTCACTAAAAGATTGGGCTGGAGGCGCGGTTAAGTTTGTGTTCCATGAGTTTATAGTCAATGGAAAATTGCTGGGGACCCTGATATTGCTGACGGTATTCAGCATGTTCCTGCAGTCTCTGCAGAATTCATTTGAAAAAAGTACTGTCAGTAAAGCAGCCTATTCAATCGTCTTTATGGTGTTAATTATTATTGCACTTAACAGCTTCCATGTGGCGATCACTTATACAGAGGAAACCATTTCAACTATGGTGTCATTCATAATGGCTCTCATACCGCTGCTGCTTGCATTGATTGCTTCTTCGGGAGGTGTGGTGTCTGCAGCGTTTTTCCACCCGGTGATCCTATTTTTGATGAATGTCAGCGGATTATTTATCCAGTATGTAATTCTTCCGCTTCTATTTTTATCAGCCCTGTTAAGCATTGTCAGCACATTGTCGGAACATTACAAGGTGACACAGCTTGCCAATCTGCTCCGGAATTGGAGCATTGGGCTTCTTGGGATGTTCCTGACGGTCTTTCTGGGAGTTATATCAGTTCAGGGAGCATCTGCCGCAGTTACTGATGGAATTACGATCCGTACAGCAAAGTTTATTACAGGGAATTTTATTCCTGTCATCGGCAGGATGTTTACAGATGCGACAGATACGGTAATTAGCGCATCGGTGCTATTGAAAAATACGGTGGGGATAGCTGGAGTAGCCATTCTCCTTATTATTGCAGCATTTCCTGCAATCAAAATATTAATGATTGCGTTTATATATAAATTTGCGGCAGCCATTTTGCAGCCGCTGGGAGGAGGGCCAATCATAGCCTGCCTGGATATAATCAGCAAAAGCATCATCTATGTTTTTGCAGCTCTGGCCATTGTCTCCCTGATGTTTTTCCTTAGCATTACAGTTATTATAGCAGCCGGCAATCTGACCATGATGGTCCGGTAGGGAGGGAATGAAGTGGATTTCATAAAAGAATGGGTAACCAACATCATATTATTTGTTCTGCTTGCCACTGTCATTGATATGCTCCTCCCCAGCTCCAAGCTTCAGAAGTACACTAAAATGGTGACAGGGCTGCTGCTGATAGCGATTATTCTTACACCGATTTTAAAAATTGTTTCAAGTGATTTTGAAGAAGCACTAGTTTCAGTCCCGGTTTTTGAGGGGGCAGGAGAAAAAAATATGGAAAATTTAATAGAAATGAAGAAAAAAGAAATACAAGCCTCAAGTGATGCATATATTTTAGAACAAATGGCTGTCCACATGAAACAGGACGCAGAAGAGGAGTTGATGGAACAGTACGGTCTGGAAATTGCTAACATTGATATTTTAGTAGATGAAAGCAGTGATCAAGCCTTCCCGGATAACCTGCAAAAGGTCATGATCCAACTCAAAGCAGAAGATGCAGAAGCTGAAGCTGTAGAAGTGGTTAAAACAGTGGAAATCAATGCCGGGAAACCTCTTCCATCCAGCGGGCCCGAACATGAAGATGCAGGAAGAATTGCTTCTCTTCTCGCACAAAAATGGAATGTAGACGCAAACTCAATCGAAGTTCTGGTAGAAGGGGGGAATATGGAGAGGGATGGATAATGAAAAAGGTCCTTTCACATGGATAAAAAAAATGATTTCCAAAGATGGACAGTCTGATAAGAAACCTGGAAAATTCCATTATTTACTGCTTGTTCTCCTATTTGGGGCAGCCATCATGCTGATCAGCAATACGCTGTTTCAAGAAGACAGTTCCACCGGGGACTTGCCCGTTTTTAAGGATGGGGAAGAAGTGAAGCAGGAGGAAGAGGTGCCGGCATTCGGCCAGCAGAAATCTGGGGGAAATGACACCATTTCCAATTATGAAAAAGCATATGAAGCTCAAATAAAAGAAGCGCTCGATGCTATCGTAGGGGTTGAAGATGCCACGGTTGTGGTGAATGTCGATGCCACAGAAAAGAAAGTTCTTGAGAAAAACAAAACAACCCAGACTCAGAAAACCGATGAAACCGATCGGGAAGGCGGCAAAAGGAAGGTTGAGGACCAGTCAGAAGAGGAACAGCTTGTGATTGTCCGAAATGGAGAAAAAGAGGTTCCCATTGTCATAGAAACCAAGAAACCTGAAATAAGGGGAGTACTGGTTGTGGCAAAAGGGGCTGAAAATATACAAGTGAAAAAATGGATTATTGAGGCAGTAACCAGAGCATTGGATGTTCCAAGCCATAGAGTATCCGTAATGCCTAAAAAAACTAAGGGGGAATAATAGATGCTTTTAAAGAAACAAACGGTCTGGCTATTAACAATGCTGAGTTTGGTGGTTGTATTATCGGTGTATTATGTAACATCACCGGAACAAAAAGGCAGTGACCTTGCTGGAATGGAAGAAAAGGCAGCGGGTGAAATGGAGGCCGTTGAGAGTGAAGATGGCAAAGCGATCATTACAAACACTGCCAGTGATGAAATGTTCGAAAATCTACGTCTTCAGCTTGATGACGAGCGCAGCCGCATGAAGGAAGGACTACAGGAGGTCCTTGGTCAAACTGACCTGCCTGCTGAAGAAAGAATGAAGGCAAAAGATCAAATTGATGAATTAAATGAAATCGCCCAAAAGGAGGCGATGCTTGAAACATTAATCAGAGCGATGGATTATGAAGATGTGCTAGTCCGTGCGGATGGCAAGAAGGTTCAAATTACTGTTAAGGCCAAAGATCATTCTCCAGCTGCTGCAAACAATATCATCCAGGAAGTAAGGAATGAAATTGGAAAGCTTGAGGCTGTGGCTGTAGAGTTCCAGGTTGAAAAATAAAAAAATAGAGGGAGCCTGCAAAATTCTGCGGGCTCCCATTTAATATTGTTTTTAAGTTTGGTAACTATTACATAAACTAATGGTACAATAGTCCTGGATAAGAAGTGATTTTGGATGAAATTTCGTTAAATCCCATGAAACATTTCACAAACATTTAGAAAAATATTAGAATGGAACATATGGCGGATAGAGAAATTGTTATCCAGTACATAATAGAATGTTGAAGTTTTATAAGGTCTTATCGTATGATATTAGTATCTAGTCATAATTCAAACCATGCATAACCTCCCATCCGTACGTTTCTGCCTTGGCAGTTTTATCCATCCGGAATAGAGGGATTATCATGCAATGAGAAAACAAGGGGTGCCAAAATGTTAAAAGTACAAGAAATCCGTGAACTGATTAAATTGGTAGATCAGTCAAATATTGATGAATTTGTATATGAGCATGAAGGTTCTAAAATTAAGATGAAGAAAAAAGGCAATGAAGCAGCAGTCGTTCAGCAAGTCCAGCCTGCAGCTGCCCAAGTGTTAGCACCTGCTCCTCAGCCGGTCCAGCCAGCTGCTGTGAATGTGGAAGAGCCAAAAACAGAAGCTCCAGCAGAAGCTCCAGCACCAAAGGCTGAAGCTGCAGAAAATTTACATAAGATTGTATCCCCAATGGTAGGGACCTTTTACCAATCATCATCACCTGACGCTGAAGCATATGTAAAAGCCGGTTCAAAAGTTACGAAGGATTCCATTGTCTGCATTGTAGAAGCAATGAAATTATTTAATGAAATTGAAGCGGAAGTTAATGGTGAAATTGTAGAAGTGCTTGTAAAGGACGGTCAATTAGTAGAATATGGCCAGCCACTATTTTTAGTTAAGCCTGAATAAGGAGCGGTTACAGAATGATTAAAAAACTCTTGATTGCCAACAGAGGAGAAATAGCTGTCCGCATTATCAGGGCAGCCCGCGAAATGGGGATTGAATCTGTTGCTGTCTTTTCAGAAGCAGACAGGGAAGCGCTCCATGTTCAGCTGGCGGATGAGGCATATTGCATTGGTCCAACAGCATCTAAGGACAGCTATTTAAATTTTACTAATATAATAAGTGTCGCGAAGCTTACTGGCTGTGACGCCATCCATCCTGGTTATGGGTTTCTTGCAGAGAATGCGGACTTTGCCGAGCTGTGCAGAGAATGTAATATTATTTTTGTCGGTCCGACTCCTGAAGCCATCAATAAAATGGGCACAAAGGATATTGCAAGAGAAACGATGAAGGAAGCGGGAGTTCCGATCGTTCCGGGCTCTAATGGAATTATTAAGGATGCGGAAGATGCTATTCAGCTTGCAGAAAAGATTGAATATCCGGTCATTATTAAAGCGACTGCTGGCGGAGGCGGGAAAGGAATCCGTGTAGCGCGCAATGAGCAGGAGCTTATTAAAGGAATTACGATCACACAGCAGGAAGCAATGACAGCATTCGGGAATCCTGGCGTTTATATCGAAAAATACATTGAAGACTTCCGTCATGTGGAGATTCAGGTTCTTGCAGACAATTACGGGAATACTGTTCATCTTGGGGAAAGAGATTGTTCTATTCAAAGGCGGCTGCAAAAGCTGCTCGAGGAAACGCCTTCACCTGCTCTTGACGGTGAAACACGTGAAGAGATGGGAAATGCAGCTGTAAAAGCTGCGAAAGCGGTTGATTATACAGGCGCCGGAACGATAGAGTTTATCTACGATTATCAAAATCGAAAATTCTATTTCATGGAAATGAACACGCGTATTCAGGTGGAGCATCCAGTTACAGAAATGGTAACAGGAGTTGATTTAATCAAGGAGCAAATTAAGGTTGCTTCTGGAGAAAAGCTTAATTTCACACAAAGTGATGTGACATTTAACGGCTGGTCAATCGAATGCAGAATTAATGCGGAAAACCCGGAGAAGAACTTTATGCCATCAGCAGGAAGGATCAATATGTATCTGCCTCCTGGCGGGCTTGGTGTCAGAGTGGACTCCGCTGCCTACCCGGGCTATATGATTCCTCCATATTACGATTCAATGATTGCAAAAGTGATCACTTATGGAAATACTAGAGAAGAAGCTATTTCCAGAATGAAAAGGGCATTAAGCGAATTTGTAGTGGAAGGGGTTCATACAACCATCCCGTTCCACCTCAAGCTTTTAAGCCATGAAAATTTTGTGGAAGGGCAGTTTAATACTAAATTTCTTGAATTGCATGATGTAATGAATTCTTAAAGACTTGTGGAGGTGCCAAAATGAACGAAAATAATATTCTTGAAATGAGCCCTGAAAATTCAGGTCTTGGCAAGGTGGAAATTGCACCGGAAGTTATTGAAGTTATTGCCGGCATTGCTGCTTCGGAAGTAGAAGGGGTTGCGCAAATGCGCGGAAACTTCGCTACAGGAGTAGTCGAAAGGCTTGGTAAAAAGAACCATGGCAAAGGTGTTAAAGTTGAATTAACAGAAGAAGGCATCAAAGTCGATGTATATTGCCTGATGAAATTCGGCGTGTCCATTCCAAGCGTTGCGCAAAAAATCCAGGACAACATCCGACAGGCCCTCCTTAATATGACAGCATTGGACGCTCAGGAAGTAAACATTCACGTAGTAGGAATTATGTTTGAGAACCAAAAGCATGAAGTTGAATACGAACAGGAAATGTAACATACACAACAAGCCAAAGACATCAGACTCGTCTTTGGCTTTTCTTATGGTTCACTCTTCATCATTCATTCTCTAATCCGTTATAAAGGAGTTTGTAAAGGGGAAATTAATATTATAAGTTTTCTTGATAATTTTCTTCGCCAAACATTATGCTCTTGTTGTAGTGCGAAGATTCCTTACTTATGCTATTATCTTCTTATGCAATTTTTGGACGTGCAAATGCTCAAAAATGAAAATTACTAATGCTAGCTATAAAGGAGTTTTATAAAGATGAAGAGAAGAACAGCCAGAGAAAAAGCATTGCAGGCGTTATTTCAAATTGATGTAAGCGGGACAGAACCGGAGACAGCCATCGAACACGTTTTAGAGGGAGAAAAAAGTGATGAGTATCTCAGCACACTTGTATCAGGTGTGCTTGAGCATAAAGAAACAATTGATAGCGAAATTAAAGGGTTTCTTGAAAAATGGACGCTGGAGAGGCTTGCCACAGTAGATCGCAACCTTCTGCGCTTGTCTGTTTTTGAGCTTCGGTATTTAAAAGAGGAAGTGCCGGCAAATGTGGTGCTCGATGAAGCAATTGAAATTGCCAAATTATACGGCGACGATCAATCCAGCAAGTTTATTAATGGTGTTTTATCAAAGGTAAAGGAAAAGCTTTAATAAACATACACTATGGATGCCAGCAAGCACCCAGTCCTTATCAAAAGCGCTTTCGACTTTCTGACAGGGGGATTACAAATGGCTGCAGAATTAATAGATGGAAAAGAAATTGCAAGAAAGAAACAGGATCGTATTGGTGCTAAAGTGCAAAAGCTAAAGGCAGAAGGAGTCACGCCAGGCTTGGCAGTTATTTTAGCGGGGGATAATCAGGCATCAAGAACGTATGTGAATAACAAGCAGAAAACCTGCAATAAGCTTGGCATGAATTCTATGCTTATTGACCTTCCCGAAAGTGTCAGTGAACAAGAGCTTATCAGTAAAATCACTGAATTAAACAAGAATGATGAAATCCATGGCATCCTGGTCCAGCTGCCGCTGCCAAAACATATTAATGAAAAAGCCATCATTGAGACTATATCACCTGAGAAGGATGTGGATGGATTCCATCCCATTAATATTGGCAGGATGATGACATCTCAGGATGCCTATATCCCATGTACTCCTGCAGGGATCATTGAAATGCTCGAAAGCATCGGAGCAGACATTTCCGGAAAGCATGTAGTGATAATAGGCAGAAGCAACATTGTTGGGAAGCCTGCCGGGCAGCTGTTTCTTAATAAAGATGCAACTGTTACCTATTGTCATTCGAAAACAGCTAATCTTAAGGAATATACCAGGCGGGCAGATATACTGGTGGCAGCAGCAGGCAAAGCCAATTTAATTACGGAGGACCATGTTAAAAATGGCGCAATCGTGATTGATGTGGGCATGAATCGAAATGAGGAAGGAAAGCTTTGCGGTGATGTTGATTTCGAAAATGTGAAGCATAAAGCAGGATATATTACTCCTGTTCCAGGCGGAGTGGGACCGATGACCATTACCATGTTAATGCATAATACGTTAAAGGCAGCAGAGTATTCGATAAGCAAAAACTAAATTCATGGCCGCCATAGATGCAAAATCTGTCCATTTCCATTATCCTGTATTTAGGAAGCCTGTTATGCGGGCTAATGGATGGACAGTTTTTTTTGATAGGCAAGAAGTTTCAACGCTTTAACTGTTCAGCTCCACATGGAAGCTTCGACACCTTTTGTCATCTCACGATAAAAGAGCCGGCTATTTAGAAGGAGCGCCTGCTCCTAAGGTGTCGGGAGTGGACAAGGCGTCTGCGCTTGCCCTGTGTTATTGCTCTGCAGGAGATGCACGGCCAATGCAGCTTCTGCATAAAGGAGATTGTTATGAAGGAACAGCAGTATCTGACAGTTCATGCACTAACTAAATACATAAAAAGAAAATTTGACGCTGACCCTCATTTGCAAAATATTTTAGTTAAGGGAGAAATCTCTAACTTTAAACAGCACTCAAGCGGTCATATGTATTTCACTTTAAAGGATGAAAAAGCCAGAATATTAGCCGTGATGTTTGCAGGAAATGCGAGATCCATGAAATTCAGGCCAGAGAATGGCATGAAAGTATTAGTTCGCGGAGCGATTTCAGTTTATGAATCCAGCGGCCAATATCAGATGTATGTACAAGAAATGCAGCCGGACGGGATAGGTGAGCTTTATTTGGCATATGAGCAGCTGAAAGAGAAATTGGAGAAAGAAGGATATTTTTCGCCTGCGCATAAAAAAAGTATCCCGCGTTATCCACGTACAGTTGCTGTTATCACATCCCCCACTGGAGCTGCAATCAGAGATATACTTACGACGCTTAAAAGGCGCTTTCCCATCGCGAACATACTGATCTGCCCTGCGCTGGTCCAGGGTATCCATGCAGCTCCATCCATTGTGAAAGCGATAGAAGTAGCCAATTCATCCAGTGAAGCCGATGTTTTAATTATCGGCCGGGGAGGAGGCTCCATTGAAGAGCTTTGGGCCTTTAATGAGGAATCTGTGGCAAAAGCCATATTTAAGTCGGTAATACCTATAATTTCAGCTGTCGGCCATGAAACAGATTTTACAATCGCGGATTTTGTAGCAGATTTAAGGGCTCCTACCCCAACGGGAGCTGCTGAATTGGCAGTCCCGCATATTGATGACCTGACCGAAAGGCTTTTTAACAGGCAATCAAGGCTGATTAGATCAATGAAGGAACAAATTGCCCTGCAAAATGAAAGGCTTTTAAGGGTACAGAAATCCTATGCTTTCCGGTATCCGCAAAAATTGTATGAACAAAAACTGGAACAGCTTGATAAAATCACCGAACAGCTATTGCGGGGGGCAAAAAGGCTGCATGATTTAAAACAGGAACAGGCTGATATCCTGCAAAAAAGGCTGGTACGGAATCATCCCGGCCAGCTGAAGGATCAGGCAAAAGAAAAACATGAACGGCTCCATAAATTATTAAACAAAACAATGGCAAACACCCTGGCTGTAAAAGAAAAGGATTTTGCAAGGGTCATTTCAACCCTTGAGGCACTAAGTCCTCTGAAAATTATGGACAGAGGCTACAGCCTTGCTTATACACAAAATGAAGCCCTGATAAAGACTGTGTCTCAGGTTAAAGTAGATGATATGTTAAAATTGAAGGTCCCTGATGGAACAATTGAATGCAGGGTAACGGATATTGAGGAGTGAATGGCATGGCGGATGAAAAGCAGCTTTCATTTGAACAAGCAATGGAAGAACTTGAAGTTATTGTAGAAAAGCTTGAAGAGGGAGATGTTCCTCTTGAAGAGGCTATTAATATTTATAAAAAAGGCATGGAACTTTCAAAGCTATGCCATGATAAGCTTAAAAATGTAGAATCACAGCTTACGGAAATACTGACGGAAGATGGCCGAAAGACAAACTTCGCCATTCCGGAGGAGGAATAATTTTGCAGCAGCAATCATTAAGTTCTTTCTCTGAATTTCATAAGAAAAAACTTGAAATGCATCTAAAAGAATATGTACATAAATTAAAGGCTCCAGCTGAAATCAAGGAATCGATGCTATATTCACTCGAAGCCGGAGGGAAACGGATCAGGCCGATGCTCTTATTTGCTACATTGGCTGCTTTTGGCGAAGATACGTTAAAAGGGGTGTGGAGTGCGGCGGCGATTGAAATGATCCATACCTATTCGCTTATTCACGATGACTTGCCAAGCATGGATAATGATGATTTAAGAAGAGGTAAGCCTACTAACCATAAAGTATATGGGGAGGCATTTGCCATTCTGGCAGGCGATGCCTTGCTCACATACAGCTTCCAGACAATTGCGGAAACACCAGACGAATTCGCTTCAGCCGAAATGAAGCTGTCTCTGATTAGGGTGCTGTCAAGAGCTGCCGGTGCTGAAGGGATGGTTGGCGGGCAGGCTGCAGACATTAAGGGAGAAGGCAAACAGCTGGCCATAGAGGACCTTGAGTATATTCATGTGCATAAGACCGGTAAATTGCTTGAATGCAGTGTGGTTTCAGGTGCTATTTTGGCAAATGCCAATGAGGAAACGATTCAGGCTCTTTCCCATTTTGCTTTTCATCTGGGGCTGGCTTTTCAAATCAGAGACGATATTCTCGACCTAGAGGGGACAGAAGAGATAATCGGGAAGCCTGTTGGCAGTGATGAATCAAAAAATAAAAGCACCTATCCGGCACTTCTGACAATGAATGGCGCGAAAGAGGCTCTCGAATACCATATCAGATCTGCAAAAGAGAAGCTGAAGGAAACTGGCCTCCAAACAGAACTGCTGGAAGAAATAACAGATCTAATTGCAAACAGGGACCACTAATTTCTATTATACATACTCATTATTGCTTTGATCAGGATACAAAAATGAATTAAGAAACGACGGTCTTGCCGCTGTACTAATTGTACCAGCGGTATTTGCTGTTTAATAAAATGATGGTCATCAATGTATATATTTTGGTATGATAGGAATTGCTGCCGGGAGTATTCCCCGGCAAAGCCAGCTTGAGTGAGTGGCTGTTTAAAATGAAAAGCATTTGGAAAATCTCCTGTAATAAGGTAATCTTAAGTTATTATCTTTTGGACAGGCTGGACGCTGGAATAAACAAGCATTACTCTGCTATAAACATAATTGCCAAAATATATGTGAAAACGGATGAATAAGAAACGAAAGTGAGTGGTCCGCAGTATGGATCTGTTATCAATTAAAGACCCTTCCTTTTTAAAAGGGCTCTCGAATAAAGAATTGGAAAGTCTCAGCCAGGATATCCGCAATTTCCTGGTCGAAAAGCTATCAGGCACAGGGGGACATATTGGCCCTAATCTTGGAGTTGTTGAGCTGACTGTTGCATTGCATAAATGTTTTGACAGTCCGAAGGATAAAATTATCTGGGATGTCGGACATCAGTCATACGTCCATAAAATTCTTACAGGCCGGGCGTGTCAATTTGATACTCTTAGGCAATATAAAGGTCTTTGCGGCTTTCCCAAAATGATCGAAAGCGAGCATGATGTATGGGAAACCGGCCATAGCTCTACTTCTTTATCTGCCGCAATGGGAATGGCCATTGCAAGAGACCTGAAAAAAGAGAACAATTATGTCATTCCTGTTATTGGGGATGGTGCCTTAACAGGCGGAATGGCTTTAGAAGCCTTAAATCATATCGGACATGAAAAAAAAGATATGATTGTCATACTGAATGATAATGAAATGTCAATTGCCCCTAATGTAGGTGCACTGCACAATGTCCTGGGAAGGCTACGGACGGCAGGCAAATATAATTGGGTAAAAGATGAACTTGAATATTTATTAAAAAAGGTTCCGGCAGTGGGCGGCAAATTGGCCTCAACTGCTGAAAGACTGAAAGATAGCCTAAAGTATCTGTTCGTGTCAGGCATGTTCTTTGAGGAATTGGGCTTTACCTATTTAGGGCCTGTCGATGGCCATAACTATGAAGCTTTATTTGAGAACCTTGCTTATGCAAAGAAAACTGAAGGCCCGGTGCTTCTCCATGTTATAACGAAAAAAGGGAAAGGCTTTCACCCTGCAGAGAATGACAGGATTGGCACTTGGCACGGTACTGGCCCTTATAAAATGGAAACAGGGGACTTTGTGAAGCCTGCAGCTGCACCACCGCCTGCATGGAGCAAACTTGTGTCAGAAACCGTCAGGGAACTTGCCAGAAAAGATGAAAGAATTGTTGCAATCACACCAGCGATGCCTGTTGGTTCGAAGCTTGAAGGCTTTGCAAGTGAATTTCCGGAACGGATGTATGATGTTGGAATAGCTGAACAGCATGCAGCAACAGTAGCTGCCGGGCTGGCAACTCAAAACATGAAGCCGTTCCTTGCGATTTATTCTACTTTCCTGCAGCGTGCTTATGATCAGGTGGTACACGATATTGCACGCCAAAACCTGAATGTATTTATTGGAATCGACCGGGCGGGGCTTGTTGGTGCAGATGGGGAAACGCACCAGGGTGTATTTGATATCGCATTTCTGCGGCATCTGCCGAATATGGTTCTGATGATGCCAAAAGATGAAAATGAAGGCCAGCATATGGTGAAAACAGCTATTGTATATAACGATGGCCCAATCGCTATGCGCTTCCCGCGCGGAAATGGCATCGGGGTGCCTATGGACACAGAGCTTAAGACTATTCCAATTGGTACATGGGAAGTTCTGCGTGAAGGCAGTGATGGAGCAATATTAACTTTTGGGACAACCATTCCAATGGCATTGAAAGCAGCTCAACTCCTGGAAAAACAAGGACACTCCATTAAAGTCATTAATGCAAGGTTTATTAAGCCATTTGATGAGAAGATGCTGCATGAATTGTTTGCAGCAAATCTGCCTATTCTTACGATAGAAGAAGCTGTGCTGCAGGGGGGCTTTGGAAGTGCTGTTCTTGAATATGCACATGACCATGGCTTCCATCATACAGAAATAGACCGTATGGGAATACCTGATAAATTTATTGAGCATGGCAGTGTAAATGAACTATTGGAAGAAATCGGGATGACTGTTGACGATGTTGTGGAAAGAATGGGAATACTGGCAAGAAAAAAACAAAAAAGGGCTTAAAATATGAAAATAAAGAAAGAACGATTAGATGTTTTATTAGTTGAAAGAGGTCTTGCTGAAACGAGAGAAAAAGCAAAAAGGGCCGTTATGGCCGGTTTGGTGTTCAGCAATGAAAGCAGGCTGGATAAGCCGGGTGAGAAGGTTAGTGCCGATATTCCGCTGACAATCAAAGGGAAGGTCATGCCCTATGTCAGCCGGGGGGGCTTAAAGCTTGAGAAAGCTCTTAAGGTTTTTGAATTAGAAATTGAAGGCAAGATCCTCCTTGATATTGGATCCTCAACGGGCGGCTTCACAGATTGTGCTCTGCAAAATGGCGCCAAAATGTCCTATGCTTTGGATGTAGGATATAATCAGCTTGCATGGAAATTAAGGCAGGATGAACGGGTTGTTGTCATGGAAAGGACTAATTTCCGGTATGTAACTCCGGCAGACCTTACAGCCGGTATGCCTGATTTTGCTTCGATTGATGTTTCGTTCATCTCATTAAAGCTTATATTGCCGGTATTAAAAACCCTGCTTGTTCCTGGAAGTGATACAATTGCCTTAGTGAAACCGCAATTTGAAGCCGGACGGGACCAGGTTGGGAAGAAAGGGATTGTCAGAGATCCTAAAATCCATGAAGCTGTTCTTGATAAAACTATCGAATTTGCTTTGGGTCTTGGCTATGATGTCAAGGACGTTTCCTATTCCCCCATCACCGGCGGTGACGGCAACATAGAATTTCTCCTCCACCTGTATTGGTCTGGCACCAAAGAAGAAGGAGAAAACCTCCTTAAAGCCCAGACAGGTGAGGTTGTAAAAGAAGCCCATGCCGAATTGAAAACGAAGCAGGTTAATATAGAGGAATAGGCTGATGCCTGTTCCTTTTTTTAAAGGAATTTGTCGTGATAGGACGAATTATAATATATAATATACGGGAAAATTGTACTTTATTGAGAAAATCAGCTAACATTAAAGTACAAAACACTATAAATTAATTTTTTCTGCCTGCTGTCAAGCGGCTGATTATAGAGGTGAAAAAATGAATAAAGGGCAAAGACATATTAAGATACGCGAAATTATTACTAATAACGATATAGAAACACAGGATGACCTGGTGGATGAATTGAAAAACGCGGGGTTTAATGTTACCCAGGCGACCGTTTCAAGAGATATTAAAGAGCTTCACCTTGTAAAAGTTCCTCTAATGGACGGCAGATATAAATACAGTCTTCCTGCCGATCAGCGTTTCAATCCACTGCAAAAGCTTAAAAGAAATTTAATGGATGCCTTTGTCAGAGTGGATACTGCAGGACATCTCCTTGTAATGAAAACTCTTCCGGGCAATGCCATGGCTATTGGCGCACTGATAGATAATCTTGACTGGGAAGAAATTCTGGGGACAATCTGCGGGGATGACACATGCCTGATCATATGCAAAACCCCTGAAGACACAGAAGCCATTTCAAACCGCTTTCTTGAAATGCTGTAGATATTTTTCAAGCTCAGAGCGCCTGCCCCGATCGAGGTGTCGCAGTAAGCAAGGCGCTTCTGCTTTTCTAATGAGGTGATAAGTTTGTTAAATGAAATAACCATACGAAATTTTGCTATTATCGAAGCCCTTTCTGTCTCATTTGAAAAGGGCTTAACTGTTTTAACTGGTGAAACAGGGGCGGGGAAATCCATAATCATCGATGCCATTCACTTGCTGGCCGGAGGCAGAGGATCTGCAGAATTTGTCCGGCATGGTGAAGATAAGGCTGAACTAGAGGGGCTTTTTATCCTTGATGATCCAAAGCACCCTTGCTATAAACGATCTGCTGAATTCGGGATAGAGATTGAAGAGGGAATGATTGTTCTTCGCAGGGATATATCAAAGTCAGGAAAAAGCGTCTGCAGAGTGAATGGGAAATTAGTAACCATTTCTGCCTTAAGGGAAATCGGCAGTTCGCTTATTGATATACATGGCCAGCATGAACATCAGGAATTAATGAATGAAACCTTGCACCTTCCACTCCTCGATCAGTTTGGAGGACCGAAAATTGCTGCTTCCCTTTCGGAATACCAGGGAATTTATAGGTTATATGAAAGCACATTGAAAAAGCTTAAGAATCTAAGTGAGAATGAACAGCAAATGGCGCACCGGCTTGATTTAATTCAGTTTCAGCTTGATGAAATTCAGTCTGCACAGCTGAAATTGAATGAAGATGAGGACTTGATTGAAGAAAAGAGAAAGCTGTCCAACTATGAACGTATTTTTGATTCGGTTCAGTCGGGCTATAATGCTCTGCAAGGAGAGCAAAAAGGGCTCGATTGGATTGGAATGGTTATGGGATATATGAATGATGCCGCTGAATTGGACCCCTCATATAAAGAAATAGCGGAAAATGTGGCAAACAGCTTTTATTTGCTTGAAGATGCAGCCAGTTCCCTCCGCAATGAAATGGACTTTATGGAATATGATCCCCATAGGCTTAATGAAATTGAAACCAGACTGAATGAAATTAATGGACTAAAAAGAAAATATGGAAAAACAGTCGATGAAGTGCTGGAATACGCAGCAAAAATAGAAGAAGAAATTGAAACGCTGCAAAATAAAGAGACCCATATTGATAAGCTTCAAAAAGAAGTTGCTGCCCTGAAAAAAGACCTGATGGTTGAAGGGGAAGAACTAAGCAAACTGCGGAGAAAATCTGCACTAAAGCTTACGAAGTTAATTCATAAAGAGCTTAAGGAATTATACATGGAAAAAACAGTTTTTGAGGTAAGGTTCTTTTCTGATCCTGAAGTCCTTTTGAAAAATGGAATTGACAGAGCAGAATTCTATATTTCCACCAATCCGGGAGAACCGCTTAAGCCTCTGTCTAAAATAGCATCGGGAGGAGAATTATCCCGAATTATGCTTGCACTAAAGAGTATTTTTTCGAAACATCAGGGGGTTACAAGTATTATCTTTGATGAAGTGGACACAGGGGTTAGCGGAAGGGTGGCACAAGCCATCGCGGAGAAGATTCACCATGTTTCCGTGGATTCACAGGTGCTGTGCATCTCTCATCTGCCACAGGTTGCAGCGATTGCAGATACTCATTTATTTATTGCCAAAAACACGAATGAAGGACGGACTAAAACAACAGTGAAGCCGCTGAATGAGGAAGAGAAGATAAAAGAAATCAGCCGTATGATTTCTGGAGTGGAAATTACTGATTTGACAAAAGAGCATGCAAAAGAGCTGCTGCATATGGCAAAACAGCTAAAATAATGCTGAACCAATATCAGGTCTGTATCCATCAGTGGCAGTGTCAGATCTAATACCTTGAAAAGCTATCCAAAGCAGGATAGCTTTTTTTATGTCAATGGCAGTTATAAATGCCTTCGATGCAGGCAAAATTAAAGATGTAGCCATTTGACGTGGATGGACTAGAAGCGAGGAGAGTGAAAAATTTGACATATGATGTTTTACGCAAAATAATTGGTGGAATTCTCCTTGTTTCATTAATTGCTTTAGGTTTTTCCAAGCCTGTTCAGGAATATTTGCAAATACCCGCAAATATAACCCTTTTTGAAGGGCAGCAGCTAAATTTTGCAAAGGCGGAAGCAGTGTCAGCCGGGCTGTCCATAGATAATACAAGTGTTGCACTTAATGAAGATAACCATTCGATTTCGCTTTCAGCTAAAGAAAATGGGAAAAATGAAATGCTTCTAGAGCTGGCAGGTTTTCCGATAAAGAAAGTTGATGTTAATGTCTTAAAAGATTTTAAAGTAATTCCAGGAGGCCAATCAATCGGGGTTAAACTAAATACAGTAGGCGTGCTGGTTGTGGGGCACCACCAGGTTAATACAGCTGAAGGAAAAGCATCGCCGGGCGAAACGGCCGGGATAAAAGTTGGAGATATCATTACTGAAATTAATGGCAAGAAAATTGAAAAGATGTCAGATGTTGCCCCTTTTGTTCAAGAAGCGGGCAAAAGCGGAAATCCTCTCCAAATCATTGTTAGCCGCGAAAGCGGAAAGGTGAAAACGGAGCTGACTCCTCTAAAAGAAGACGGGGAAGAAACCTATAAGCTTGGATTATATATACGTGACTCTGCAGCAGGAATTGGTACCATGACTTTCTATCACCCGGAATCGAAAAAGTATGGAGCTCTTGGCCATGTTATTTCCGATATGGATACAAAAAAACCTATTGTGGTTGAAGACGGACAAATTGTCAGATCAACTGTAACTTCAATTGAAAAAGGAAGCAATGGCAATCCTGGTGAAAAACTTGCACGATTTTCCTCGGACAAAGAAATAATCGGAAATATTGTCAGAAACAGTCCTTTCGGTATTTTTGGGGAATTAAACCGGGATATGAAAAATGGGATTTTTGATAAACCGATGCCAATTGCACTTTCTCATCAGGTAAAAGAGGGAGCTGCTCAAATACTGACTGTGGTCGATAATGATGAAGTACAATTGTTTGATATTGAGATTGTCAGCACAATTCCTCAAAAGTTCCCTGCAACAAAAGGAATGGTCATTAAGGTGACGGATCAGAAGCTCCTTGATAAAACAGGCGGCATTGTCCAGGGGATGAGCGGAAGCCCGATTATTCAGGATGGCAGGATAATTGGAGCTGTAACACATGTATTTGTAAATGACCCTACTTCAGGATATGGTGTTCATATAGAATGGATGCTTAATGAAGCAGGCATCGATATATATGAAAAGACGGAAGAAAAAGCATCATAATACGAAATGGATGAATTAAAAAAGGCGGGGAAATCCCGTCTTTTTTTTATTATGTTAAAATGAAGGTGTTTAAAGATTTTTCGACAAATATACATGAAATGCAAGGAGTATGGCGAAAGTAGTCGAAAACAGGAGAAAACAAAAGAAAAAATGAGGTTTCGCTGGTTTTTTAAGAAAAATTCAAAAAAGTAAAGGAATTTTTGTTGCATTGTCGAATTTCTCATTTAGAATAGATAATAGATATCAAAAAAAGAGCGTGTTCAATTGAACATTCATTAAAGAGACCATAATGGGCCGAGGAGGAAAGTAATTGAAGAAAATAAAAGTTTGTGTTGTGGATGATAATAGGGAATTGGTCGGGCTTTTAGAGGAATATATATCTTCCCAGGAGGATATGGAAGTTGCAGGTGTTGCACATAATGGACAGGATTGCCTCGACATTTTAGAGCAGACACAGCCTGATGTTCTTGTGCTGGATATCATCATGCCTCACTTAGATGGACTTGCTGTACTCGAGAAAATGAGAGAATTAAATTTGAGTACACTCCCTAATGTAATTATGCTTACTGCATTCGGCCAGGAGGATGTCACCAAAAAAGCAGTGGATTTGGGAGCTTCTTACTTCATTCTTAAACCATTTGATATGGATAATTTGGCAAGCCATATTCGCCAGGTCAGCGGAAAATCCAATTCATTTCTCCGCAAACCTGCTCCATCCTACCGTCCTCAGGCAGAAGCAAAACCCAAGAATCTGGATGCCAGCATTACCAGCATTATTCATGAAATTGGCGTTCCTGCCCATATTAAGGGGTACTTATATCTGCGTGAAGCGATTTCAATGGTTTACAATGATATTGAACTTCTCGGTTCCATTACAAAAGTGCTGTACCCGGATATAGCTAAAAAGTTTAATACGACTGCTAGCCGGGTTGAGCGTGCGATCCGCCATGCAATTGAAGTTGCCTGGAGCCGCGGTAATATAGATTCAATATCCTCTCTTTTCGGTTATACCGTCAGCATGACAAAAGCAAAGCCGACCAATTCCGAATTTATTGCAATGGTAGCTGATAAGCTTCGTCTGGAGCATAAAGCTTCTTGAAAGGGTAAGGACTCATAATAAATATTTTAATGATTTTGCAGCGCTCCTCCTGGGGCGCTTTCTATTTGTTCTAGTTAATAAAGGTTACCCGAAATAAAAAAGGTTCAGTTTGAATGCTTCAAACTGAACCTTTGCTTTATTTTTTTGCTTCTTTCTCAAGTTCAATCATTTTTTGGATCAGTATGTGCTGAGGCATGTGCATGATTTGCTCAAGAGGAAGATTAAGTTTTTCAGCGAGCTTTAATGCTGTTTCCGGCGATATCTGCAACGGTTTCATTTTAATACCCCACTAATCATTTAGTTTTGAAACGATCCTGAACTTTGTTTCTTTTTCGATCACGGTAAAGAATAAACCCTGCTATAAAGCCAAGCCCTATGATCAAGAAAAGGAAACCTGACACAAATTGAAGCCATAAGAATGGAAATGGGCTTTGCAGGATGCCAAATACCATGTCTCTCATTAATTTTATCCCATACACCGCCAAGATGCCCGGCAAGAGTAAAATTAATAAAGCAATTATTCTAATCATAAAAAAATTCCCTTCAAATCGAGTTGCCTACCGAAATCATAAATCATTAAAGAAATTTGTCAAGTGCCACAGCTATGCTAAAATAAGACATGAATAATATTGCATGAGGATTCTATAAAATGTGCAAGGATTTTCAATGAAAGCAGGTAAGACTATGCAAACAGTGATGATTGTCGGTGCAGGAAAAGGCGGTACCGCCATCCTAAAAATAATTAAAGAAACGGCAGTACTGGATATAAAAGCCATGGTGGATACCAATCCAGATGCCGAGGGACTGCAGCTTGCCAAAGAATGCGGCATCCCGATCGGCACTGATTGGCGCCTTTTTATGGATCAAGGTATTGACATTATTATTGAAGTTACCGGAAATGAGCAGGTGTTTATCGCCATCAGGGAAGCCAGAGGTAAAAATACAGTTCTAATACCTGGAAGTGTAGCTTTCTTAATTGCAAAATTACTTGAGGAAAAGGAAGAGCTGATTTCGAAATTCAGAAATGAAACATATAAGCATGACCTGATTTTTAATTCAACCGATGACGGGATGATTGTAATCAATAACCGCAATGAAATTACAGTCTTTAATCATAGCGCGGAAAGAATGACAGGAATAAAGAGGAAAGATGCATTAGGAAAAAAAATTAATGAAATCATTACAGACAGCATGCTTCCCAGAGTTATGGCGACAAGGAGAATCGAAGCGAATCAGGAAATGACTTTGGCTAATGGACTGAAGATTATTACGACAAGAATACCTATGCTCGGTGAAAATAACGAATTAATGGGTGCTTTTGCCGTTTTTAAGGATATAACAGAAGTAGTTTCGCTTGCGGAAGAAATTACGAATTTGAAAGACATACAGACGATGCTGCAGGCCATTATTCAGTCAAGTGAGGAAGCTATCTCCGTTGTTGATGAAGATGGGAAAGGGATTTTGATCAATCCGGCATACTCCAGGCTTACAGGCCTTAAAGAGGAAGAAGTAATCGGGAAGCCTGCTACTGCAGATATTTCTGAAGGCGAAAGTGTTCATATGAAGGTCCTTCAATCGCGAAGAGCGATGAGGGGGGTGGCCATGAGAGTCGGACCTAAAAGAAAGGATGTCATCGTTAACGTTGCCCCAGTTATTGTAGATGGAAAGATAAAAGGGAGCGTTGGTGTTATTCACGACGTTTCGGAGATTCAAAGCCTGAATCGTGAATTAATCCGGGCCAGACAGATTATCCGTACACTGGAAGCGAAGTATTCATTCGAGGATATAATTGGAACGTCTGAAGAGATGACCATCGCAATTGAACAGGCAAGGCTTGGAGCTAAAACTCCTGCCACAGTTTTGCTTAGAGGCGAGTCCGGGACAGGCAAAGAGCTGTTCGCCCATGCTATACATAATGCAAGCGACCGAAAATATAACAAATTTATCAGGGTCAATTGTGCTGCTTTATCAGAATCTCTTTTGGAAAGTGAATTATTTGGTTATGAAGAGGGGGCATTCTCGGGTGCAAAAAGAGGAGGCAAGAGAGGTTTGTTTGAGGAAGCAGATAAAGGCAGTATTTTTTTGGATGAAATTGGCGAGCTGACAGCCAACACTCAGGCGAAACTGCTCAGGGTTCTTCAGGAGCATGAAATAACAAGAGTGGGAGGGACCAAGCCTATTTCTATTGATGTTCGGGTCATTGCCGCGACCAATGTAAATTTAGAAAAAGGAATTGCAGATGGCACCTTTAGGGAAGACTTATATTACAGGCTGAATAGAATGCCCATACATATTCCTTCATTAAGACGCAGGAAGGAGGATATTCCTTTACTGTGCAGCAGACTTATTCAAAAGATAAACCAGGAATATGGACGGAATATAGAAGGTGTGACAGAACAAGCTGTTGATAAGCTGATGGCATATGATTGGCCGGGCAATGTAAGGGAGCTCGATAATATCCTTGGGAGAGCCATAATTTTTATGAATTACAGCGAAACCCAAATAGAAGAAAGGCATATTCCGGATCTGGGGGCCAATAATCCGTCACCTGGTATTGAAGCAAGTGGAGAAGGGCAAAAGAAATCATTAACTCAACTGGTCGAGCAATATGAGGAAAAGGTGATTAGGCAAACTCTTCAAAAGCTTGATGGCAATAAAACCAAGACGGCAAAAATGCTCGGACTCTCTGTCAGGAATCTTTATTACAAATTGGAAAAATACAATATTGCAAAAGGTGGCATGCAATAATTTTCATAGTGTGCAATAAAATGCGTACTTTAGTTTAGTGAATAAAGCGTTTTCAGGTCATTTTAAAGTTGGCACACTTCTTGCAAGAATAATAAACGGAAGAACATCAAGAAATTGGCGTCGATTTTTCTTAATTGCCGAACCTATCCTCTTATATCGGGGGTAGGCTTGACGCCTGCGCTTTTCATGTAAGGGGGTTGAACAGATGACATTGGATTCGCTTCTAACGAAAGCAACCCAATATGGTGAGAAAACAGTAGCCGTAGCCGCAGCGGAAGACGAAGAAGTGCTGGAAGCAGTTGCTGAAGCAATTAAGCTGAACTTAGCAAGCTTTTTATTGTTTGGGGATGAAGAAAAAATCAGTAAAATCCTTAATCAGAAGCATAGCAAAGCAGCTAAAAGCCCTAAAGTTAAAATCGTTCATGCAGAAACGGCTGCACATGCAGCTGAATTGTCAGTAAGGGCTGTGAAAGAGCAAAAGGCAAATGTGCTGATGAAGGGGAATATCCCGACAGCAGGCATTTTAAAAGCAGTCTTAAATAAAGAATTTGGTTTAAGAACAGGAAATGTGTTATCGCATGTGGCTGTTTTCGAGGTTCCAGGTTTTGAAAAGTTCACAATCGTAACGGATGCCGCTATGAATATTGCACCGGATCTTAATCAAAAAGCACAAATTCTAAAAAATGCAGTTCATATTGCAAATAGCATTGGAATCGAAAACCCTCTTGCAGCTCCTATTGCTGCAGTAGAGGCGGTTAATCCTGCTATGCAGGCAACTTTGGATGCCGCAGCTTTAACTCTTATGAATCAAAGAGGCCAGATTAAAGACTGTATAGTCGATGGTCCTCTGGCTTTGGACAATGCCATTTCTATTGAAGCTGCTGACCATAAGGGAATCAAAAGCGAGGTTGCCGGTCAAGCAGATATTTTATTGGTGCCGACTATAGAAGTTGGAAATGCTTTATATAAATCACTTGTCTACTTTGCCAAAGCAAAAGTAGGAGCTGTTATCGCAGGGGCTAAAGCGCCTATCGTTCTTACTTCAAGGGCGGATACGGCAGAAAGCAAGGTTTATTCATTGGCATTAGCGATATGCTCAGCAAAGTAATAACCAGCATTTTATAAATTGCAATAAAGAATATACTCACACGAACAAAAATTTTCTATAATCCGGGGAGGAAATATAACATGGAAATCTTTAAATACTTAGAAACTTATGATTACGAGCAAGTGGTGTTTTGCCAGGATAAACAATCAGGCTTAAAAGCTATTATTGCTATTCATGACACTACTTTAGGCCCTGCACTTGGCGGCACACGCATGTGGACTTATGAATCTGAAGAGGCAGCTATTGAGGACGCACTGCGCCTTGCACGCGGAATGACTTATAAAAATGCAGCAGCTGGCTTAAACCTTGGTGGCGGTAAAACGGTTATTATCGGTGATCCGCGCAAGGACAAAAACGAAGAGATGTTCCGTGCTTTCGGACGTTATATCCAGGGATTAAATGGACGTTACATTACTGCAGAGGATGTGGGCACTACTGTAGCTGATATGGATCTGATCCATGAAGAAACAGATTATGTAACAGGTATTTCGCCTGCCTTCGGTTCTTCAGGCAACCCATCACCAGTTACTGCATATGGCGTATACAGAGGAATGAAGGCTGCAGCAAAGGCTGCCTTTGGAACTGACTCGCTTGAAGGCAAAACAATTGCGGTTCAGGGTGTTGGTAACGTAGCGTTTAATCTTTGCCGCCATCTGCATGAAGAAGGGGCACAGTTAATAGTAACGGATATTAATAAAGAAGCAGTTCAGCGTGCGGTTGAAGAGTTCGGTGCTAAAGCAGTGGAGCCAAATGAAATTTACGGCGTTGAATGTGATATTTATGCACCATGTGCTTTAGGAGCAACGGTTAATGATGATACAATTCCTCAGCTGAAAGCAAAGGTCATTGCTGGAGCTGCCAACAACCAGCTTAAAGAAACCCGCCATGGTGATATAATCCATGAAATGGGCATTGTTTATGCACCTGATTATGTAATTAATGCCGGCGGAGTTATCAATGTTGCTGATGAGCTTTACGGATACAACCGTGAACGTGCAATGAAAAAAGTAGAAACTGTATATAACAATATTGAAAAAGTTATTGATATTGCTAAAAGGGATGGAATTCCGACATATAAAGCGGCTGACCGCATGGTTGAGGAAAGAATTGAAAGAATGCGTAATTCACGCGGACAATTCCTCCAAAACGGCCATCATATCCTAAGCCGCAGATAGGTTTTAGGAAGCAGGTGAATATAGCCTATCATTCCTGAAAGGCAAAGCGCTGAATGATGAATTCAGCGTCTTTGCCTTTAATAGCAGAGTAGAAAAAATACAGCGGGCAGATTAAATACCTGAGTAAGAGTATGTTTTTACAAGGGAGATTTCCGCTCTTTATGGAGGTTTAAACGTGCTAGAACAAGAACATCGAATTCTCGTCATCAATCCGGGATCCACTTCAACAAAGATTGGAGTTTTCGATAATGAGATCTCTGTCCTGGAGAAGACATTGCGCCATGATGCAGATGTCATTAACTCTTATGAAAGTATTATCGATCAGTATGAATTCCGCAAGCAGACCATTTTAGAGACACTGGATCATGAAGGAATCAATATTTCCAAATTAAGTGCAGTGTGCGGCCGCGGCGGGCTGCTTCGCCCAATTGAAGGGGGCACCTATTCAGTTAATGATTCAATGCTTGAGGATCTTCGTGCCGGTTATGCTGGTCAGCATGCTTCAAACCTTGGCGGAATCCTGGCATATGAGATTGCTTCCGGTTTAAATATTCCATCGTACATCGTGGATCCGGTTGTGGTTGATGAACTGGACCCAATTGCCCGTATTTCAGGCTTTGCAATGATTGAAAGAAAAAGTATTTTTCATGCATTGAATCAGAAAGCTGTTGCCAGGAGAGTGGCAAAGGAACTCGGCAAAAAGTACGGGGAGCTGAACCTGATCGTTACGCATATGGGCGGAGGTATTACTGTAGGAGCTCATAAAAAAGGCCGAGTAGTGGATGTTAATAACGGCCTTCATGGAGATGGGCCTTTCAGTCCGGAACGGGCAGGTACAGTACCTGCAGGTGATTTGGTGGGACTTTGCTACTCCGGCAGCTTTTATCGTGAAGAAGTGATGAAGAAACTTGTTGGACAAGGCGGTCTTGTTGGTTACCTGGGAACAAATGATGCCGTGAAGGTAGAAAAGATGATTGAAAACGGAGATGAGAATGCAAAGCTCGTATACTCCGCAATGGCTTATCAGGTAGCTAAGGAGATTGGGTCTGCCAGTGCAGTGCTTGGCGGAAAGGTTGATGCAATTATCCTTACAGGCGGTCTTGCCTATGGCAAGGGGTTTGTAAAAGAAATAAGTGAGCGGATTAACTGGATAGCTGATGTTATCGTCCAGCCTGGTGAAAATGAGCTTCAGGCACTGGCTGAAGGTGCACTTCGCGTACTGCGCGGTGAAGAGACTGAAAAAGAATATCCTGGAAAAACAGCTGGCAAAGCAGCGTTGAAATAGAAGGGGGAAGCAACTTGGCACAGGAATATGATTTGGTGATTTTAGGCGGAGGCACAGGCGGTTATGTAGCAGCCATCCGTGCATCGCAACTAGGTTTAAAAACGGCAATCGTTGAAAAAGGAAAACTTGGAGGGACTTGCCTTCATAAAGGCTGCATACCAAGCAAGGCGTTGCTAAGAAGTGCTGAAGTGTTTGCTACTGCAAAGCATAGTGAAGATTTTGGCGTAATGACAAGTGATGTATCTATTAATTTTGGCAAGGTACAGGAGCGTAAGAATAAAATTGTTGATCAGCTTCATAAAGGTGTTCAGCACTTGATGAAGCAGGGAAAGATTGATGTTTTTGAAGGGACAGGCCGTATTCTTGGACCATCTATTTTCTCTCCAATGCCAGGGACAATTTCTGTTGAAATGAACAATGGGGACGAAAATGAAATGCTGATCCCTAAAAATGTTATTGTAGCAACTGGATCTCGCCCGCGCACCCTGCCAGGTCTGGATATTGATGGAAAGCTTGTAATGACTTCAGATGAAGCATTAGCTTTGGAAGAAGTGCCAAGCTCCATTATAATTGTTGGCGGCGGTGTCATCGGTATTGAATGGGCATCCATGTTATCAGACTTTGGTGCTGATGTAACAGTAATCGAATATGCAGACCGCATTATTCCTACAGAAGACAAAGAAATTTCTAAAGAAATGCAGCGCCTTATGAAGAAAAAAGGAGTCAAAATTGTTACAGGAGCAAAGGTACTTCCTGAAACTCTTCAGAAAGGTGAAGGAGTAACTATTTCAGCTGAAGTGAAAGGTTCCCAAAAGGAATTTTCCGCGGAGAAATTGCTTGTTTCTGTTGGCCGTCAGGCAAATACAGAGGGCATCGGGATTGAAAACACAGATATTCAAATAGAAAAGGGATTTATTGCAGCAAATGAATACTTCCAGACAAAGGAATCACATATTTATGCGATTGGTGACGTCATTGGCGGACTTCAACTGGCGCATGTTGCCTCTCATGAGGGGATTGTTGCCGTGGAGCACATTGCAGGCCAGAATCCTTCTCCAATTGACTACAGTCTGGTTTCTAAATGCATTTACAGTTCACCTGAAGCAGCAAGTGTAGGATTAACAGAGGATGAAGCAAAAGAAAAAGGCCATAATGTGAAAACTGGCAAATTTTCATTCCGGGCAATCGGAAAGGCACTTGTATTTGGAGAATCTGACGGCTTTGTCAAAATTGTTGCAGATAAAGATACAGATGATATCCTTGGTGTTCATATGATCGGACCGCATGTAACAGATATGATTTCAGAAGCTGGCCTTGCACGCGTTCTTGATGCAACTCCTTGGGAAGTAGCACATACTATCCATCCGCATCCGACGTTATCTGAAGCAATCGGTGAAGCTGCCCTTGCTGTAGATGGAAAAGCAATCCACGGGTAAAGATCCGTTTAAATAAACAAGTCCAGGTTTCCAATTGGAGCCCGGACTGATACATATTAGCTTAGGAGGTTGTATAAATGGCTGAAAACCGTCATAAAGATTTAGGTTTAAGTGATGAGAAAGTTCTTGAGATGTATGAGACGATGCTATTAGCCCGCCGTCTTGATGAGCGCATGTGGCTTTTAAACCGTGCGGGAAAAATCCCATTCGTTATTTCATGCCAGGGGCAGGAAGCTGCACAGGTAGGTGCCGCATTTGCTCTTGATCGGGAGAAGGATTATGTTCTGCCGTATTATCGTGACATGGGTGTTGTTTTAACATTTGGCATGACTGCAAAGGAGTTAATGCTGTCAGGGTTTGCTAAAGCGGAAGATCCAAACTCAGGCGGCCGCCAAATGCCTGGACACTTCGGACAAAAGAAAAACCGAATCGTGACAGGGTCTTCTCCTGTTACTACACAGGTGCCCCATGCTGTTGGGGTAGCTCTCGGCGGAAAGCTTGAAGGGAAGGACCTGGTGACTTTTGTAACATTTGGAGAAGGTTCTTCAAACCAGGGGGATTTCCATGAAGGTGCGAACTTTGCGGGTGTTCATAAGCTTCCTGTAATCTTTATGTGTGAAAATAATAAATATGCAATCTCTGTTCCGATTGAAAAGCAGCTTGCTTGCGAGAATGTATCTGACAGAGCCATTGGCTATGGAATGCCGGGTGTAACAGTTGACGGAAATGATCCGCTTGAAGTTTATAACGCTGTGAAAGAAGCAGCAGACAGAGGCCGCCGCGGAGAAGGCCCGACTTTAGTTGAGACCATTTCTTACCGTTTAACACCTCACTCATCAGATGATGATGATCGAAGCTACCGTGCTCCTGATGAAGTGGCTGAAGCGAAAACTAAAGATCCGATTATTACTTTTGGCGCATATCTGAAAGAAAATGGTGTAATGGACGATGCGATTGAAAAAGAGATCAATGACCGGGTTATGAATTTGGTAAACGAAGCAACTGACTATGCTGAAAACGCTCCATATGCAGAAGCGGAATCTGCTTTAAAGCATGTATATGCTGAACAGTAAGGGGGAGAGAATATGGCTGTAATTTCTTATATCGATGCGGTAACTATGGCAATCCGCGAGGAAATGGAAAGAGATTCAAAGGTATTTGTTTTAGGTGAAGACGTAGGTAAAAAAGGCGGCGTATTTAAAGCGACACAAGGGCTATATGATAAATTTGGCGAAGACCGCGTTATTGATACTCCGCTTGCAGAATCAGCAATTGCAGGGGTTGGAATCGGTGCAGCCATGTATGGAATGCGTCCAATTGCAGAAATGCAATTTGCAGACTTCATTATGCCGGCTGTTAACCAGATAATTTCAGAAGCGGCACGCATCCGCTACCGTTCAAATAATGACTGGAGCTGTCCGATAGTAGTCCGTGCACCATATGGCGGCGGTGTTCATGGAGCCCTATATCATTCCCAGTCTGTTGAAGCAGTATTTGCGAATCAGCCGGGTCTTAAAATTGTTATGCCTTCTACACCTTATGATGTTAAGGGGTTATTAAAGGCGGCTATCCGTGATGAGGACCCTGTGCTGTTTTTTGAGCATAAGCGCGCATATCGCCTGATTAAAGGCGAGGTTCCTGATGATGATTATGTACTTCCAATCGGTAAAGCAGATGTAAAACGCGAGGGAGAAGACATCACGGTCATCACTTATGGCCTATGTGTCCATTTTGCTCTTCAGGCTGCTGAAAGACTTGCTAAAGATGGCATCTCAGCGCACATCCTGGATTTAAGAACGGTATATCCGTTAGATAAAGAAGCAATTATCGAAGCTGCTTCTAAAACAGGAAAAGTTCTTCTTCTTACTGAAGATAATAAAGAAGGCAGCATCATGAGTGAAGTTTCTGCCATTATTGCAGAAAACTGCCTGTTTGAATTGGATGCGCCAATCAAACGCCTTGCCGGTCCTGATGTACCAGCAATGCCATATGCCCCGACTATGGAAAAATACTTTATGGTTAATCCGGATAAAGTTGAAAAAGCAATGCGTGAACTTGCTGAATTTTAATAAGGAAAATCGTTAAATAAATACAGAAGCGCAGATGCAGCTCTCCGGATTGAGACCGTTCTGGATTCAGCTGCACGATCTGCATGACCCGCGAAAGTGCGGGCAGCTAAAGGAGGTTACCCAATGGCTATTGAACAAATTAAAATGCCCCAGCTGGGGGAAAGTGTCACAGAAGGGACAATCAGCAAATGGCTGGTTTCCGTTGGCGATAAAGTAAATAAGTATGACCCGCTTGCTGAAGTAATGACAGACAAAGTAAACGCAGAGGTACCGTCCTCGTTTTCAGGTGTAATCAAAGAATTAATTGCAGAAGAAGGCGAAACCTACGAAGTAGGCCAGATAATATTAACAATTGAAACTGAAGGCGGCGGAGAAGCAGTTCACGATGCTCCGGCTGAAACAAAAGCAGAGGAAAAAGCTGCAGCTGCACCTGAAGCTCCTGCACCATCTTCACAGGTTACACCAGCAGATGCTCCAAAAGGAGTCCGCTATTCACCTGCTGTCTTAAAGCTTTCTCAAGAGCATGGCATCGACTTGAGCCAGGTGACAGGTACAGGCGGCGGCGGACGCATCACCCGTAAAGATCTTATGAAAATCATTGAGTCCGGAGATATTCCTACAGCAGCAGCTGCTGCAGCCGCACCGGAAAAGACTGAAGCACCGGCTCCATCTCCAGCTCCTTCCCAGCCTGCAGCATCCAAGCAAGCAGCGCCGGCACCAAATGTACCAGTATTGCCAGGTGATGTGGAAATCCCTGTTACCGGAGTGCGCAAGGCGATTGCTGCCAATATGCTCCGCAGCAAACACGAAGCACCTCATGCATGGACAATGATGGAAGTGGATGTTACAAATCTTGTTGAATACCGCAACAGTATTAAAGGTGAATTTAAACAAAAAGAAGGCTTCAACCTTACATTCTTTGCTTTCTTTGTAAAAGCAGTTGCACAAGCCCTTAAGGAATTCCCGCAGATTAATTCCATGTGGGCAGGTGATAAGATTATCCAGAAGAAGGATATCAACATCTCCATTGCAGTCGCTACAGATGATGCGTTATTCGTTCCGGTCATCAAAGCAGCTGATGAGAAAACGATTAAGGGTATTGCCCGTGAAATCAATGATCTTGCACTAAAAGTACGTACAGGTAAACTGACTTCCGCTGAAATGCAGGGTGGAACTTTCACTGTGAATAATACCGGATCATTCGGTTCTGTTCAGTCAATGGGAATCATTAATTATCCGCAGGCTGCCATTCTTCAGGTTGAATCCATTGTAAAGCGCCCTGTGGTCATGAATAATGGCATGATTGCAGTACGTGATATGGTTAACCTATGTATGTCTCTGGATCACCGTGTGCTTGATGGCCTGGTTTGCGGCCGCTTCCTGCAGCGCGTGAAAGAAATTCTGGAAAACACATCAAAAGATAATACAACTATTTATTAATAGATTAAATTGCCGCTCCCTGCTTTAGGGCAGCGGCTTCTTATTGTTCATTGCTTGTTTCTCATTTGTATACTAAAATAGATATATGGAGAATTTAGAATTTTATTATAATTTTTAGCGGCATTGTTTCTTCACGGAAGCAGGTCCGCTGCCGTACGAGGGGAGGGAACGCTGTCAGCTACAAGGACAGCATAATATGTCATTAAAGCAAATGATTGAAGAAAAATTCCCGCAGCAGACTAATAAAGACTGGGAACAAAGTGCAGAAAAAGCTCTAAAAGGGAAACCTCTAGAAACATTATCACGAAATACATATGAAAACATAAAATTGAAACCGCTTTATTCCAGAGAGGACCTGGCCGAATGTCCCTTTTCTCAGTATCCGGGCATAGAAGATTTTAGAAGGGGTTCATATGCTGCAGGATACCTGAGAGAAGAATGGAAGGTTGCGCAGAAAGTTAGTGCTGTAACTTCTGAAGAGCTGGCAGAAAAACTCCTTGATGCCGCAGCGAAAGGACAGACAGCGCTGGCTTTCCAGCCTGAACAGCTGACAAATCCAGAGAAGATCAGCATCGCTGTGGGAGAACTTTATAAAAAATATCCTTTTAGCGTAGATGCCGGTCCAAATATCCGTCAATTATTAGAAGAACTTGCAAAATTAAGTGAAAGTGAAAAAATTACAGGATATATTGCAGCAGACCCGCTTGCTATTGTTGCTGCAGACAAAATGAACGATCGCTCAATTGATGAACTTTACGCTGATTTGAATGAAACGACTAATGTCGCAGCTGAACATATGCCTAGTTTAAAAACCATTATGGTAAATACTGCTGTTTATCATAATGGCGGCGCGCATGCCATTCAGGAACTTGCTTTTTCATTGGCAGGAGGAGTAAATCACCTGCAATATTTTCTTGGTAAAGGCAAAAAAATCGAAGAAATACTATCCAAAATGCTATTTAATTTTGCCATAGGCTCAAATTTTTTTATGGAGATTGCCAAACTTCGTGCGGCAAGGGTTTTATGGGGCAAGGTGGCAGAAGTTTATGGAGCTGAGAGTGACAGTAATAATATGGTTATATCAGCAGAGACGTCATCATTTACAAAGTCAGCTTATGATTCTTATGTGAATGTGCTGAGAGCTGGTAATGAAGCGTTTGCAGCAGTTTTGGGTGGAATCCAATACCTGCATGTCAGCCCGTATAATGAACCGGAAGGGACTCACTCTTCTTTTTCAGACCGTATTGCCCGAAATACCCAGCTGGTTCTAATGGAAGAGGCTCATCTGCTTAAGGTCTCTGACCCTGCGGGCGGCTCCTGGTATGTAGAGCATCTGACGAATGAACTGATTGATAAAGCCTGGGAACTATTCCTTGAGATAGAAGATCTGGGAGGATTAGCTGAAGCCCTCCAGACAGGGTGGGTTCAGAATCAGGTTAGTCAAGTTTTTGAAAAAAAGCAAAAAGATGTTCATACAAGAAAACAAAGTATTATCGGAACGAATATCTATGCTAATCCTGATGAAGAGCCGCTTAAAGTAAAGGAAATCATTGAAACCGGCAATAGTGTTATCAAGCCTATTCCACAGGTTCGGCTTTCAGAGTCATTCGAAGGTTTACGGATTTTATCTAAAAGGTTAAAGGAAAAGGGGATTCATCCTCAAGCAGGGCTTATATGCCTTGGAGAATTGAAAGATCATAAGGCCCGTGCTGATTTTATTGCAGGCTTCCTGGCACCCGGAGGGGTTAATGCAGTTAGAAGCGATTCTGTAGTCAATCTTGAACATGCTGCAGCCTTTATGCATAAAACAAATTTCAGGCATTATTTTATTTGCGGATCCAATGACCAATACGAAAGAATGGCAGTGCCTTTAATTAGGAACTTGAAAAAAGCTTTTCCCTCAGCTGTCATCTATTTAGCCGGCCTTCCTGAAAAGCAGACAAGTGCTGAATATGAGAAAGCTGGAATTAGCGGATACGTTCATATGAAAAGCGATTGCTATGAAACTCTCTTAACTATCCTGAACGAGATGGAGGTGGGGAAAAGTGACCAATAAACCAGATTTTAAGAGCCTGGATATCCATAAAATAAAACAATCAGCAAAGAATGAATGGAAAAGAAAAGCGGAGAAAGAAATCAATACATCCATTGATAATCTTCTGTTTGAAACAAATGAGAGGATAATGATAAAGCCGCTATATACAAATGAAGACCTTAAAGATCTGGAGCACCTAAACGCTAAACCGGGTCTGCCTCCATATACAAGGGGACCCTATTCAACCATGTATGTGAACAGGCCCTGGACAGTCCGCCAATATGCCGGATTTTCTACTGCAGAGGAAAGCAATGCTTTCTATCGGCGTAATCTTGCAATGGGGCAAAAAGGCTTATCAGTCGCTTTTGACCTTGCTACCCATAGAGGCTATGATTCTGATCATCCAAGAGTCGAAGGGGACGTAGGGAAAGCTGGCGTTGCCATTGATTCCATCCTGGATATGAAAACGCTGTTTGATGGAATCCCTTTAGATCAAATGTCTGTATCCATGACAATGAATGGAGCAGTTTTGCCTGTTATGGCTTTTTATATCGTCACAGCGGAAGAGCAGGGAGTAAGCCAGGAGAAGCTTTCGGGGACGATCCAGAATGATATTTTAAAAGAATATATGGTGCGCAACACCTATATATATCCGCCGGAAATGTCCATGAAGATCATTGCTGATATATTTGAATATACATCAAAATATATGCCGAAGTTCAATAGCATCAGCATCTCTGGCTATCATATGCAGGAAGCGGGTGCACCTGCTGATATTGAGCTTGCCTATACGCTTGCAGATGGACTTGAATATGTTAGAACTGGACTTAAAGCCGGAATCGATATTGATTCCTTTGCACCGAGACTCTCTTTCTTCTGGGCCATTGGTATGAACTACTTCATGGAAGTGGCAAAAATGAGGGCAGCACGCTATATCTGGGCAAAAATGATGAAGACCTTCCTGCCTCAGAATCCGAAATCTATGGCGCTTAGAACACATTCTCAAACTTCTGGCTGGAGCTTAACCGAGCAGGACCCTTTTAATAATGTAACAAGGACACTCATTGAGGCGCATGCTGCCGCGATGGGGCATACTCAATCCCTTCATACGAACGCATTGGATGAAGCTATCGCATTGCCGACAGATTTTTCAGCCCGTATAGCGAGGAATACACAGCTGTATCTTCAGGAGGAAACAGGGATCACGAACGTAATAGATCCATGGGGCGGTTCTTATTATGCAGAAGCCTTAACAGATCAGTTAATTAAGCGCGCCTGGGAGCATATTGAAGAAATCGAGAATCTTGGGGGAATGGCAAAAGCCATTGAAACAGGATTGCCAAAAATGAGAATCGAGGAAGCGGCTGCCAGAAGGCAGGCACAAATCGACTCCGGAAAAGAAACTATTATTGGTGTGAATAAATACCGGCTGGAAAAAGAAGAGCCGATTGACATTCTGGACATTGACAACACAGCTGTACGATTAAAGCAAATTGAAAAGCTGGAGAGGCTAAAGGCTTCCCGCGACAATGAGAAAGTTGCCGAGGCCCTCGAGGCCCTTACAAAAGCTGCTGATTCAGGGGAAGGGAACCTCCTTGAGCTTGCAGTAGATGCAGCAAGGGCTAGAGCCACGCTTGGCGAAATTTCCAGTGCAATTGAAAAAGTAGCCAACCGCCATAAAGCAATTATTCGTTCAATAAGCGGCGTGTACAGTTCTGCTTTTTCTAACGAAGAAGAAATAGCGGAAGTAAAGCAGATGACAGATGAATTCCTTGAAAATGAAGGAAGAAGACCGCGGATTCTGATTGCCAAGATGGGACAGGATGGGCATGACAGGGGGGCAAAAGTCATTTCAACAGCCTTTGCCGATCTTGGTTTTGATGTGGATATCGGACCTCTGTTCCAGACACCGGAAGAAACAGCTCTTCAGGCTGTCGAAAATGATGTTCATGTCATTGGCATCAGTTCTCTTGCTGCAGGCCATAAAACCCTTCTTCCTCAGCTTGCTGCTGAATTGAAGAAGCTGGAAAGGGAAGATATTATTATTGTTATCGGCGGGGTAATTCCGGCACAGGATTATCAATATTTATATGAACATGGTGCATCTGCCATTTTTGGACCGGGCACCATCATTCCAGTGGCTGCTCAGAAGGTCATCAGGGAAATATACAGCCGTCTTGGGTATGAGGAAGTGACCCAGTAAATGACTGAGGATAAGAAACCGGAATGGTTTGATGATCAAAAGCCAGAAAATTTTACAAGTATCGTGCGAAGTGGTGTGGAGTCAGGTGAGCCGAAGCAGAAATTCGAAAAAAGAGGCAGGTTTCAAAAAAAATCTGCCTCTCTGCCTGATCTTAACGTACTTGAAGAAGGAATCATGAGTGGCAGCAGAGCAGTGCTTGCACGTGCGATCACTTTGATTGAAAGTAATGCAGAGCATCATTTCCGTCATGCACAGGAACTTCTTCACAGACTTTTGCCTCATTCAGGCCAATCGCTTAGGATTGGGATAACCGGAGTGCCAGGGGCAGGGAAAAGCACGTTCATTGAATCGTTCGGGACATATCTTTGTGATGCCGGCTTAAAAGTAGCTGTGCTTGCCGTAGATCCGAGCTCCAGCTTGAGCGGCGGCAGTATCCTTGGGGATAAAACCAGGATGGAGCAGCTATCCAGAAACCCTCTTGCTTTCATAAGACCTTCTCCTTCAGCAGGCAAACTGGGAGGAGTTCACAGGAAAACAAGAGAGACCATGCTGCTGTGTGAAGCAGCTGGTTTTGATGTTATTCTGGTTGAAACAGTCGGTGTGGGACAAAGTGAAGTGATTGTCAGGGAAATGGTGGACTTTTTCATGCTGTTAACATTGACAGGGGCAGGGGATGAATTGCAGGGAATGAAAAAGGGGATTATGGAACTGGCTGATGCGGTAATTGTCAATAAAGCTGATGGAAGCAATAAAGCATTGGCCCAGAAAACCAAGTCTGAGTATAACCGGATCCTTCACTTTCTTCAGCCGGCTACCAAAGGATGGCAAACCCAAGCCTATACCTGCTCATCTGTCTTTGGTGAGGGCATCCCTGAGATCTGGAATGTGATTAAAACATTTGAAAATACCGCAAAGACCTCAGGTGTTTTTGAGGAAAGAAGAAGGCTTCAAACAAAACAATGGATTCATTCTATGATCCTGGATCAGCTTCAATTCAGCTTTTTTTATCACCCTGCCATAAAACCGCTGCTTCCCAAAATCGAAAACGAGGTCATCGCAGGAAACAGGACAGTTACATCTGCAGTTGAAGAATTATTTAATATCTACACTAGAAGATAGAATTTTTGTTCCGGCTCAGCTTTTTCCTGAAATCAAAAAATGGCCAGTGCCTTGCGGGCACTGGCGAATCTAGGGAGTTTAGGGGTATGGATCTAGCTGTAGTTTTATATTTCCCCGATTATCCAAAAGCTAAACTTTTTTATTCGAAAAATTGACTTGATTGTAAATTTTACTTTTGTATTGGTATTATGTATATAGTCAAGAGAATTCTTAACTGAGGAGCGATGACTTTGAATATGGATTTTAACTTATTTATGAATGATGTTGTCAGGCAGGCGAGACAGGAAATAACACATGCCGGCTATACGGAACTAACTACACCTGAAGAAGTGGAAGAGGCCCTTAATAAAAAGGGGACTACGCTAGTAATGGTGAACTCTGTCTGCGGATGTGCAGGCGGAATTGCCCGTCCTGCGGCCATGCATTCCCTGCATTATGATAAGCGCCCTGACCATTTGGTTACGGTATTTGCCGGGCAGGATAAAGAAGCAACTGAAAAAGCCAGATCTTATTTTACAGGTTATCCGCCATCATCACCATCTTTTGCACTTCTCAAAGATGGAGAGATATGCACGATGATCGAGCGTCACGAAATTGAAGGCCATGAGCCTATGGCAGTTGTTCAGAAACTGCAGGATACCTTTGAAAAATATTGCGAAGAGCTTTAAAAAAGAAAAGCGGAAGCGCCTTGCCTGCCCCGGCATGCTTGTGATCTGCATGGGGCAGGCTGCTTGCGCTGAAAGTAATCGACATTCTAAGTTTATACCAGGAAAGGTCCCGAATTTCGGGACCTTTTTATTTATGTACTTATCTGAATAATAAGACTTCTTCTAAATATTTAAAAACCTTATTGCATAAATATAAAAATCTGTTAAAATTCATTTTAGTGAATATTTATTAATAGTTATGCAGAGATTATTCATATTTTATAGGGGGAAACAAAAATGAAAAAAGTGATCTTGATTGCATTAAGCGTACTCTTAGTCAGCTTATTGGCTGCATGCGGCACAAGCGAAGAAGCCAGCACTGGAAGCGGATCAGGAGAAAAATCAGATAAAAAAGTATTAACTATGGGTACCTCAGCGGATTATCCGCCATTTGAATATGTAGATTCCGCAAAAGGAGAAGAAATCATCGGCTTTGATGTGGATTTGGCCAAAGCGATCGGTGAGAAATTAGGCTATGAAATCCAAGTGAAGGATATGGACTTTAATGGACTGATACCTGCACTGGAAACAAGCCAGGTTGATTTTGTTTTAGCTGGTATGACACCTACTGATGAGCGTAAAGAAAACGTTGATTTCAGTGATGTATATTATACAGCGAGCCATATGATTGTTTCTAAAAAAGACAGCGGAATTGAATCATTGGAAGATTTGAACGGAAAAACATTAGGTGTTCAGCTTGCCTCCATTCAGGCAGATAAAGCAGAAGAAATTAGTGAGACAGTTGATATGACTGTGGAAAACCGCAACCGCATCCCTGAATTGGTTCAGGAAATTATGGTAGGCCGATTTGATGCAGCCATGATTGAAGATACGGTAGCAAAAGGATATTTTGAAAAAAATAAAGACCTGGCCGGCTTCACAATTGAAGAAGATGAAACAGAGGCGGGTTCTGCCATTGCTTTTCCAAAAGGCAGTGAATTAACTGAAAAATTTAATGCAGAGCTTTTGAAGATGAAAGAAAACGGTGAATTGGAAAAATTGATCGTAAAATGGTTTGATAACAAATAATTCGCTGGGAATTGGCGTCCAAGGCATATTTTCCTTTGGACGCTTTATTCTTACCGGAAAATAAATTACTAGTAGAAAGGATGGAAAGATAGTGAATCTGGATTTTCAGCAGTTCATTCCCTCCCTTCCATATATACTTAAAGGCATTGGCGTCACGCTGCAAATTGTGTCTATGGCAGGCATACTGGGCTTTGTATTAGGTATTATTCTATCATTCTTTAAAATTAGCAAATTTAAACTTCTAGGCTGGATTGCAGATGCCTACACATCCGTTTTTAGAGGAACACCTCTTGTTCTTCAGCTTATGCTCATATATTATGGATCACCTCAGCTGATCGGCTATAAAATTGATTCTTCCACAGCTGCAGTCCTGTCTTTTGGGCTTAATTCTGCGGCTTATATTTCAGAAATTATCAGGGCGGGAATTCTGGCGGTCGATAAAGGACAAAGTGAAGCGGCAATGGCACTGGGCGTTCCATACAGGCCGGCCATGATGGATATCATACTTCCGCAGGCAATGAAAAACATTTTGCCCGCTTTAATGAATGAGTTTATTACACTTACAAAAGAGTCTGCAATCGTAACAGTCATTGGGGTAACAGACGTGATGCGCCGGGCTTACATTGTGGGAGGCGAAAAGTTTTCCTACTTCGAACCGATACTGATTGCCGGGCTGATTTATTACATTATGGTTATGGTCCTGACTGTTCTAGGAAAAGGAATTGAAAGGAGAATGAGACGCAGTGATTAAGGTGGAAAATTTGCATAAGCATTTCGGCAAACTTGAAGTACTTAAAGGAATTTCAACCAATATTAATGATGGTGAAGTAGTGGCTGTAATAGGTCCGTCCGGTTCGGGCAAATCAACGTTCCTCCGCTGCATCAATCTTCTGGAGATGCCGACAGACGGGAGGATTATGATTAATGGGCAGGACATTACGGATAAAAGTACGAACATAATGAAAGTGCGCGAAAATGTAGGGATGGTGTTTCAGCATTTTCATTTATTCCCTCATAAAACGGCCCTTCAAAACCTGATCTACGCACCGATGAAGGTTAAAGGAATTTCAAAATCGGAAGCTGAGAAAATAGGGCTTGGGCTTTTGGAGAAAGTAGGATTATCTGCTAAAGCACACGAATATCCCAATCGGTTATCCGGTGGGCAGAAACAAAGGGTGGCCATTGCAAGAGCTCTTGCAATGCAGCCTGAAGTTATGCTATTTGATGAGCCAACCTCTGCACTTGATCCGGAAATGGTGAAGGAAGTGCTGGATGTAATGAAGGATTTAGCACATACGGGTATGACAATGGCAATTGTCACCCATGAAATGGGCTTTGCGCGTGAAGTGGCAGACAGGGTGCTGTTTCTGGATGGCGGAGTGCTGGTCGAGGATTCTTCACCTGAAGAGTTTTTTTCTAATCCTAAAAGTGAACGCGCAAGGGATTTCTTGCAAAAAATGCTATAATCGATATATGCTATGGGAGAAGATGATCAAAGGATCATCTTCTCTTTCGCATTTAAATACATAACAGCCTTCTAATAAGGGGCAATTGAACATAGGAGTATGAATAAATGAGGTACAGAATTGGCTACCGGACAATCAAGACTGCAGTGGGAACTTCCATCAGCATCATGATTGCACAGATGCTGCAGCTTGATAATTTTGTTTCTGCAGGCATCCTGACTATATTATGCATAAAAGTAACAAAGAAAAAATCACTCCGGGCTTCTTGGGACCGATTTTTCGCCTGTCTGCTGGCAATGGCATTTTCGTCTTTGTTTTTTGAAGGCATTGCTTACCATCCGCTTGTAATTGGACTGCTGCTTCTGTTTTTTATTCCGGCAGCTGTCATGGCAAAGGCCAGCGATGGAATTGTGACAAGCTCAGTTATTATTTTGCATATTTATTCTGCAGGGGAGGTTTCAAAGGAACTCTTACTGAATGAATTGGGGATTATTATTGTCGGAATCGGTGTTGCGCTAATTGCGAACCTCTATATGCCGAGCCTGGAATCGAAGCTTAAGGAATATAGGCAGGAAATAGAAGAAAACTTTAAAATTATCTTTGACGAAATCGTCAGTTATTTGCGTACCCATGAAAGCAGCTGGGACGGCAGAGAAATAACGGAAACAATGGAATTGATTGATGAGGCAAAAGCACTGGCTTTCAGGGATGTTGAAAACCACTTTCGAAGAGATGAAAATTTATATTATCATTATTTTAAAATGAGAGAGAAACAATTTGAAATTATTGAAAGGGTTCTTCCGAGTGTAACCTCCATTGCACTTCCTGTTGAACAGGGGGAGATGATCGCTGATTTTATTGAAGAATTATCTGAGCATATCCATCCTGGCAATACAGCCATTCAATTTCTTGAAAAACTGTACAGAATGAGGGTTTCTTTTGAAAATATGGAGCTCCCCAAAACAAGGGAGGAATTTGAAGCACGTGCCGCCCTGCTGCATTTTGTAAAAGAAATGGAACAGTATTTAATTATAAAGAGCTCGTTTAGAGGAATAAAGGATAAGGTTATGAATCAAAACGGGACCTCAGAAGCAAACTAAGGAAAAGGATTGGAGCGTGAACTGTCATGCTGAAGTTTGCTGCAGCGGCTGTCTTGTTTTTTTCACTATCCCCAATCTGGCCATTGGGGCCTAATCCGCTGCCTGGAGATCCATTTCTAATTGTCAATAAACAGACAAATGAAATTGCGATTATAAAGGATCAAAAAGTGCAGCATGTCATCACAGCTGCAACTGGGAAAACGGATGACCTTACACCGGAAGGGCTGTTCACTGTGACTGTGAAGGCAGCTGATCCTTACTACAGAAAAAAGGACATAAAAGGCGGTGACCCCCGTAATCCGCTTGGCACAAGATGGATAGGGTTTGACGCAAAGGATACTGATGGCAGAATCTACGGCATTCACGGGACGAACGATCCTTCATCAATCGGCAAATATGTTTCCAATGGCTGTATTAGATTGCAAAATGAGGCCGTCGAGTCGTTATATGAATGGGTGCCGATTGGAACAAAGATCTTAGTAGTCACGTCAGGTAAAGGCTTTGACGAACTTGGAAAAGATTACGGTGCCATAAATAAAGATAACTGAAAAAAAGTACAGCTGCATCTGACTGGATGCAGTTTTTTTTATGGGGTGGATCATCTTAAGATTGGGACTATGCAGTTCGTATTTTCACCCGTACTGTTCGAAGCTGGGCTGGGTTCAGGCTCTCCCCTCTCGGATTCTTGCTTTTGTGTCCGAAGCTCTCCCTGCTCGTTAGGTTTAAGCTGAAAAGCATTTCACAAAACTCCTGTAAAAAAAGTGCACAAATTGTATTCCGCCAGAAAAAAACTGCCCGGAAGTGCCATCCTGAGCAGCTGAAAGCTGAATAAATTTTCTTGTTATAAAAACATCGACATACCCATAATGAGGGTAGATGCAAGCATTGCAAATATCATTAAATAGACAATCACTTTCGCTAGTTTTTTATTTGACATTCTATGCCTCCTCGTCCCAATTATTACTTTTATTGTACTAAGAATCATCAAATTGAACAACCGCTCAATTTTTTAGAGGAATTTCGACATTTTTAACGAATATTTAAATAATAGACTCTAAATATGCCCATTGTTGCTGGGAAGTTGATAAATTGAAACTTCAAAAGGCGGGGAGTTTATCTCGGCTAATGGAGTTGAACCAATCGGGCTTTACGGGCAGTTTGTTCCCGCTCATCCAGCATTGACTATTAAAGTCTTGGAAGCGGGGCTTACTAAATACCTGTAAGACTTCGATGAATTCCGACATTCATAAGGAGGTAAACAGATGATTAAGAAGGTGGACCATATTGGGATTGCTGTCAGGTCTATTAATAAAGCGCTTCCATTTTATATTGAAACGCTTAAGCTTGAATTTCTCGGAATAGAGGAAGTGGACAGCCAGGGAGTAAAGGTTGCGTTTATTAAAGCGGGGGAAACAAAGCTTGAGCTGCTGGAGCCAACAAGCGAAGAAAGCCCAATTGCCAAATTTATAGAAAAGCGGGGAGAAGGGCTGCATCATGTAGCACTGGGAGTTGACAGCATACAGGAGCGCATAAACGAAATGAAGGAACAGGGTATCAGGATGCTGCAGGATGAACCGAAGGCTGGTGCAGGAGGTGCCCATGTAGCCTTTATGCATCCGAAATCAACAGGCGGTATTTTATATGAATTTTGTGAAAAGAAAGGATTGAAATAAAGCATGGCAGACATCTATGAGAAAATAAATGAGTTATACGACCGGCGCAGGGAAGTCGAACTGGGCGGCGGGGATGAGCGTATACAAAAACAGCATGAAAAAGGGAAACTGACTGCCCGGGAACGAATCGATTTATTAGTGGACCCGGGAACTTTCGTTGAGCTGAATCCATTTATTGAGCACCGCAGCACAGATTTTGGACTGGAAAACCAAAAAGGGCCTGGTGATGGTGTTGTAACTGGTTATGGAAAGGTCAACGGACGGCCGATTTTCTTATTTTCACAGGACTTTACTGTTTTTGGAGGAGCCCTCGGGGAAATGCATGCAAAAAAAATTGCCAATGTAATGGATTTAGCAGCTGAAAATGGAGCTCCATTTGTAGGCTTGAATGATTCCGGCGGCGCCAGAATTCAGGAAGGCGTTGTTTCTCTTGATGGATACGGCCATATTTTCTACCGGAACTCCATTTATTCAGGAGTTATACCGCAGATTTCAGTCATTATGGGACCTTGTGCCGGCGGTGCAGTATATTCTCCAGCAATCACTGATTTTGTCTTCATGGTGGAAAAAACAAGCCAGATGTTCATAACCGGCCCTAAAGTAATTGAAACGGTAACAGGGGAGAAAATTTCTCCTGAGGATCTGGGCGGTGCCCGTGTGCACAATACAATCAGCGGAAACGCGCACTTTAGAGGGGAGACCGAAGAGGAAGTGATTGAGCAGGTGCGGAGTCTGTTAAGCTACCTTCCTCAGAATAACGAAGAAAAGCCGCCTATGTCGAAATGGGATGAGGACGATGATTACCGTCCTGATTTGACAGATGTTATTCCCTTTGATGCCCTTCGTCCATATGACGTTCGAAAAGTCATTGAACAGGTAGTGGATCATGATACGTTTATGGAGGTACAGCGCGACTTCGCTAAAAATATTGTTGTCGGCCTGGCCCGGATTAAGGGTGAGACGGTAGGACTTGTCTGCAATCAGCCGAAGGTAATGGCAGGAGGCCTTGATATAGATTCTTCTGATAAGGCCTCAAGGTTTATCCGGTTCTGTGATTCCTTTAATATTCCGCTTATAACCTTTGAGGACGTTACAGGATTTTTTCCGGGTGTAAAACAGGAGCATGGGGGAATTATCCGGCATGGCGCAAAGATTCTTTATGCATACTCAGAAGCAACAGTGCCAAAGCTTACGGTTATTTTAAGAAAAGCATTCGGAGGTGCTTACGTTGCCCTTAACAGTAAATCTATTGGCGCAGATCTTGTTTTTGCATGGCCGAATGCGGAGGTAGCCGTAATGGGTCCTCAAGGGGCAGCCAACATTATTTTTGCAAGGGAAATCCAGAACAGTGATGATCCCGAGGCCACCAGGGCACAAAAAATCGAGGAGTACAGAGAAAAGTTCGCCAATCCATATGTGGCTGCAAGCCGGGGCATGGTGGATGATGTAATCGATCCGCGTGAGACCAGAATCAAAATCATTCAGGCGCTTGAGATGCTGCGCAATAAAAAAGAAAGCAGGCCTAAGAAAAAGCACGGGAATATCCCGCTCTAATGGATTCCTGATTTGCTGTGCTAAAATTTTGGGAGTATACTTGCTTAGTAAGCTTAAATTTGGAGGTTTGTACATAAATGATTAATGAGGAACGCTTATTAAACGAATTTCTGGAACTGGTGCAAATTGATTCTGAAACAAAGTATGAAGCTCAAATTGCCAAAGTTCTGAAGAAAAAATTCAGGGATCTGGGGGTTGAGGTGTACGAAGACGATACAACTTCACAGACCGGACATGGTGCAGGCAACCTCATCTGCACTCTTCAGGGAACGAAAGAAGGAATAGATACCATTTATTTCACTTCACACATGGATACAGTTATTCCTGGTAAAGGAATAAAACCTTCCATCAAGGACGGCTATGTTGTAACCGATGGAACAACGATCCTGGGTGCAGATGACAAAGCGGGACTTGCCGTTATGCTCGAAATTGTTAAAGTCCTGAAAGAACAGAATATTGCTCATGGAACTATTCAGTTCATTATCACAGTTGGTGAAGAATCCGGACTGGTTGGAGCAAAAGTTCTCGATCCTTCCCTTATTAAAGCGAAGTTTGGCTATGCACTGGACAGTGACGGCAAAGTCGGAAATATTATCGTTGCCGCTCCAACCCAGGCTAAAGTTAAAGCGGCAATCCTAGGGAAAACAGCTCACGCAGGTGTTGCACCTGAGAAAGGCATTTCTGCAATTACCATGGCTTCGAAAGCGATCTCAAGAATGCCGCTGGGCCGCATTGATGAAGAAACAACGGCAAATATCGGTCGGTTTGAAGGCGGACAGCAGACGAATATCGTATGTGACCATGTTGATGTATTAGCAGAAGCACGTTCATTAATTCCTGAAAAAATGGAACAGCAGGTAGCTAAAATGAAGGAAGCATTTGAAAGTGCGGCCGAGGAAATGGGCGGAAAAGCTGAAGTGGATGTTCAGGTTATGTACCCTGGCTTTAAATTCGGCGAAGGTGATCATGTCGTGGAAGTAGCACGCAAGGCGGCTGAAAAAATCGGCCGCAGCTCCGAGCTTCTTCACAGTGGCGGCGGAAGCGATGCAAACGTAATTGCTGGCTTTGGCATTCCTACAGTTAACCTTGCTGTCGGCTATGAAGAAATTCATACAACTAATGAGCGCATGCCAATTGAAGAATTAAATAAACTGGCGGAAATGGTCATTGCCATAATTGAAGAGGTTTCAGCTTAAGCTGTAAAAAAGAGAACCAATGCGGTTCTCT
>NZ_JCAXER010000090.1:0-224 GCF_059758675.1 Cytobacillus sp. GQ23
TTTGGAATTAAAAGTGATGCCCAAATAGCGAATTGGGTAAAAAAAGTAAATAATAATGAATCCTTCGAAGATCAACGTGGACTTTGGAACAAAAAGAATTTTAACAGCTTAGAAGAAGAGAATGCATATTTGAAAGCGCAGGTCGAATACCTAAAAAAGCGCAATCCAAATCTACACGGGAAGGAGTGGTCTTGAAATCCGAAAGGTTTCAAATTATTGATGAA
>NZ_JCAXER010000091.1:0-219 GCF_059758675.1 Cytobacillus sp. GQ23
TTGAAAACTAGATAATGTTAATGAAGAAGCAATAACCGAGTAATCGCCATCTTAGTTTTTTCTCTTATTTAATATTAAGTAAGAGCACAAACCATGAGGACGATGAGCGGCAAGGAGATCAAGGAAGCGACCGAGTGAGCACCGGAGCGTACTTCAGTACGTGAGGAGCGGAGCGAGAGAGCTGACGCAGAGATCCGCAGTCGATCAGCGGCCGAAGTA